>JAITGK010000113.1 GCA_031280635.1 Synergistaceae bacterium
AATCAATTCGTTCAAGGTTATATCTGGTTTCTCTGTAATTGCGGAACATATCTCGTTTATTTTTTCTTCAGTCAGGCAGGATCGTCTTCCTGTATATATCTTGGGCAGAAAACAGTTAGTATCTCTGAATCTTTTCCACAGAGTACCTATAGAGCTTTTGCTGATTTTTAGCCATACCGCGATATTTTCTTCTTTTTCTCCACGCTGCTTCGCTTCAATTATTAGCTCTCGTTTTTCATTGGATATAAGTATCATACAATCACATCCTCTATAATTATATATATCTTATCTTATCACTAATCTATAACGGAATTGCTATAAAGGGGATAGAGAAGGTACTGGAGGGTTTATGGCGGTTCGCTCTTTTCCGCGCAAAATTTTTGCCGTTTATATCCGTTTTTTGGCCTCTTATTTCCGCGCGTGATTACACAACATGCTATATATAGCGCGTACAGCAATTGGAATTTACGCGTATACTTTTGCGAGAGATTTTGGACACGCCCTCACTGGCGCAGCAAACGAAGTTGCTTGATCCTATGATCCTCCAGTTCCACAACGCGGATGAGCCAGCTTCCGTACTCGAACTCGTCGCCGCACTCGGGGAACTTGCCCGCCAGGGAGAGGACAAGCCCCGCAATGCTCTCGGCGTCCTCGGACTCGAAGGAACAGTTCAGGGCTTCGTTGAGGTCTTCCAGGCTCACGTTCCCCTGCACCAGGTACGTTCCTTCCTCCTCCTCCAAGACGGCGGGAACTTCCTGGTCGTATTCGTCCTGAATCTCGCCAACGATCTCCTCCAGCAGATCTTCCATCGTAACAATACCCGCCACACCGCCGTACTCGTCCACCACCACGGCGAAGTGCACGTGGTCGCGTCGCATAGACTCTAAAAGCTCCACCGTGCGTATGCTCTCGGGCACAAACATGGGCTTGCGCGCGAGGTCGCCCACGGACTGAGTCAAATCCCCGGCCACCAGGCTTTTCAGCGTGTCCTTCACGTAGAGGATGCCCACGATGTTATCGGGGCTGTCCTCGTAGACGGGCAGGCGTGAGTGACCGTGCTCAATAAAAACCTCCATTGCCGCTCCCACAGAGGTGGAGGCCTCCAGCGCCGCCATATCCACGCGCGGCACCATAATCTCATAAACGCGGGTCTCCTCGAAGTCGATAATGCCGTGGATCATACGGCGCTCCACGGCCTCCAGCGCTCCGCTCTCTTCGCCGATGTTGACGACCTGCTCGATCTCCTCCCGCGTCATGAACGACCCCTGCTGGCGAAGCTCAACGCCCAACAACCACCCCAGGACACTCACGACGCCCTGAAAAAGCCGCGTAAAGGGAAAAAACAGGAAATCCAGCACCCGCAGGATGGGCGTGCAGAACAACAGGACATATTCTGAATAGGCAACAGCGGCGCTTTTGGGCAAAATCTCCCCAAACACCACGATAAGGACCGTCATCACCGGCACCACGTAGACCATCCCGCTGGGACCAAACAAATCCAGCACCACCGCCGTCGCCAAAGTGCTGGCCCCGATGTTGACCACGTTATTGGCGATCAGGCATAGGGTCAAAACCCGCTGAACGTTGTCCATCAGCCATTGGAACAGCGCTTTGTAAGAGGAGCGCGTCTCCTGCAGGGCCAAGAACTTCCCTCGCCCTGTGGCCGTGACGGCGGTCTCCGACGCGCTGAAAAACGCCGACAGGAACAACAGCGCCGTCAGCCAGAAAAAACCCTTCAGCAAAGCCGTGAACGTCTCCACAACCTCGGTCGTGTCCATTAGCGGGTCTCCCAAGCGGCCAAAAGCCTTGACTTTAGAACGTCCTGACGCTCCCACATCGCCTGTTCGCCCTCAGGGGTGTCGTGATCCCAGCCCAGCAGGTGCAGAAAGCCATGAGCCAGCACCAGACACAAAGCCCCGACACGGCCTAGGGGATGCTCCCGCTCCGCCTCCTCCAGGCATATCAACACGTCACCCAGCGGAAGCAAACCAAAAGACGGACCGTCCCCCTCCCAAAGGGGAAAGGCCAGAACGTCGGTGGCTTTGTCGATCCCGCGGTGTTCTCTGTTGACCTCTCGCATCTCCATGGTATCCAGAAAGGAGACGGAGACCTCCGCCTCGCCGGTCTCTGGGCGCAAAAGCTCCAGCTCTTCGCCTAGGACGCGCTCCAAGGCCTCCAAGACCTTCGGCGGTATGGGACAGCGACCTTCCTCCGCCTCTGGCCCGCTGGCGTTCAAACACAAATTCAAAACATATTTCCCTCCCACAATCCAGGGACAACTCCCCGCCCTACGTCTTCTGTTTTGCCTCTTGTTTCGCTTCCTGCTTTATCTCTTTCACGACCCGCGTGTGGTACATGGAACGGAAGGCGCGGAGAAGCGCCGCCTTGACGCGCTCCATCTCCCGGAAGGTGAAGTCCACGTCGTCAAACTGCCGATCCGCGATCTTGATAGCGATGACCCGTTCAATGACCTCCTGGATGTCCTTCACGCTGGTGATGTTCCGACTCTCCGCCCTCATGGCGGCCTCCAGGGAGTCCAGCAGCATCAGGAGGGCCGTTTCCCTAGACTGAGGCTTGGGGCCTGGGTAGGTGAACTGCGACAAATCCACGTTCTCCCCCATTGCTTTGGCCTTTTTGTAGAAGTACCCAACGGAGGTGGTACCGTGGTGCTCGGTGATAAACTGCTTCACCTTCTTCGGCAGGCCGAACTCGCCGGCTAGCTCGACGCCCTCCCGGACGTGGGCGATGATCGTCACCGCCGATAGGGTCGGGGGCAAGTCGTCATGGATGTTCTTGCCGCCCATCTGGTTCTCGACGAAATACTGGGGGCGGCGCAGCTTCCCAATGTCGTGGTAGTAGGCCCCCACCTTCATCAGGTTCTCGTCGATGCCCAGCTCGGTCGAGACCACCTCCGCCAAGGTACCGATCATCAGGCAGTGGTGATACGTCCCCGGGGCCTCCATCTGCAACTTGCGGAGCAACGGGCTTGACGGGTGACTCAACTGCCTGGCCTTCAAGACGGACAGGACGCCCAGGCGCCCCTCGATCATAGGCAGAAGGGAGGCCGCCAGGTACGCCGTCAACAGGTCGAACAAGAGGACTCTTCCACCCACGGTCCAGGTCTCGCCCAGGGGCCAGCCCAGGGTCAACGATTGCCAGGTCACGGGAAATCCTTGAAAGGCCCGGTTGCTCACCTTCACCAGCATCAAGATCACGGCTAGGAAGAGGGTTTTATACGCCAATGTGCTTATAGAATCGATGCGGCGCAGAAGGTAGTAGCCCATCATGGAACACGCCAAACCGGCGCTAAGAATAGACAGGGTATTGTAAACGGAAAGGCCCGATATCAGGAAGACGCTGGACGCCGCCCCCACAAGGCAGATGTTGAAGGCGAAGCGCCGTCGCATGGAGAGGTAGGCAATGAGCACCGGGGCCAGAGTGCCCGCCCCCGCCGCTCCCACATAGGAGGCCAATGTCTGGCACACCCAGCCCATAGTAATGAGGAACACGACGCTGATCCGGGGTGGACGGTTGGAGTCCGCGTGAAGGAGGATTTCGAGCCACAGGGGCAGGGTCAGCATCAAGAGCGCCGCCACAGCCAGTCGCCCCAAGGGAAAGACGCTTTCGGGGTAGCCTTGGAAGCGGAGCAGACGGGCGATGGTGGGGGTGATCGTCTCCCCCTGGGCGACGATGGCGTCGCCAATCTCCAGCTGGCGCTCCACGGGAGGGATCGACGTCCTGACCACCTGGCGCATGAGGGTGGTCAACTTTGGATCCGTGCTGTAAACGGGAGTGGCCAACTCCTTCATCAATTGGTAGAGCAGGTTCGCCTCGGAGGCGGGTAGGTCCAGTTTACCAATCTCCGCCCAAAGCTCCGCGTCTTGGGGTGGGGTGTGAAGGTCTTCCGCCATTGCCTTAAAATAGACCTCCCCCACCCTTTCCGCGGCCAGGAACAACACCTCTCCGCGCTGTTCCTGAAGGGCGAGGAAGGCGTTCAAGAGGACCTCCGGGAAACCCGCGGTATTTTTGTTTGTGCTCCAGGCGGTTCGAAACTCGCTCAGGCGGGATTTCATCCGATCCTCTGCCGCCGCGTCCCGGACGACCACGCCCGCTAAGGACTCCTCAACTCTGTTCCTCAACTTGTCCGTGGCGATCGTGTCCGTGTAGCGCATAGGGGAGACCGCCCGATAGGTGTACCGCGAGGGTCGCCCTTCCGTGAAACTGTACTCTCCTCCCGCGTACAGCCATCCTAGGACAACGATAGCCAAGCCGGCGCACAAAAAGATAAGCGCGGGGATAAGGTAAGAACCGTAAAAGTCATGGGGCGGCAACTTTGCCGGGGCCGCGGTTTTCGATGGGTTAGGTATTTCGCTGTTCATAGCGTTCATAGGCCAGCACCACTTTTTGGACGATCTCGTGTCGCACCACATCCGCGTGGGTCAGGTCGAAAAAGGCGATGCCTTTGATGTTCCGCAAGATAGCGCGGACATGGTTCAGCCCGGACGACTTGCCGCTGGGCAGGTCAATCTGAGTGATATCCCCCGTGACCACGGCCTTCGAGCCGAAGCCCAGGCGGGTCAGGAACATCTTCATCTGTTCGGGCGTCGTGTTTTGCGCCTCGTCTAGGATGATGAAGCTCTCGTTCAGAGTGCGTCCCCGCATGTAGGCCAGGGGCGCTATCTCAATGATCCCTTTGTCGATGTAACGGGCAAACCGCTCCGGCGACAGAAGGTCGTAAAAGGCGTCGTAAAGAGGTCGGACATAGGGCTCCACCTTCTCGCGGAGATCGCCGGGGAGGAACCCCAGGCTCTCCCCCGCCTCCACCGCCGGGCGCACCAACACCACACGGGAGACGTTTCCCGCCTTCAGCATCGAGACCGCCGCGCACACCGCGAGGTACGTCTTACCCGTCCCCGCGGGCCCCACGCCGAAGAGGATGTCGTTTTCCCATATCGCCTTAACGTAGGCCCGTTGGCCGATGGTCTTGGCCCGTATCGGCTTGCCCTTGGCCGTGGCGCAGATCACATCCGAGTAGAGGTCTTCCAGGTTGGGTTCGTGTCCCTCCGCCAGCGCGTCCATAGCGCGCCTCACATCCGCGGGGTGCAGGTCGTATCCCTTGCCGGCCACGGCTGAGAGTTGCCGTATCAACCCGCTCACGATTCGCACTGGCTCCTCGTCGGAGCCGCTCACCTGGACGCCGCAGTCCCGCACCAACAGGTCGACGGGGTAGCGTTCCCGTATGGCCTCCAGGTTTTCATCATTGACCCCCGAGAGGCGCAACATAGCGCCTTCCCCGGAGATCTCTACTCCCTCCGACCAGGAAGACGTCTTTTTCCTGATCTTCGCCGCGTTTTCCGCCGAGTTGGATTCCATCCTTTTTCTTATGCCGTCCTTTTCCGCGCCCAAGCTACGCGGGGTAGGCGCTTCCATCCACCAAGTCGTTCAGGCCCACGTCCCTTTTGTGGGCGCGCGCGAACTTCTTGGGCAGGAAATCCTTTGCCACCTGCGGGAACATGATCCACGTGAGCGCGTCCTCCGGCTGAAGAGTCCATGCCTCGGCGTCTCTGCGGGCTGTCTCCATCTCCGGCGCGATCTTCTCGCCTGGCCTGCAAGTGATAGGCTCCTCGCTGCCAATGGCGAGCTTCTGTACCTCTGGGTCCAGCGGCGCGGGGGGCGTGCCGTAGAAGCCCAAAAAGTACTGCTTTACCTCCTTGGGGATGACCTTCCACCTTTGGCCCGTCACCACGTTCAGCGTAGCCTGGGTACCCACGATCTGACTGGTGGGCGTCACCAGCGGCGGGTAGCCCATGGCCTTCCGCACCATCGGAATCTCCCTCATGACCTCGTCCAGCTTGTCCAGGGCATTCTGCTCTTTAAGCTGGTTTACCATATTGGAATACATGCCGCCCGGTACCTGATAGCGGAGGATGTTGATATCCACCCCGCCAATGTCAGCGATCAGGTGGGAGTACTTCTCGCGTATCTTTTTGAAGTGTTCCGCCACGGGAATGAGGTTTTCCAGCTTGATGCCCGTGTCCAGAGGCCCCCCGGCCAGGGAGGCCACGAGGGACTCCGTAGGCGGCTGACTGGTGCCCATGGACAAGGGAGAGATGGCGGTGTCCACGATGGACGCGCCCGCCTCAAGTCCGGCGTAGTAGGTCATGGAAGCCATACCGCTGGTGTAGTGCGAGTGAAGCTGGATGGGCAGATCAACCTTTGACTTGACCGCTTTCAGGAGGCTGGCGCAGTCCACGGGATTTAGGAGTCCCGCCATGTCCTTGAAGGCGATGGAGTCAGCGCCCATCCGCGCCATTGTCTGGGCCATGTCCGCAAAGGCCTCCAGCGTGTGAACGGGAGACAGTGTGTAGGAAATACACATCTGCAAATGGCCGCCCTCCTTCTTCACTTGGTCCGCCGCGACTTCCATGTTGCGCAGGTCGTTCAGCGCGTCGAAAACACGGATGATGTCGATGCCGTTGCCGATAGCGGCCTTGACGAACTCTCGCACCGCGTCGTCGGCGTAGTGGCGGTAGCCCACCAGGTTCTGCCCGCGAAGCAGCATCTGAAGCTTCGCCTTTTTGATGTGCTTGCGGATGACGCGCAGGCGCTCCCAGGGATCTTCGTCCAAGAAACGCATACAAGTGTCGAAGGTAGCGCCTCCCCACATTTCCAGGGAGTAGTACCCCACCTCGTCCATTGTTTCCAGTATTGGGATCATGTCCTCCGTGCGCATACGAGTCGCGAACAGGGACTGGTGCGCGTCACGCAGCGCCGTCTCCATAATCATGGCCTTGCGCGGCGCCGCCACGGTAGTTCTCTCCTTCTCTTTTGACATATATATTCCTCCTCTAAGTTCTCTCTTTCGCCCGATTCCACAGGGTATCCAGTTCCTCCGGGGAGCACTCGTTCAGGCGGAGCCCCCGCGCGGCGGCGTCCTCCTCCATTTGTCGGAAACGGGTCGCAAACTTAGCGCAAGCGCGGAAAAGCGCCGAGTCCGGGTTAACGTCCAAATGCCGCGCAAGGTTCACCACCATGAAGAGCAAGTCCCCCAGCTTCTCCTCTACAGCCTTTGCGCTGCCCGACGCCACGGCCTGGCGGAGCTCCTTCGTCTCCTCGGCCAATTTGTCGAAAAGCGGCAACAAGTTGCCCCTGGGCCAGTCAAAGCCCACATGGGCCGCCTTGCCCTGCACCCGATGAGCTTTAAGAAGCGGCGGCAGTCCTTTGGGGACGCCCGCCAACACCGAAGGGTCTTCTTTTTTGTCCTTGCGTTCTTCCCGCTTGATCTGCTCCCAGTTGCGAATAACCTCCGTGCTGTTGGCGACCTGAGCGTTGGCGAAAACGTGTGGGTGACGGCGCACCAGCTTGTCACAAAGCGTTCTCACCACGTCCTCAATGCCGAAAAGCCCCGCCTCTTTCGTGATAGAAGCGATGAAGACGATCTGCAGCAGAAGGTCTCCTGACTCCTCGCGGATGTTGTCCGCGCCGCCTTCCGAGATGGCGTCCGCCAGCTCATAGGCCTCTTCAACGATGTAGGGGCGCAGGTCGGATAGTTTCTGCTCCTTGTCCCAGGGACAGCCCCCAGGCCCCCTCAAGCGTTCCATGATAGAGAGCAGTTCATCGAAAAAATGAAGCTCGCCGCGTTCTTCCTCCGCCAAAATAAAATTCAGCACCTCCGGCCTCGAACCGCTAAATTGGTTTACCTTCTTTAATCATAACATATCAACCAAAGCCCGAACCAAAGGGAAAAGTCCTGTCTTTACCCCCGCCACTACAACTCAAGATTTCTGCAAACCGCCTTGAGGTATTCAGCGCTCCTGTGAATGGATTCCTCGTCTTCTGGCTTCAGTTTAGATGAGGCTCTGAACCTTTTCCTCGTCGGTATTGCCGCTGAACTTCAGGCGCTCCGCGATCCGGGCATAGCGTCTTTGGGTCTCGGGATGGTCGTACTGGGGGAAGGCGCCCATTTTCACGGGAAACTCCGTGGTGTTGAAGCGAACCACCTCATGGAGCGGCAAGGCGTTGGCGAAAGCCATGCTCGCCGTTGTGGGAATCGCGATGAAGAAGGTCTTCTCGCCCATCCTGGGGAAGGTGTAGACCCTCTTACGAATATCGACGAAGCGCATAGCCATGTCTATGAAATCCGCCTCAGAAGGCGTCTTGTCAAGGGGGGCGACCTGATTACTTGAATTTTCGGCGATTTGCACAAAAGGCGAGATAGGCAAGATTGCTATATAGAAATATTTTTTGAAAATATCTTAAATTACTCTTGTTTTGTTAGATATATATGTTATAATTAAATAAATAATTATATGATTTAAGCAATTGGGGCTATGTGACCATATCACGCCACTCTGCTGAGGGCGAGCGATATTTGGCTCGGCGCAGGTCGAAAAAAAGACCGTGGTGTCAAGCGAAACTGTGTCAAAATGCGGGAGGTGATGGCGGTGGGGTTAAGTCAGATACCCCCGGCAGAGCCGGGGGCTTGATTTTGTGCACCGCTCAAAACGGTTAAAAACCTTGAGCCGCTGAAGCGGCTACCCCAGCAATTCCTGTTGTTCCAACTTTCGAGCCTCAGCTTCTTGGCTTCTTATGTAGGCCTTGATCACTTCCGCGTCTCTGCCTACCGTAGATATATAGTAGTCTCTGGCCCAGAAATTTTCTCCTCTAAAAAGTTCCTTTGCCTATCGCCAAAGTTCCTCGCTATGCTAATCGCGCTCTTTCCTTTGATAAAACCTAATACTTGCGCTACCGCGTATTTCGGCGGGATGGATATATACATGTGGACATGATCCACCACCACATGGCCCTCCAATATTTGGCATTCCTTTTATCGGGGCAGTTCATGAAAAATTTCTCCTAAGAGCATCTATCATAACCATGCTATCTTGATAAAGTTTACTTTGAAATACCGCATTTTAAAAATTGCTTTATAGCCTAAAGGCCCAAACAGGTAAATTATGTTAGGAGTTCTAAATGTAAGGTTGTCGATTCGCACGTTACCGCGTTGGCGCGGAAAGAGTGGTACAATACGCTCAAATTGTTCTGCTGTAATAGTCTTCATAAGGCTATTACAGCAGATAATTCGGTTTGTGTCAACACATCCTAGTAACTACGAAAAGGATTTTTTCTAACCGCTAGCCACTATCATTGAGCTTGCTCCTTGCAGGCGCGGGCGAAGTTGAGGGCGAGCTGGGGATCTCCGCAAAGGTGGATGTGCGGGTAGCCCGCGTGAAGCGTGGATGTCGCGTGAATGCCTCGCCAGCTTGGCCCACCGGACTTGAAGATGAGGAACCCATCCCCGTTGTTTGTGCCATCGGAGTAGTGGAACTCATGCCCGCGTCCCGTCCAGCCCTGTAGGGCCAGCAGACCCGTCCGTTCCGCCGTCAGCTCCACGTAACCAAAACGAGTCAGTTTGGAGGTCACGAAGATCTCGCCCTCCAAGACCCCGCTCATTTTGAAGACTCCATCACTCGTGCGGAGGTACGCGCATAGTAACATAAAGCCCCCGCACTCGGCGAAAGTCGGAAGCCCTCCTGTCACCAAACGGCGGAGGCCCTCCAGCATCGAGGTGTTGGCGGACAGTCGCGCCGCGTGCAATTCGGGGTAGCCGCCGCCTAGGTAAAGTCCATCGGCGTCCTGGGGCGGAGTCGAGTCGTGAAGAGGACTGAAAAAGACGAGTTGCGCCCCAACCTCCTCTAGCAGATCCAGGGCGTCGCGGTAGTAAAAGCAAAACGCCTCGTCCCTAGCCACGGCGAGCCGGAATGGACCGAGACAAGGCAGAGGGGGGAAAGACTCCTCTGGGAGCGGCGGGGCGGAGGCGGCTACGGCCAAGAGGCGCTCCAAGTCCACGGAGCGCTCCGCCTGGGTCGCCAGACGCGCGATCTTCGCGTCCAAGTCCGTGACCTCCTGCGCCGTCACCAGCCCCAGGTGGCGACTTTCCAGGGAGCAATCCTCCATGCGAGGCAGACAGCCCAGCGTCTCAAGTCCCGTCTCGTCTTCCAACATAGGCTTCAAGACTGCGAGACGGCGTTCGTCCGTCCCGTTCAGGAGGAACCCCGCGATCCCGCTGTTGGGTCGGAATGCGACAAACCCCTTGGCCGTCGCGGCCAGCGAGGCGGAAGCTCCCCGCGCGTTCAGCACCAGGAGCGCTGGGGTTTTCGTCATGGCCGCTATCTCGTGACTGCTCCCCTCCGTGCCCTGTCCTCGTCCGTCGTAAAATCCCATCACCCCTTCGATGACCGAGCAGTCCGCGCCTTGGGCGTTCTTGCGCAACAGGCGGCGCAGCGTAGCCTTGGGAAGCAGAAAGGAATCTAGGTTGCTCGACTCCCGACCCGTGACGCGCGTGTGAAACATCGGATCGATGTAGTCGGGTCCGCACTTAAAACCTTGGACGGCCAGTCCGCGCCGGGTCAAAGCCCCCATCAAGGCGCAGGTGAAGGTTGTCTTGCCACACCCGCTTCCCGTCCCCGCGATCAGCACACGAGGCGCATTCAGAAAAGCGTCGCCTTCTTCAAACATAAAAACTCTCCTTTCCGTTTGACCTGGTTCGCTCCTCCCCTATTTTCGCACAATGAAGCTTACGGAGACGCTGACGGAAATATCGGCTCTTGACGCGTTTGCCCTATTGAAACTCTCTGTAAAAACATAAAATTATGGTAGAATTTTAGAGCGTGTTTGAGAACTAACTACTCCAACAAAAAATAGCAGTTTTCAGGCGCTTTTTTAAACGCGTTTATAGTCCAAACAGATTCTAATCGCTATGGTCGCCCGTTCAAAAACTCTTGCTTTTTTGAGCATTCCTTGTAGAATGTGTAAGTAGATATGTCCAGCATGTAGGAGAGAACACGACTGCGACGTCAATGCGGCTGTAAATATTCTCAGAGTGGGGGCATCCATATCTTGAGAGAGAAGATGTAAGACCAACTTCGGTTGGCTGTCTTTGTTGATTTCTCACTGGTTTTAGCTATAGGAGTATGTCAATGAGGTTCCTGCTTTGAGTAAGGTAAAATCTTCCAAAGAAGGGAGGTAATATCGTGAGTTTTACAGATGTGTGCTATGACTCAGTAGGGTATAATTGGTCTCAGGTCTCAGGTCTCAGGTCTCAGGTCTCAGGTCTCAGGTCTCAGGTCTCAGGTCTCAGGTCGAACTGTGGGCCAAAATCTCTTTTCTTTATCAAAGGCATCCAGTCACTTCTGTTGTCTTTCTCATGAATTCAATTACGCGATTTTAGCGGGCACGGCGCCTTTGTGTTCCGAAGGGGCTGGTTTGTGTGGTAAAAAGGTGGTGTTCTCGCGCCGTTTTTCGGAGCATATACGGGGACCGTAAAGTACTTTGTAAAGACGTGTTTCCTAGGGTGTGTTTGAAAACCAATTATTCAACAAAAAATAGCCGTTTTTAGGCGCTTTTTTAAACGCGTTTATAGTCAAACCAGGAATTTTAAAACACGCCCTAAAAAACGCTAAACAAATTGGTTCGCCCCTGGTACTTCAGTGGGATCTTTGGTGGTTTTGGCGAGGGGGCAAAAAAGGTATTATTCAGCGTTTGCAGCGAGTTGCATAATTATACGCAGAAATAAAAGATCAAAAAACGGGTATAAACGGCAAAAACTTGCCGCAAAAAAGAGTCAATGGCTCTAAAATACTGTAGGGAGGTTTTATTGGTGAGAAAGTTTGTGAGGAAGTTACGTGTCGCGTTTCTGTGTGCTTTGTGCGCGGTCGTTATGGGAGTCTCGGCGAGCTTTGCCGCGGTGAATCCGTTCATGGACGTGCCTTTGAACCACTGGGCCTATGACGCCATCGGGCAATTGGCGGCGCGGGGCGTCCTGTCTGGGTATCCGGATGGCGCGTACAATGGAAAACAGCCGACGTCGCGCTACGAAATGGCCTCCGCCGTGGCCCGAGCTTTGGCTCTCACCGACCTGAGCAAGGCCGCCAAGCAGGACGCGGCGATGCTCCAGAAACTCGTCGCGGAGTTCAGGAATGAACTGGATGCCCTGGGTGTCAAGGTTGACGAGATGGACGTTCGTGTGGGCGCCATGGAGGACCGCCTGGGCGGCTGGAAAATCGGCGGTGAGCTGCGCATGGATCTGGCTGTGGAAACTTGGAAAATACTTGAGCAAGCGCTTGGCCAGAGCGCAAATCTCACCAGAGGCGAAGTCAGCAGGGCCCGCCTTGAGCTTCACCGCTGGTTCGGGGCGGACGAGGGGATTTATTTTTACGCTCGACTGGAAGAGAATGATGGTAATGTGATATTCGACAAATTCTACGCCGACGTCCCCTTTGTCTGGAACTCGACCTTGACCGCTGGGCGCTTTGACCGCGACTTCGAGAGCGACTATCGCTTCTCGATCGGCGGGGCCACCGACATCTCCAACGAAGCCTGGATGAGCGACCGCACGGTGGACGGACTGGGTCTCTCGAAGTCCGTCGGCGCGGGCTCGGTCAACTTCTACATGGCGCGCCCGGCCCTGCAAGGCTACCTCCAAGACGACGCGACCTTTGACATCTGGGAGTTCCATCTCTTCACGCGGGTTCAGTTTTCGGAGCGGTTTGGGTTCGACATCGGCGCGCAGTACCTCCTGGGTGACGACGCTTCCGTGTTCACGCTCGACCCGACCCGCACCCCCAACCCCTTCATCCCCAACCCCAACATAGACATAACGGTAAGCGACATCTTAACACTTTACGGCGGACTCCGCTTCAACTTCACACCAAGCGCCGCTATCAAGGCTTTCTACGCTTACCAGGACGCCAGCGCCGAGCGTAGCGTAGGGGCTAACGTGTGGAGAAGCATCGACTCGGGCAGCGTCAACGCTTGGAAGCTCATCTTCGACGCGAACCTGCTGGAGGCCTCCAAGTTCTGGCTGGAACTCGGCCACCTGGACCAGGGCTTCTACCTCCCCTACGACAACACGGCCTTGACCCTTGGGGACGATGCCGGGTGGAACAGCCGCGACGGCGGAGCTGGAGTTATCGCGTACGATACGCACATCTGGCGAGTGGGAGGGCTTCACCAGTGGAACGAGAAGTGGTCCACGTGGCTTTACGCGGCGGGTCACTGGTTGAGCCCCGACAATCTGCCCGAATCCCAATACAATGGGTTCCAGTTGGGAGTTGGCGCGGAGTATCGCTACAACGAGTACGTGGCCTTCGCCCTCAACTTCGTCCACGTGGACTGGGACAACTACGCCACAAGGGACCTCTTCCTTTTCGACGCGCATCGCCTTCAGTTCCGAACCAGAGTGACATTTTAAAGCTCAGGGGGGCGTTTTGCCCCCCTCTTTTATCCAACGTTCCGCGTTGTTATTTTCTAACCACTAGAGCCGTTGATTCTTTCCCGCGCAAAGTTTTTGCCTTATATCAGGTTTTTGACTTCATATTTTCGCACGCGATTCCCGCCATAAAAGCCGAGAAGCGCGTGTGTCCCTTATCATTCGCCAGGCGCTCACATTCCCAGCATTTTTTTGACCTTTGTCCCGATGACTTCCCCCAGTTTGACGTGGGCGTCCTCGTTCAGGTGGAGCCCGTCCACCGAACTCGGTGTGACGAACTCGGCCGCGTTCAAGAATCCGCAGTGGTACCGTCCCGCAAGTTTCTCGTAGATAGCCGGGAGTTGCTTTGATTTTTCCCGCGACGCCGCGCTGAAGCCAGGGTAGTATTTAGAGCTGTCCCCAATGGGCGCAACCTCCGGCGGGCTGATCAGGAGCGTCCTGAGCTTGGGCGACAAGGAGGCGGGGAGGATCAGAAACAGTTCTCGCAACAGGCGCTCCACCCCCATGCCGATGACGGCGGGCTGGGCGGCGTAAATGTCTTTTGTGTCGTTGGTTCCCAGCATGAGAACGAGGAGGTCCAGCGGTTCATGGGAGTAGTAGGATACCAGGAAGTGAGGCAGGGCGCACCGGCCGGGGCGGATGGGGTCCTCGAAAACCGTTGTCCTGCCGTTATAGCCCTCTTCTATCACGCGGCAATCGCTCCCCAGAAACGACGCCATACAGCCAGGCCACCGGATTTGATAGGGGTGGCGGGTGAACGCCCCCGTCTCGAAATTGAAGGTGTCGGGGTTCAGGCCCCAGGTGTTGGAATCTCCGTAACACAATATCGTTTTCCGCTGCTCCATGTTTGCGACCTTCTTTCCAAAGAAAAACTCTGCTCAGAGGCCATGGGCCTTTTCTTTATACCGTTCCACGCGGAAGCGCTCGATCTCCGCGATGTCGGCGGCGCTTCTCATACCTGCCTTCCGCGCCGCGATGTCCAGTTGCCGCTCAACAGTGTCCACCCCCTCCAAGTCTGGCAGCAGGACGCCCCGCAGCGGTCCGCGGGACACGATGACGCCCCACTGGATGGGGTCGAGCTCTCCCCGATTCATCACGGACTCCGGCGGACTCAGCACGTCCACGGAAAATTCCGTTTCTTCCAGCTCCCTTGCGACCATCGGAGAAAAGCGTGGGTCGCGGGTCGAGGCGGCGACGGCGTTAGAGATGATCTCTAGGTCAAGTCGCGGCGACGCGGGGAGGAGCGTCCCGATGCAACCGCGCAGATCTCCGCGAAACGTCTTTATGGACACAAAGCACGCTCGCTTGGGGCTCCAAAGACCCTGTTCCGCCTCTAGCGCAACCTCCGCGCCCGACGCCGGAAGCGGCTTGCCGCCCAAAAGTCGTTCTACCGTCACTCGCGCCAGTCGGACGTAGGGGTGGTTTTTCTCGCTCATCAAAGTTCCCTCCCTGCTAGAAGATCGAAACCGCGTTGCAGTATCCGACGCCGAAGGGGCCCTCGTAGGAGATCACATCGATCTGCTTCCCCAGCGCCCGGCAGAGCCCCAACATCGCCATAATAGAGCGCAAGCCGCACTCCCCGGCGGCCTCTACCTCCTTCGGCGCGAGGCCAAGCAGCGGGTCCGGACTCCCCAACGAGAGCGCCTCGACGACCGCTACGTCGAATTTTTCCCCAGCGGGGCTGTAGCCAGAGGGCGCGTCGGGCGTCAACCGGTGTGACAAGTCTCCGCTGGCCAGCAAAGCCCAGCGAACGCCATCATCGAAGGAAGCCAGCACTTCCCCAAGGTTCAGGGCCGCCGCTAGGTCGAGGCCGATGGGCGACGCGAGGACGAGTGGGGGCGTCTCTCCGTCCGTTTTGTCTCCCGACCAGGCGAGTCCCAAAAAATACAAAGGCACCAGGGTTCCCTGGTCTCGCGACAGGTCGGGGAAGTCCCCAGCACGGACGGAAATTCCGTTTTGAGTCAGATGGTCTGTCATAGACCGCATCCTCTCCGTGGCCGTTTTCGGGGCGAAGCCGACCAAGGGCGCGCCGTAGGAGGCAAACGACCCCTTCAGCCGCGGCGCCGCGTTGACAAAGAGAGCCCCCTGGGCATAAGGCTGGTGAGGAGAGAGAAGCAAAAGGCAGTCCGGCCTCAGTCCAGTCAATTCTTTCGCGGTCTTTCCCACGCCTTCCAACGTGACGGCGGCTTTCCTCTCGCGCCCATGCCCCACCTCCGGGACCAGAACCGGCGGATGTGGCATTAGCGCCGTCCAGCTCCACGACATACTCGTCACCTCCTTCTGAATTGGCGCGGGAACCCGTGGCTCCCCTTCACAAAACCACGCCGATGGAAGCATAGCACAAACAAAACGTCTTGAAAACAAATTCTTTCAAGAGCTGTTTTTGTCCCCATCTCTTCGCAAGCGTTCAATCCTAGGAAAAAACCTCAATGAAAACCTCTTGTGTGATCTTCTCGAACTTTTTCAAAAAAGCGCTTTACCAAAATCGCAAATCCCAAAACTATGCTATAATTCCAGTAATGGAAACTTAGGAGGGTAATATGGCGTACTTGCTTGACGGATAAAGGTCATACAACTGCCGAACTCAGAGCTGCTGACTCTTTTATAAACAAAACTTTTGTGGTTGTTATGAGCTTTTTACACGATTACGCAATCCGCTATCTATAAAGAAGCGTTTGGGATATTCTCGTCAACTTTTAACGCCTGGCGAAACGTAGAGATACACGGTCGCGCGTCTGTACAGGTGAGCGATACATTTCACAATAGCCATGTGTCTGTGCCTTTCGCAAACTCGTATAAAAAACGGCTGAAACGGGGGCGTTGCTGTATGATAAAACGCATGGTTCGAGTCGCCATTTGGGGGGTGTGCGGTAAGAAACCCTCAATTGTTGAACGCCTGTACGAACTGGGCGTGTTCCACCTCGACGCTTCCAGCGAAGCCGTCCT
This sequence comes from Synergistaceae bacterium, assembly GCA_031280635.1. Lineage (GTDB taxonomy): Bacteria > Synergistota > Synergistia > Synergistales > Aminobacteriaceae > JAITGK01. Next base: position 16,217 of record JAITGK010000113.1, read on the forward strand.
GAATCACCCACTGCTTCAGCGGCTGAGGGAACAGAGGGGAAGGGTGTTGGGCCTGATCGAGGCTCTCACCTGGGACGGGTGGAAGAGGCTCACCGATGCCTTCGTTGAAAACGTTCGCTACAACCTCTCCGGCGACTTGGAGACGATGATGGCGGAGATCGACAGAAGCCTTTCCCGCATCCATTCTCGCTTGGGGTGGATACGAGAAAGGCGGGAGAGCGGGGAGAGCGATTTCGCGGAACTGCGGAGAGCTCACCTGATCCTGACCCACTCCCGGGCGTTTTTGGAGCAGGAACGGGATTCGCGCGGCGAGGCGGCGATATGGAGCCTGTCGCGCCAGGGACAGCACGCGCTGGTCTCCAAGATAAACGGAGAACTGGACTTCCTGCCCAGTGGGCACGAGAAGCCCTGGTTTCGTTATCATGCCTTCGAGCTGAAAGACGGCTCGGCCTTTCTTGTCACCAGCGCGTCCCGCGATGTGTTGCCCAACCTTAAGTCCACCGCTGCCGCCATGGGTGGAACCCTGTGGGAACTGCCGCGCCGTTTCGTTGGAGAGTCCCTTTTGGAGGGCGCGAAGCGGATAAAGCGGCTTCTGCGAAACCTGCCCGGACTGCTGAGGGACAGCCGGGAGGAGCTCCGCAACCTGGCCGTCCAATGGGGAGCGAACCTGGCGGCCGTCTATATCCTGTTGAACGAACGCATGGAACAGCTTCTCATGGAGGTCTCCGCCGACGAAAACGGGGACTTCTTCCGTTTGGAAGGCTGGATGCCGGAAAACGACCTGGAACGCACCCGGACGGTATTGAATGAGGACTTCGGCGACTCAGTGGTTCTCCGCTGGCGCGCGCCCGACCCCGCCCGGGACGGCGCGGTGCCCACCGCCCTGCGGAACCATCCCGTCTTCAAACCCTTTGAGCTTTTTTTGAAGCTCTTGCGGATTCCTCACTATGGGGCCTACGACCCGTCTCCCCTGATCGGCCTGTTCTTCCCATTCTTCGCGGGCTGTATGGTGGGGGACATCGGCTATGGCGTGCTGATCTTATGGCTCGGCTGGTACCTGAAGCAAAAGCGCTTGGAGGTCTTGCGGGACGTAGGCGTCATCCTTCTGTTCGTGGCGTTCTGGAGCGTCGTTTGGGGCGTTCTGTTCGGCGAGTTCTTCGGGGACGTGGGGCACAGACTGCCCTACCTGCACCTGAGCCCGCTGTGGGTGGACAGAGCCCACGCGGTACTGCCCGTCATGGCCTTCAGCGTCGCGCTGGGGTGCGCTCACGTGATCTTGGGACTCTTCATCGGCATGGTTCAAGGAATACGCGCCCGGCACGCCCATATCTGGATGGAGCGCGCGGGCAATTTGCTCGTCATCTTCGGCCTGATCGCGGCCCTGGCACTCCTGCGCGGAGGGCTCCCCCCGTCGTTTTTCTCCGTACCGGTGGCCCTGCTGGTGTTTGGTCTGGTCTTCCTGGTGCGGGGTGGCGGCGTCGGCGGGATCATTGAATCCCTGGGCACGCTGGGCAACATCGTCAGTTACGTGCGCATCGCCGCCATTGGGCTTTCCTCCGCTATTTTGGCCATGGTCGCCAGCACCTTTGTGGACATTTTTGGGGTTTCCATACTGGGGCTTTTCATGGCGTTTTCGATCCACCTTCTGAACTTCGTCTTGGCGATAGGGGGTTCCGCGTTGCACGCCGCGCGACTTCACTACGTGGAGTTCATGGGGAAGTTTTACGAGGAGGGCGCGCTTGAATATAAACCGTTTGCGAAAAGGAGGAGATTGAACAATGGGTGACAAGGCGGTTATGGCGCTGGCCGCGGCGTTGGCCGTGGCTGTCCCCGCGTTGGCGACGGCTTATGCCCAGGCGCGCATCGGAAGCGCCGGGATGAGCACCCTCGCCGAAAAACCGGAGACATCGGGGAAGATCATCGTTTTAGAGGCCATTCCCGAAACGATGGTTATTTTGGGGTTCGTCGTGGCTATCATGATCATCATGAGAATGGCCTAATGGAACTTCGCGGAAGCCGGACATGGACGAACGGAAGAGCCCCGCTTTCCCCGGCCTGACGGGGGACCTGAGCGGCTTTTGGAAGGCCTTGCTGGAGCAGCACCAGGAGCGACGTCTGACGCTGAAGCGCGTTGTGGATGATGACTTGGCGGATATGATCACGGCGCGCCGCATGGAGGTGGAGGGTATTGTCCATGACCTGCGCCGTTCCGCCGCGATGCGCCTCGCTGAGGGCCTAGAGGCCAACCGTCGCGCCGAGGATCGCCAAAAAAGGGCCTGCGAGGCCGAAATTCAGGAAGTCTTTTCCAGACTCGTGGAGGAGGAACTGCGCCGGTTGCTGGAGGGCTTTCGCCGTTTGCCAAAGTATCGAGACGTGATGGAGGCCTTGGCGAAGGAGGCGCTGGAGGTACTGCCCTCTCCGTCCGCCGTCTTGGTGGAAAAGGGGGATGGGGTCTTCTTGCCCCCGTGGAGCGTTTTTCGGGAGGTACGAGAGGAGCTGGAAGGCGTCTGGGGCGGGCTCATCCTGGTAGGAGACGGCCGGATTGTTGACAACACCTTCCGCACAAGGGGCAGGTCGCGGGGCAGAGCCCCAAGGTTTGGGGGGTTTGTATCCAATGAAGGGTTTTGTCTCTAGGGTTTCGGGGCCTGTCGCCACTGTGAGAGTGGAGTCGTCCGTTCGCGCTTTCGAGGCCGCGCGCGTCGGGCGGGCGGGGCTTTCAGGCGAGATCGTCGGGGTTCGCCCGGACTCCGCGCTGGAGGTGGACGTGGCGCTCTATGGAGACCCGTCAGGGCTGTCCGTGGACGAGGAGGTTTTCTTCGCTGGCGAGCCTTTGACCGTAGAACTGGGCCCTGGCCTTTTGGGTGGAGTGCTGGATGGGCTTGGGCGTTCCCTCCACGGGAGCGGCTTCTACCTTGGGGAGGATGGTTCTCCTCCACAAAACAGATGGCGCTTTACGCCCGCCGCCGCATTGGGGGACGAGGCGTTTCCTGGCGGACTTCTAGGCACAGTCGCCGAGGGGAGTCGCTTCATTCATCGTGTTCTGATACCGCCTGACGCGCCCCAGGCCGTGAGGGGAAACCCCGTCTCGTGGATTGCTTCGGAGGGGGACTACTCCACCCAGGATTGCGTCTGTCGCCTGACAGATGGCACGGAGTTTTCCCTGTCCCATAAGCGAGCTATTCGGACACCTAGGCCCTTCGTGGCGCGTTTGCCGCTGGATCGACCCTTTTTCACAGGACTGCGCGCTCTGGACGCGCTTTTTCCCCTAGCGGAAGGCGGCATTGCCGTACTATCCGGCGGCCCCGGCACGGGCAAGACCGTTCTGCAGCAATCCTTGGCGAGGCGCTGCCGCGCGGACGTCGTTATCTGTGTCAACTGCGGAGGGCGCGGCAACGAGACGGCGGAGCTTCTTGAGGATTTTTCCGGCATCCCCGCTCCCGGCGGCGGTTCCCTGATAGAGCGCACCATCCTGATCTCCGCTCCCGCTAACGTGCCTCCAGCTATGAGGGAGGCGGCGGTTTGTCTGGCGATGACGGCGGCCGAGTTCTACCGCGATATGGGGTACAGCGTTGTGGCGCTGGTGGATTCTGTCTCCCGGTGGGAGGAGGCGTCAAGGGAGGTGGAGGCCCATCTCGACGGGTCGGAGGGCTCTTTTTACGCCCGCTTCGCCCGCCACTGCCAGAGGGCAGGGTCAGTGGAGACACTAGGGGGGCGCAGAGGAGCCGTGACCCTGCTTAACACCACGTCGCCCAAGGATGGGGACTTTTCCGACTCCGTGACCCAGGCCGCCTTGAGGCTGTCCGGCGCGTTCTGGGGGCTGGACGGAGAGCGGGCGCAAGCCCGCTGTTTCCCAGCTCTGAGCTGGGGTCGGAGCTGGTCGCTTTACGGGGACGCGCTCTCAGGAGCCCGCGAGATGGGAGAGGACTGGCTGGAGTCGCGGAACTACCTGCTGGACGTCCTCTCGCGGTCAGGTCTCGCGCGAGCCCAATCGGACGAAGAACGCTGGCTCCTGTACCACTCCGATACCTTGCGCAACCTCTACCTGCGACAAAACGCGGCGGACTTCAATGACAGCCAGAACCCGGCACGGGCAGCGATGCTTTTGCGCTTTCTGGTGGCGTTGGACAAGCGGGTGCGGAAGGTGGGCTTTCCCGCTGAGGCCTTCAGCGTTAGGTCGGAACTGGTCAGGCTTTTCGCTCTGTCAGAGGAAGAATTTCCCGACCAGGCGCAAGAATGGCTGAAACGCTTCACCGTGGTCGCGGATTTTGCGGTCGCGGACGCCGCGGCCGTGGTTGTTCAGAAGGCTGCCTCATGACGCGACTTTACCGGGAAGGCTCGAAAAAAATAACGGGCGTATTGGGGTCGCTTCTTTTCGTCGAGACGCGAGGCGCGGGGATCGGCGAGCTGGTCACGGTGGAGACGGACGCGGGAGCGTTGATGGGGCGGGTGCTTCGCGTCGAGAAGAACCTCTGCGTGGTACAGCTTTTCGACGAGGTCCTCAGTTGGACGCCCGCGACCGCGTGGTTGGAGCGGGGCGCCTTGGAGGTCGGTGTTGGCGAGAACCTGCTGGGGCGTGTTCTGGACGGGCGAGGTCGCCCAGTTGATGGAAGGGGTGGCGCCGAAAAATTCGTTCCCCTAAACGGTCCGCCGATCAACCCCGCTCGCCGGATGCCCCCAAGAGAGGCCATTGAGACGGGGCTGTCCGCGTTGGACCTGATGGACACCTTAATGCGCGGGCAGAAGATTCTTCTGCTGGCGGGCGCGGGCTTGCCCGCCGCCGAACTGGCGGCCCACGCGGCTGTCCAAGCCGCGGGCCGGGGTCAGGGAAATGTCCTGATCTTCGCTGGAATAGGCGTCACCGCTCGGGAAGAAGCTCTTTTTATGAACGCCTTTGAGAGCAGTGGCGTGGCGGATAACGCCGTGTGCCTGTTGAACCGGGCTGATCACTCCCCGATGGAGCGCCTTTTGACCCCGCAGGCGGCTTTGGCCATCGCGGAGCACTTTGCCTTTGAGAAGGGACGCGACGTGTTCGTGGTGATGATGGACATGCTGAATTACTGCGACACGGTGCGAGACATGGCCTGGCGATACCCCGCGCGGCTGTACTCCGACCTGGCGGGGATTTACGAGCGGGCGGGCTGCGCCGCGGATCGGCCCGGCAGCGTCACGCAGCTTTCTGTGCTCACCCTGCCGGACGACGACATCTCACATCCGGCGGCGCTTCTGTCCGCCGCCGTGGTGGACGGGCTGATCGTCCTGGACCGCGCGCTCCACGCCCGGGGCGTGTTTCCCCCCGTAGACATCGCGGCCTCCCTGTCGCGGCTGATGAACCGGGGTATTGGCCGTGGCCGGACGTTCGACTCGCACCGAGACCTAGCCGGGCAGCTCCACGCCGCCTGCGCGAAAGCGCGTGAGGTAAAGCGTCTTCCTGCCGGAAGCGTTCTTTCCAGCGTAGAAAGGGCCTATCTCCAGTTCGCCGACGCTTTTGAGGGCCGCTTCCTCAACCAAAGGGCGAAGGGGGGCATTGAACGGCGGACGTTCGCGCAATCCGAGGCGCGGGCTTGGGAGGTTCTAAGCGAACTGCCCGTGGAGGAGCTGTACCTTCTGCCTCGCGCTCTGCTGGAACGTAAGCGGCTTTGACATACTCCCCACGGCTATAGCGGGTCGCGTAATCATACGCGAAAATAAGAGACCAAAAGCTGGATATAAACGGCAAAAACTTTGCGCGTAAAAGAGCCAACGGCTCTAAAGCCAAGGGAAATCAACAAAGACAGCCGACCGAAGGCGGAAAGTGTTGCCCAAATAAAGATCGTGTCCGCGTGTCATATGGTTTTTCAAAACGTGTATCATTAATTTTTGAAAATTATAGCGTTGCTTTTGACTATAAACGCTAAGGAAGCGCTGATCAAGCCCCTATGGGGCTTCGCCCCGTACCCCGGGGTCGTAAACCCCTAAGAACCCTATTTAATCAGCGTTTCCTTCTCTAAGCCAGGAATGTGGTTTGAGGTTCTTCCTGGTCTTCTTTTGTGTTTTCTTCCGTGAGGGGCGCGGTGGATTTCCCGTTTTGCGGCGCGTCCTTTTTCTCGTCCTTGATTTGTAGTTCCTCGCCGTTCATCAGTGCGTCAAATTCCTTGCCGTCCAGGGTCTCGCGTTCCAGCAAAGTGTCCGCGATGTTTTCCAAAAGGGCCTTGTGTTCCATGAGAATTTCCTTCGCCGCGGCATAACAGGAGTCGATGATGGACTTGACCTCCTGATCAATGGCGTAAGCCACTTCCTCGCTGTAATCACGGTCTTCGGAAATATCGCGACCCAGGAATATCTCCTCGTGCTTGCGCCCCAACTTCACCAGGCCCAGACGATCGCTCATACCTAGCTCCGTAACCATCTGACGCGCGGTTTTGGTGGCGCGTTCCAGATCGTTGGCCGCGCCGCTGGTAACGTCACCCACCGCCAACTCCTCCGCCACGCGTCCCCCCAACAGGATGCTGATACGGTTCAGCATCTCCTTGCGGGAGACCAAGAAGCGATCCTGCTCTGGCAGCTGCAGCGTGTAGCCCAGGGCCGCGTGCCCGCGGGGTACCACCGAAATTTTGTGAACAGGGTCGCTGTCCGGCAGCTTTTTCGCCACAATGGCATGACCCACCTCGTGGTAGGCGATGATCTTCTTCTCCTTATCACTGATGAGACGACTCCTGCGTTCGGGGCCCGCCATGACGCGGTCTATGCCCTCCTCAAATTCATCCATGCCTATCTTGTCTTTGTCGCGCCGTGCGGCCAGAAGCGCCGCCTCGTTCACCAGGTTCGCCAGGTCCGCGCCGACAAAACCCGGCGTCCGGCGGGCCAGTACGCTCAACTCCACGTCGGACCCGATTTTCTTGTCCTTGCTGTGGACTTTGAGAATCGCCTCACGACCGTTCACGTCGGGCCGATCCACCACAATGTGGCGGTCGAAACGTCCTGGACGCAGCAACGCGGGGTCTAGGATGTCTGGGCGGTTCGTGGCGGCAATGAGAATAGTGCTGCTAGCCTCGTCGAAGCCGTCCAACTCCACCAAAAGCTGGTTCAGGGTCTGCTCGCGCTCGTCGTGCCCCCCCCCCAATCCCGCGCCCCTATGGCGGCCCACCGCGTCCATCTCGTCCACAAAAATGAGGCACGGCTGGTAACGCCGGGCCTGGTCGAACAGATCACGCACCCGTGCCGCGCCGACGCCCACGAACATCTCGACGAAGTCGGAGCCGCTGACGCTGAAGAACGGCACATCCGCTTCCCCTGCCGCCGCGCGGGCCAAAAGCGTCTTGCCCGTGCCAGGGGGTCCCAGCAGAAGCACGCCCTTGGGCACTTTCGCACCCAGCTTCTGGAACTTCCCTGGGTCTTTCAGGAAATGGATGACCTCCTGAAGCTCCTCTTTGGACTCGTCGCAGCCCGCCACGTCCGCGAACGTGACCTTGGGACGATTGTCCAGAAAAAGCTTGGCCTTGCTCCGGGCAAAGGACATGACCTTGCCGCCGCCGCCCTGCATGTTGTAGAGAAAGAAAATCCAAACCCCGATCAAAAGAAGCGTGGGAAACAACGATGAAAGGATCGTAACCCACCAGGAGGTTTTCTGTGGAGGCTCAATAGTAACGGCAACACCTCTTTTCGCGGCGTCAGCCGCCAGGTTCCCAATATCCACCGCGTAGGCCAGGAACCTATGACCGTCCCTGAGTTCGCCGCGCAGGGTCGCGGAACTTGACTCTCCTGGAAGGGTGTGGTTTTTTATCTCCATGGAGACAACACGCCCCGCATCCAGATTCGACATGAACTCACTGTAGCTGATCTCCATAAATTGCTGCTGGTTCTGATCCTGCGTCAGGTAGACGTTCGCCAGGGAAAGCAACAGAAGAAGGAGAATCAGGTACGGGCCAAAATTCTTCACTATCCGCCCCAAAACATCGCCGCCTCTCCGGTTTCCGTATAAATTTCATCTTATCCAAGTTATCCGATCCCGAAGCCCTCCGGTCACGGAAAATTCCAACCCCGTGATTTTAACATATACAAACGAAAAAAACGGGGCGAAAAAAAACGGCGGAACAGCACGGTATTTTTGCACCGCTTTGTCCGCTTTCGTTTGCTCTCACCCCGCCCATGGTTCCGCCGCTCGGATGTCCGGCAGGTGACGCCACTTTCCTGCCCAGTCCAGGCCGTAACCGATCACGAAGGCGTCGGGGATGGTGAAACCACGGTAGTCTACCTTCACCGCGACCTCGCGTCTGGCGCTCTTGTCCAAGAGCACGCAGGTGCGAAGGCTTGCCGGTCTCCGCGTTTTCAGCATGTCCAGGAGGTAAGAGAGGGTCAGTCCTGTGTCGATGATATCCTCTACAACCAGCACGTCCCGGCCCGCGATGTCGCCGCCCAAGTCCTTCAAAACGCGCACGGTTCCGCTGGTTTGCGCCGCGCTCCCGTAGGAGGAAATCGACATGAAGTCTATTTGAACGTCCAGCTCCAGTGGCATACAACGCGCCAAGTCCGACAAAAAAATCGCCGCGCCGTTTAGAATCCCCACAACCAGCAGACCGCCGCCCCTGGTCTCCGCCGCGATGGTCTCCGCCAGTTCCCGGACGCGGACGGAGATTTCCCTCTCCGAGAACAGCACCCTCCCCGGCCTGTAAACAGGAGCCGCCTTTGTTTTCTCATCCACGTCGTTTCCTCCTCGCGTAAAAAACCCTTCGCCTCAAACCCCGCTAGGAAACCCGTCCCAACCTCAACGGTCTTCAGCGGATGGATTGTCTCTGGACTTCGTTTCCGCTGTTTGCTTGCCGTAGTTTAGAGTTTCCCGACCACCCAGGATAGAGACGCCCGCACTCCATTGGAACTTGAAGTCCCCCCTCTCTCCCATCAATCGCGCCAGCTCCAGGCAACGCCCCCGCGAAAGGGTCGGGAGTCCCAGACGCCGTCCGACCTCCCGCGCCAACAGGGTCCGTTCCCAAAGGGAGAAACCCTGTACCCTTCTCCGCTCCAAACACCACTCTCCGCCGCGCGCTTTTTCCCCGCCGACTCTGGCGGTTTTGAGAAGAGCCGCGCCCCGCGACTCCTCCTCCGCCCGCCAGACCCGCATCTCCTCAGCGAAAGCCGCTAGATGCTCCGTCGCTTTCACGTTGATTTTTTCTTCAATAAGGGGAATAAGCTCGTTGCGTATGAAGTTGCGTGCGCAGCCGTCACCAACGTTGGTACTGTCCTCGCGCCATTCGAGGCCTCGGCAGCGCAGCAGGCCGCGCAGGAAAACCCTGGAACACCGCAGAAGTGGACGGAAGAATATCCCCCGCCGCTCTGGAATCCCAACCGCGCCCCTCGCCCCAGAGCCACGCAACAGATTGAACAGCGCCGTTTCGGCGACATCCTCTTTGTTGTGCCCCAAGGCGACGCCCAAGGCCCCGCGCTTCCCCGCGGCGGATTCGAGAAACTTGTAACGGAGCCGCCGGGCCCCCACCTCCAAGGACTCCCCTTTTTCCAGCAGGCCAGGAACATCAACATGACAAATCTCTGCCTCCATCCCCCAGCGGCGCGCCGTCTCCGCCACAAAAGCCGCGTCCGCCAGGGATTCCCTCCCGCGTATTCCGTGCTCCAAGTGGGCGGCGATCACCTGACCCTCGTAAAAAACGCGAAACAACCACAAAAGAGCCATTGAGTCACCGCCGCCGGAAACGGCCACAATTACTGGGTCTGTCTGACGCGCCCACCCTTGTCGCCCGCCCGTCTCAAAAAAAAATCGGGCCAGAGCGCTCAGGGAAAAAGCATAGGGGATAGCGCGGCTCCGCTCCCGCTCCCGCTCCGCCAGCGGTAAACGCTCCAAGGCGCGGACAACCTCGTGTGTCCTGGTCTTTCCCACTTTTTCGAGTCCCTCAACGACCCCCAGCGTCGGCGCTAGCTGGCTTCCCCTCGCCGTAGAGCAGGCGGTAGACCGCCAGGTTGCCCGATACTTTTTGAACGTAGTCGCACGTCTCGTCGAACCGCACACGCTCGATCCAGAAATCAGGGGCCAGCTCCTGCCCACCGTCCGCCAGCCACTTTCGAGCGTTCCCGGAGCCCGCGTTGTAGGCGGCCATCACCCGATCCTCCCGCGCGAAGGTCCTGCCCAAGCGCGCCAGGTGCGCCGTACCCATGTTGATGTTGTCCGTCACGTCGTATATGTCGTACTTGGCGAGGCCGATTCGCTTCGCCTCGTCCCGCGCCGTCGCCGGCATGAGCTGCATCAGGCCCGACGCCCCGGCGTGACTGGTGGCGCCGGGACGAAACGCGCTCTCCTGCCGCATCACAGACCAGACCAGGTTTCCCACCACGCCGAATTTTTCACAAGCCGCGTCTACCTGTTTCTTGAACGGGCGGGGGTAGAGAAGCTCCAAGCCCTTACGGTAGAACGACCGCCCAGCGGCAAAATAGCGACTCAGAAGCCGCGCCTGAATGTACGACCCCTCCTCCTCTCCGAGCCACTCGGACAGCGTGATGGATCGGTATAGATCCCCCGGCGGCGCCTTTGACGCCTGCATCTTCAACTTCGCGTAATAGATGAATCCCCACTGTTCCAAAAGCGAGGGCTTGGAGACGAGCCTGGGTGGGTCGCCTTCCACCATGTCTACGCTGGGTCGGATCAAAAAGGCGTAGTAGGAAAGAGGGTAGTTGCGGGCCAGCTCCGCGTAGGCCTTCTCGGCCTCCTTCTCCCGGCCCAAAGACATCTGCGCCGCGCCGATCCAGTAGAGTACCCGGGGTCTCCACGAGGCGTTCAGGCCAGGGGAATAGACGCGCTTCCAGTAAGTCAGGGCCTCCTCGAATTTTTTTGCGTTCCAGGCGTCCCAGCCGCGCTTCCAGAGAATCTTGACAATGTGAGCGGAGTCCGGGTAGGCTCGCATCAATCCATCTTCGATTTCCTGCGCCTCCTTACCGCCCACTAGATCAGCGAGGAGGTACATCGCCCTGACCTGAACCTTACCCTTGCGTTCCTTGAGCACCTTGCGCAACGCCGCCATCGCGTTGGCTTTATCGGCCTTTCCCGCCTTGCCCGCGATAGTGGCTATGCGCCGGGCGGAACTCTCCGCGTAGCCATTCCCGGACAGCGCCAGAGAGCTGAAAAGTTTCAGCGCGTCGGCGTAGCGCTTCAGCCTTTCCAGGGAAAAAGCCCGGTAATAAGTGGCTTTCCGCCAGCCTGGCCCCTTCTCCGGAACCGCCGAGAGACGTGCGAGGGCGGTTTTGTTGTCGCCTTGGCGGTAGGAATACTCCCCTAACGCCAGGATGACAGCCGTGGACCACGGCTTGGGTTTTGCGCTCAGGATGTCGTAAGCCGCCTTGTTCGTGGGCTGTTCCTCCAACAGTTTCAGCGCGTTGGCGGTCTGGTCGCCTGACAACTTGATCAGGTAGGAAAGGGCCGAGACCTTTCGATCTTTGCTTTCCGCTGTCGCTAACATCCGAGAAAGGGCCTTTTCCGTGGCTTCCGGATTCCCGTCCCCCAACAGGCGGTACTGCGCGTAGGCCACGTAGTAGCGTAAGTCCGCTGGGGCGTTTTTTTCCATCACCGCGGCGAGCCTCAGGCCGTCCTCGCGCCGTTCCAGCTTCTCGTAGCCCAAGAGAAGCGTCATATCCGCGTAGGGTTTCACCTCCGCGGGGAAGGAGGCCGCGTGTTTTTCCAATATGTCAACCGCCTCGCTCCAGCGGTTCTGGATGCGCAAGGCGTTGGCCATCAGCGCGTGGTCCCGCGCCTCGGGATTTTTTTTGAACAAATACACCTCGTCCATGGCCGCCCATGACCGTTTGCGGAAAAGCTCAGAAAGCGCGACCTCCGCGGCCCCGGCAGACCTCATACAAAACACGGAAAACGTCAGGAAGAGACACACGCAAACGCCAACACGCTTCAAAATCACAAAACCCTCTTTCCTCATTTTCTACCATAATAACACTCGAAACTCCACCTGACATTGGCGGGAGGATGTCAAGCGCCCAAAGAGCCTTGGACCCTGATGACGCCGGGATTGGTGTAGGTGACGAGGGCGACGGCGCCGGGCACGGGGCGGACGCAGCGACGCTCCGTGTAATCGACCTGCACGAAGAGCGAACCTCGAGCTTTGCTGTACTCAGCGGCGAGGGTCGCGGCAAAGGTCAGTATCGGAGCGCCCTCCAGCTCCTTCCGTCCTTTTGCGCCCTTTATAATGACGTGCGCGCCGGGAACCTCATGCGCGTGCAGCCACAGATCATCACCTGTCGCCTGCCGGAAAGTGACGTAGCGATTGCCCCGGGCAGACAACCCCACCAAAACCGTATACCCCTCGAACTGAAAGCGCAGGTGCGGGGGGAGCGTATTTGAGGCGCGTTTCCCACTTCCCCCTTTTCTGCCGCTTTCTGTTTGGGGCGCGAGCCAATCCGCCACGTCCTTCACGGCCTCTTCCAATTGAGCGAGGTCCTTGATGGAGTCCAGAAGGTCTCTCTGCTCCCGCAACTCCTCGATAGCCCTTTCCAGAGCGGACGCTTCCTCTTGGATTTTCCGCGGGTCGGCACGGGCCTTTTTGTATTTTTTGAAATAACGTTGGGCGTTCTGGACGGGGGAGAGTTTGGAGTCCAAAGCAATCTCCAAAAGCTTGCCCCCCTCCCACTCGCGCAGGGTTATTTTATCCGCCCACGGCGGCGCCTCCATCAGGTGTGTCAGCAGCAACTCCCCTTTTCGCCGGAACAACTCCGCCTCGGCGTTATTTTTAAGCTGATTCCGTAATCCATCTAAATGGCGTTCTTTTGACTTCACGGCGCGTTCCACGCGGGCGTTCAGGCCGTGCAAAAGCCGCGCCCGCGTCCTCGCTAACAGGGGAGACAGCACGCCGCCCCGCGCCGCCAAAAGCGCTCCACCCTCGTCCCTCTCCGCCTCTGGGAACGAGAAGGGGAAGCGGGTGTGATACCCCTTGGACGTGTGCATACAGGGCAGGTCGTCATCCCCATAAAGGAGCCGCAGGGCCTCCAACCACCGCGAGGGCGGGCGCTCCGCCCAGTGGTCTCCGATCATTCGGACAAGGGGACGCCCCACGCCCCGAAGCCGCGGCACGTCCTCAAAGGTCAGGGCTTCCACCTCTATGGGCAGGGGCCCTTGAAAGGCCGGGGGGGGAATGTAGAGGCGACCGGGCAGGAGTGTCCGATAGGGGTTGACGTCCGGCGGCGCGTGACGGGCGAGCTCCTCGATCCTGCGCTCCCCATCCAGAAGGATCAAGTTCCCTGTGGGCTCGGTGGCTTCGAGCACCAAAAAGTACCTTACGCTGAAGCCCGCCGCCACAAAGCGCACTGCCTCCAGTTCCAGCAGTCGATCGTGACCCAACTGCCGTGCCGTCGTGATCTGACCCTTCACAAGGCGGCTTTTCAAGGTCTCGGCCAGGTGCGTTCTGGCGGACGCGCCTCTCTTCAGCGCCTCAACGGAGGCCGAGTCCGCCAGACAGCATCCGGTGGAACCCCGTCCCCAGGAGAGCAGGAACCACCCGTCCCCTTCGCCGGAGACCCTTAGGGCCGAGACCCGCAGGGCCACCCACGACTCCCCTCCTTCGACTTTCAAAACCCGCCAAGGCAGTTTCTCATTTAAGGCGGCCTGCAGGCCGTGAATGTACTCGGGTCCGAACGACATATTTCCCACTCCAATTTCTGTGCACAATGATACAAACCGCTATCATGATAGCGCATTTGAGACGAAAGCGCCCCGCTTTCATGCTCCAAAGAGACTACTGATATACTGGTCACGCCGGATTAGAGTCGTCGCGTCGTTTTGGCGTTCATGATTGTGCAATCCGCTATAAATAAGGGAGGTCGCCGCCGTGATACAAAAAAATTTTGTTCTGCACTCTGAGTGGCCGCCGGCGGGAGATCAGCCGGAGGCTATAGATGCCTTGACAAAAGGGCTTTACGAGGGAAAACGTTTCCAGACCCTCATGGGAGTCACGGGCAGCGGCAAGACCTTTACCGTGGCCAACGTGGTTGCCAGCGTGAACCGTCCTACCCTGGCGCTGGCCCACAACAAGACCCTGGCGGCCCAGCTCTACAGCGAGTTCAAGATGTTCTTCCCCGAAAACGCCGTTCACTACTTTGTCAGCTATTACGACTATTATCAGCCCGAGGCCTACATTCCCTCTAGCGACACCTACATCGAGAAGGACGCCTCCATCAACGACCGGATCGAGCGCCTGCGCCTGGCCGCCACCAAGGCCTTGGTGGAGCGGCGGGACGTGCTGGTGGTGGCCAGCGTCTCCTGTATCTACGGCCTGGGCAAGCGAGAGAACTACGAGTCCGTCATCTTCCCCTTCGCCGAGGGAGATCAGTGGGAGCGCCGCGCCTTCATGCGGCGTCTGATGGAAAACTACTACGAGCGCAACGATCAGGTTCTGGAGGTGGGGAAGTTCCGCGTCCGAGGCGATACGATAGAGATTTTCCCCGCCTACGACGAGAACTGTATTCGCGTGACCTTCTTTGACGATGAGATCGAGCGTATTGACTTGATCCACCCCGTGACGGGCAAGGTCGTAGAGCGCCTGCCTGAGGCCTCCATCTTTCCCGCGCGACATTACATCGCCCAGACCGACGCCATCGCCCGCGCGAAGCCCCTTATCGAGGCCGAGCTGGAGCAAATGGTCGGGCGCTTCACCAGAGAGGGCAAGTTTCTGGAGGCTCAGAGGATCGCCACGCGCACGCGTTACGACCTGGAAATGTTGACGGAGGTAGGGTACTGCTCGGGCATTGAGAACTACTCCCGCTACCTGGACGGCCGGGAGGAGGGCGAGGCGCCGGGAACGCTCATCGACTTCTTCCCCGACGATTTTTTGATGATCGTGGACGAGTCGCACATCACATTGCCCCAGGTGCGAGGCATGTTCAATGGCGACCGGGCGCGGAAGACCGCGTTGGTGGACAACGGGTTCCGCCTACCCTCCTGTCTGGACAACAGGCCGCTGGAGTGGAGTGAGTTCGAGAAAAAAACGCGCACGGCAGTCTTTGTCTCCGCCACACCGGGAGACTACGAAATGGAGCGCTCCAAACGCGTGGTGGAGCAGGTGATCCGCCCCACAGGAGTGGCGGACCCGGAGGTCGAAGTGCTGCCTGCCGCGGGTCAGGTAGACGACCTGGTGGAACGTCTGCGAATCGTGACGGGTGGGGAGTCTGGCAGGGCGCTGGTTCTTACCTTGACGAAAAAGTCCTCGGAAGATTTGGCTGAGTACCTGTGTGAACTGAAGTTCAAGGTCAAGTACATCCACTCGGAGTTAAACACCTTTGAGCGGGCGGAGTTGATTCGTGACCTGCGCAAAGGCGACATTCAGGTGTTGGTGGGGATCAACCTGCTGAGGGAGGGGATGGACCTGCCGGAGGTGTCGCTTGTAGCGATTCTGGACGCGGATCGGGAGGGCTATCTGCGCTCCTACCGCTCTCTAATTCAGATCATGGGACGGGCGGCGCGCAACATCGGCAGCAAGGTGTATCTCTACGCGGACAACGAGACCGAGAGCATCCGCAAGGCCGTGGAGGAGACGCGTAGAAGGCGTCAAAAGCAACTTGACTTCAACGAAAAGCACGGTATCGTCCCCCGCAGCGTAGAAAAAGACGTGACCAATCTACTGCCGGAGGAGTTACTGGCGGCCTACTCCGGAGCTCCCGGCGCGCTCGTGGAGGACGGGGTTGCGCCGAAACTCTCGGTTAAAGAGCTGGAACGCGCCATGTGGGAAGCCGTGGAAAAGCTGGACTTCGAACGGGCGGCTGTGCTCCGCGATCGGATCGCCCAGGACGGCGCCACCGCTTCCCTACCCACGGGACAAAAGCCGCCAAGTAGGGTCCGCAGGAAAAAAAGCTGACGCCAGAGCCGCGGGCGGGAATAGACGCAAAATCTGACCGTGGCTCTGGGATACCATAACAACCGTTTTTAGACGCTTTTTTAAGGAAACTTAAGGAAACGCTGATACAAATGGGGTTCTTAGGGGTCCATGACCCCTAAGAGCTCCTAACATAACCCACCTGTTTGGGCCTTCAGGCTATAAAGCAATTTTTATAAATGCAGTATTTCAAAGTAAACTTTATCAAGATAGCATGGTTATGATAGATACTCTA
>JAITGK010000157.1 GCA_031280635.1 Synergistaceae bacterium
AAGAGCTCCTAACATAACCCACCTGTTTGGGCCTTCAGGCTATAAAGCAATTTTTATAAATGCAGTATTTCAAAGTAAACTTTATCAAGATAGCATGGTTATGATAGATACTCTAAGCGGCAAAAACTTTGCACAGAAAAGCAATGTCAACAACTTAAGATCTAAAGACATATTAAGACTGAGAATAAGTCGATTGAATATGTAAAAATAAGTCAAATGCAGTATTGACAAAATCTCACAACGCTACAATCAAAAGGATACCATCACAAGGTATATCTTTCAGGATTGAAGCGTTGCAGATGCTCAATCTATACGATATCCTTACAAAAACACGAGACGTAACGCTCGAAAACTCAACGCTGGAGGTGGTTTACTCGAAATCCACATTTTTCACTCGAAATCGTAAAATGTCTTTCCCACAAATCCTCCTTTTCATCCTCATAGGGCATCAATACGAGCGCTCAATCAGCTTTGAGCCGCTTTTTCAGAATTGACATCGCTGACGGCAGTACCATAAGTCAGCGGGCTTTGGGCAAAGCCCGTAGCCATTTCGATCATTCTCCATTCGAAAAAATGTTCTGGGCCGTTGTCGAAACGCGATATTGCGAAGAGTATGAAGTCAGGCTTCTCTACGGCTACTACGCGCTTGCCGTCGATGGCTCGACCGTCGCTTTGCCTGATATGCCCAAACTGCTTGAAGCGTTTGGCGGAACCGGGCGCGACGCCAACGCGCCAACCGCGAGAGCATGAACGCTACGATAAACGCGACGAGCGCTTCCGAGCGTGACCTTGCTTTGCGGCACATGGACAAACTCGACACGATTTATTCGGACGCAAAAAAGCTTCTCACCTTTGATCGAGGTTATCCTTCCACCGACATGATCCTTAAGCTTTATGAACACTCATTTCATTTTTTCGAGAGTGCTTACTAAAATAGAGATATGAGGGTATAATATCTCTATAAACAAATTAGAGGAGTGATTATAATGCCTTTACGCGAAAAACGCGGTTCAGGACGCGCGGTTAAAAATGGCGTGATTGCTGGGATACAGCGGTGTAAGCGCAAGGAACGCGGATACAACTTCCGCCATGGTACACTATCACACTTTTCAAAAGAGCCTGCTGAAAGCTCTCCGGCTAAAGCCGGAGGTTTTTACCTACTACATGGAAAATAAACTATAGAGTCGTTGACTCCTTCATGAACAAAACTTTTGCGGTAATTATGAGCTTTTTACACGCTATTCTGATGTTCATAATTACGCAATACGCTATAAACATGAAAAAGGGCCCAGAAAAAATCTTCTGAGCCCTTTACGCTATTTTTTGAACAAGTTTTCGAGGCCTTTTCGAATTTGCTGTTCGGCTTCTTTTTTCACTTGCTCCTCGATTTTCTTTTCCAGCGGGGCCGGGGGAGCGGGCGGCGTCGCGCTGTCCTGGGGTTTTGGGCTTGGCTTTGGAGGAGCAATCGCCTCGATGATTTTTTCCTTTATAACCTCCTCCGGCTTCACGGACGGAACCACGGGCGTCGTCCCCGCGGGCTGGCCCGTCTGTGACGGTCCCACCTTCAAAAGGGTGAACGACGGACTGTCTAAGGTCCCCATAACCTTGGCGCTGACGTCCCGGAAGTCCGCGTCCTTCCCCTGAGTCGTCCCAGCGTTGAGCGCGCTCTTCAAGGCAGACTCCAGGTTTTTGTTGAGCGTTCCACCCCCCCGAAGCAGGGTCTCGACGCCCCCCACGGCACCGCCCGCCAGCGCGTTGACGAGCTGGAAGTTCACCTTGGCCTCCGCCACGAAGTAGAGCTTTTTGTCAAACGTAATCACCCCGTCTTCAAGTAACTTCGCGCTTTTGTATATCGGGTCGCCCTCATGCGGGGTCATAGAAGCTCCCTTGCCGATGGTGACTCGGCCTGTCTCGATCTTCAAAGGAGCGATGACCTTGACGTAGCGGATTCCCTCCACTCCGTAGAGCGCCCCCAACAGGTTCAGGCCCGTGAAGCCGGTAATGCTCCCCGCTCCCATGTCAAACTGGCCGCTGCCGCTCATGTTTGTCATGCTCCCGTTGATGTTTAGGGATAGGTTGCCCTTGCCCGTGATCTTACCGCCAAGCCCGCCCGACGCGTCCTGAGCCAGGGCGTTCACGTCAACGCCGGAGGCCTTCAGGGTATTGCTGAACTTTTGGGTTGACAGGTCGAAAATCAGGGTGTTTGTGACTTTACCGCCGTAGAGGTCCAGGGTTCCGCCCTCCAATTTCAGAGCGTTCCCGCTCAAGGAGAGGGGAAAAACGGCGTTGCTGGTCTTGACGCCGAAAGTGGTGACGGAGGCGGAGCGGAGACTGCCCGTCCCCTCCAGACCCTGCGCCGTGGACTTGGCGTTGAAGCGCAGGTCCACCTTCCCGAACACCTGCCCCTTCATGTCCGGTATCCCCTCGGTCAGCGCCCCTAAGTCCAGGCCGTTCCCCGACACGGCGACGTCCGCCGCGAAGGGCAGTGAAACGCTCCCCGTGGCGGAAAGCGGCGCGCCCCCCGCGTTCGCCCGGAACTCCTTGATGTTCAGGGTTTTCGTGTTTCCCGAAATGTTGGCGGAGAGACTTGTGAGGGTCACCCCCTCCACGGAGACGCTTGGGGCCTCGCCTGTAAAGGACACCAACGGGTTGGACGACGGACCCGACACTCCCAGCTTGCCGGAGAGCCTCCCAGTGAGGGCGAGTCCGCTGGTTTGGGCGAGAAGAGCGAGGTCGAGCTGGCGAAAGTCAAACGCCAGGTTCAGGTCGGCATCCTTCGCCGTCAAGACGACCGTCCCGCCTCCAGAAAGCGCGCCCTCCCCACTTCGGGCGGAGACGTTCTCCAGCGTTACTCGCTGCCCGTCCTTCTTGACTGTGGCGGACAAGGCCTGCAAGCCTACTCCTCCCGCGGAGGCCGAGGTTGCTTTTAGGGTCAGGTCGATCCTGTTCATGTCCGCGCCCAAGGCCGTGTTCACCTCCAGACCTTTCACGCTGACGGCGTCCAGGGCTGAGAGCGCGGGAGAGGACGCCATCAGGCTGATCCGCGGCTGAGGCAGCTTGCCCGTGATTTTGACCCCGGCGTTGACCGTCCCCTGCAGTTTGTAGGCATCAATGTCGGGGATGAAAGACTTTAGGGTTTCGGGTTTGAAGGAGAGCTGCGCCGTCATATCTATGGAAGGGGAGGAAAGCGGTCCCACCGTTCCGCTGACTTTTATGGGAAGGCCGTTCCAGCTTCCGCCACTTTCCTTCAGCGTGAACGTGTCCTTACCATAGGAAAAGGACAGCGACGGCTTGTCGATTTGGTAACCCATAGCGGAAAAACGCGGACTGGAGAGGACGCCGCTCACGGTGGGGGACATGACCCTTCCTCGGATTGCTAGGTCGGCGGTCACGCTTCCGGCGAGGGCGTAGCTTTTTCCGTCTGGAATGAGGTCCGCCACTTTTTTCACGTCCAGGTTCAACAATTTGAAGGTCAGGTTCAGGTTTTCATTCTTCAAAAACGAGGCTATGGAACCCTGCAGATAGGCCTGAGCGTCCTCCAAAACAAATTTTCCGCTGACGGACGCCGTGTCGCTCTTCGCCAACTTGACCTGAACGGCCAGGTTATTCACCTGTTTGCCCATGAGGACGAGACTGGGCGCCGACAGCTCCACCGTACCGGAAAGGGAATCTACCGGGCCTTGAATGTTCACCGCGAAGCGCTCCACCGCGCCGTCGACGTCACCCAGGCTGGGGTAGAGCTTCGCCAGCTCCGCGAGCGGCACGTTGCCTCCTTCCAACTTGACCATGACGGAAAGAGCGCTTTCAGGGCGCATCGCCGCTGCGGCAGTGCCCTCGATGGGGATGCCCAGTGTCATAGCCTTAATATCTTCCACCGTAAGACGCATGTTGGCGTATTTCATTCGCGCGGATAGCGCTGAAAGCGGATAGCCGCCGACCTTGGAGCCCTCGAAATTCAGGGTCGCCGCGAACAGCAGGTTGCTTCCCGCGCCCTCGGCGGCAAAGTCCAAGTCCAGCTTTCCCACGTAGTCCTCCGAGGAGAGAAACGACGGGCAAAGGGCGGCAAGCTCCGCGGCGTCCAACCCCCTAACCGATCCCTGGAAGTCCATAGCGGGTCCGTCCGACCCCGCGTCCAGGGTCACGCTTCCTGCCGTGGCAAGAATCCCTTTGCCCACGCGAAGCTCCGCCTTGTTCACGCCAAAGGTCTTTTCTCGCGCGTCAGCGCCCAGCGTCCCGCTCAAGGGGACACCGTTGACTGCCCCGGCCAGGCTCGCGTCCAAGAGCGTGCCCTTGATCGCGACAGAGACGTCGTTCACCTGGATAACCCCCCACTGGGAGGTGAAACGGCTGTCCCGCAGGCTGACGCGGTCGATGGGGACCTCCCCCCCGCCTCCCGAGGACTCCGGTGTTTGGATTTTGCCTAGCTCGTCAAACAAGTGGTTCAAGTCCATGTCCACTCCACTTACAGCCAGAAGCGCAAGCCTGGGCGCGCCGCGGAGAAGCGACACGAAGTTGAGGCTCGCCCCAAGGGTCTTGGCGGAAAAAATCCGCTCACCCTCCAGCGCGAGGGCCACCTCGTTGAGCACGTACCCCCGCACGGGGTTTCCCCTCACGCCGCCTACAGAAAGCGTCATGCCAGTCTGTTCCTTGACCGCCAGCGCGGCTGTTTCCACCACCATGCTTCCCCCGATGTCCACCATGGAAAGCACTCCCGCCCCCACGACGGCAACCCCGGCCAGCGCCAGAAAGATATACAGGATCACCCTGCTGTTTTTCCTCGCCAGCGACGCCGAATGTTTGCGCATAGAACTCACTTCCTTTCACCCCCGCATTATAGCGGTCCGCGCAATCACGCGCGGAAATAAGAGACCAGAAACAGGATATATAGCAGATTGCATAATTATGAACATCAAAATAGCGTTGAAAAAGCTCATAACTATCGCCAAAGTTTTGTTCATAAAAGAGCCAACGGCTCTAGGACTCCGCCGCTCGCCAATGAACCTTGTATTTTTTCAGGAAGCCTTTGGGGTTGTAGGACTCTTTCGCCTGACGGACGCCCGGCAAGCCCATGTCCTGTTCGCGGTTGACGGTGTGGAAGCCTGGGGTGTTCACCAGGAACATCTGGTTGATTGCCTGATAGACGCCCTTGTAGCTGTCCAGCCCTTTCTCGAAGTGGATGACCACCATACCATCGCCCAAGTCCTCGGCGACGGTGTAGGCGATGGTTCTGCCCTCCACAGAAAGCGAACCGCCCATGACGTTAGGCAGCTTCTCCCACTGATCCAAAACGCGCGCGATGGCAATGTTTTCTGCCACCAGGCCCGGTGACTCCTCGCAGCCGCGCCACTCGCACCACTCCTGCTGCATACCGCGGATAGCGCCGATACAGTCGGAGCGTATCGGGGCATAGGCGTAATCGTAAAGTTTCTCAAATTGGTACAGCAGGTTTTTTTTCTTGTGCAGCTTATTCCCCGAAAGCGAGACCATTTTTTCATAGTCATAGAGGTATTCCCACTCCGACCGCTGTTCCTCCAGAAGAACGCGCCCGGCCAGCCGCTGGCTCCAAAGGTCCGCCAGGGCTTGAGGCACGCGCTCAAACACCGTGCCGGGGGCAACGGTCCGCTCAAGCGTCTCCGCCCAGTCGAGGCGGTCCCAGTCGCCCACGGGGGCCCAGTAGACGGGTTCGGGGCCGTTGGTGACCCGCAGCCAGCAGAGGTCGTCGCCAAACGCCCATTCGTACCGCCGTTCCTCCGACCAGCCCCAGATATTGATAAAGGTGTAGTCTGAGGCCCTCTCCGCGCAGAGCGAGAACAACGCCGCGTACTCTTCCCGCCGCTCCAGCGAGAGCGGGGAAAAACTCAAGGTCGGACAGGTGGCGGCCTCGACGCCGGGCTGGATGTTGAAACCCATGATTCAGGATCCCTTCACGCACTCGTAGACGAAAGCAGGGGGGACATTGCGCAGGACGAAGGAGACTTTCACGCTGGCGAAGCGTTTCTCAAAATAGGGTTTCATATGCCGAGAGTACTGGTAAGCCACCATCTTTCCGCCAGGCTTCAGGTACTTGCAGACGGCGTCCAGGATAGAGGCCGTCATGCGAGGAGGCAGCACGGCGAAGGGCAGGCTGGAGACCACGCAGTCCAGCTCCGCGATCCCCCGTTCGTACAAGATCTTCGGGAGTTCCCTGGCGTCGCCGTAGACGTCGAGCCCCGCGTGATCGTCCTCAATCACCTTTTTCAGCATGGGGTCGATTTCGAACACAAGCGCCGCGCCATCCTTTCTCAGGTTTCGGATGATGGCGCGGGTAAACACTCCCGTTCCCGCGCCTAGCTCCGCCAAACACCGCGTCTCTTCCCAGTCGATCCTGTCCATCACCGCCCTGGTGAGGTAGCGTGAGCTAGGCATAACGCTTCCCACCTGACGGGGAAACTCCACAAAGCGACGCAAAAAAAACGCCCCCTCCGCCACGCGCAAGGTCAGTAGCTTGCTCTGCCGCCGCAGTTTTCTATAATATCTCATCAATTCAAAACTCAAAACAAACTCCCCTTCCGGGCCTCTCGCGCCCAGTGTCTCGTCCGACGCGCCGGTATCCGCGTCAATCCACTATAGACATTATACTTGAAATTCACCTCCGCGCCCTGCTAGGGCTGAAAATACTGGCTTTTATCGGAAAAAGCGAGGAGAAAAGTCCCGCTATGGACCGTGAATGTCTTATTGAACAACGTTTAGCATGGTTAAGCTGGCTTTTGTATCTCTTCTTTTGAAATATTTCAGACAAGATCTTAAGCAGGCCTTAACCTGGACGCGACTTTCAGTTGCTATTTAACCTACCGGCTTTAGAGTATCTATCATAACCATGCTATCTTGATAAAGTTTACTTTGAAATACTGCATTTATAAAAATTGCTTTATAGCCTGAAGGCCCAAACAGGTGGGTTATGTTAGGAGATCTTAGTCAGTAGTCGTTGAGTTCCAGCTTTTGGTCTCTTATTTCCGCGCGTGATTACGCAACCTACTATAGCTTTAGAAGCATGGTCAAAGTGAATATCAACGCCAGGAGCTTGTGAAGAGGAACGTAGTACTTAGGTATCGTCAAGAGCCATGACGATTGTATCTCCGCCGCTCAATTGTAGACAAAGTAGTATCTATTGTTTGATAATATTGCGGCAATGGAAAGAGCCATATTTAATTGCTTTGTAGTAGCTGGACCATATGATTAGCGAAAGAGATAGATAGGAGAGCGTCTGTAACGCGCCCAGAATGAGCGATGAGCGCGCCAAAAAGCGGTCCAAGAAACGCGGGGCGGAGCTTCGGGAGGAAAAGGGAAAAGCTAGAAACAGCCAATTGATCCAACTAGCTAAAACGGATTGCGTAATTATGGAAACGCTGATCAAATGGGATTTTTAGGAGCCCATAACCCCTAAATGGGCATGGGGCGAAGTCTCCATATGGGTTTCCTTATGAACTCCAATTTCCGTGTCTACCTCGCCAGAAATACGCGAAAAAACAGGAGGTAACGCCATATTGAGTAAGCTGTTGCTGCTGAGACGGGACGGTTACAAGCAGGAGGACATGGACTCCGCAGTGCGCGAGTTGTTTGAGCACTTTGGGGGGATAACAAAATTCATCGCGCCGGGGGATCGGGTACTCCTGAAGGTTAACCTCGTGGCGGGACACTCGCCGGAGCGTTGCGTCACGACTCACCCGTCCGTGGCGCGCGCGGCGGCTCGCTCTGTTTTGGAGGCGGGAGGGCGTCCTGTCATTGCCGACAGTCCAGGGATCGACAGCTTCAACCGGGCCGCGCGAAAAGCGGGTCTGGCGGACGCGGCGCGGGAGTTGGGCGTTCCCTGCGTCGAGCTGACGGATCCCGTTCCCCTACCCCCGCTCCCTGACGCCGCGTTCCACAAGGTCGAGGTCTCCCGTTTGGCCTTAAAAAGCGACTTCATCTTAAACCTGCCCAAGATGAAAACCCACGCTCAGATGCTCCTATCCCTAGGGGTCAAAAATTTCTTCGGCTGCGTGGCGTCGCAGCGCAAGGCCGAGTGGCACTACAACGTGGGCCTGAGGCGCGAGGCGTTTGCCTCCCTTCTGCTGGACATCTGGAACGGCCTCAACGCCGCCCCCCAAAAAGGCGTCCGAACCTTCACGATCCTGGACGGCGTCGTCGGCATGCACGGACTGGGTCCCACCAACGGCAAGCCCTTTCCCTTCGGCGTGATGGCCGGGGCGGAAGACGCCCTGACAATGGACTTCTGGCTTTGCCGGATGATGGGCGCTGAGTTGGAGGACTTTCCGCTTTGGCGGGCAGCGAAGGCCCGCTCCATGCCCCAATGCGCCCTGAGCGAGGAGGACGTGGCGGGGGACTTTCCTCCCCAGCGCCAGTGGGAGGGGGTGGACATTCCTAGACTGGACAGTTTGAGCGTGGTACCTGGCCTTTCACGGCTGCCTTTCGGGAGCGCCCTGGAGCGAGCCCTGGCCTCCCGCCCCGCGCATCGGTCAGAACGCTGCACTGGGTGCGGCAAGTGCGCGGCGGTGTGCCGGGCCGAGGCCATAACACCGCGCGGTAAGGAGCTGTCCTTCGATTATGGACGATGTATCCGCTGCTACTGCTGCCACGAGATGTGTCCATCGGACGCCATATGGTTCCAGGATGGCCTCTTGCGAAAAGCCATGAGGCTTTTCGGGAAATAGGGAAGCGCTGGGACTCCGCCCCAAGCCCCGCCAGGGGCCGTGGTCCCCTCAGCGTTTTCATAGGAAAACGCCTGTGGTAACGGAGCTTTTTGATGTGAGGACAGAGCGAGGATTTCCCAACGTATATGAAAATATCGAAAGAATTCTGTATTTCCCCCTTTTCAATTTTTGCCTTTTTTTATATCCTTATCCCAATTCATTTTACAAAGGAGGTTTTGGATTTGAGCGACGAGAGTGGAAAGGGTTTGACGAGGGAACAGTGGGGCAGCCGCTTGGGGTTCATTCTTGCGGCGGCGGGGTCGGCTATTGGCCTGGGCAACGTGTGGCGCTTTCCCTATCTGGTTGGGGAAAACGGGGGCGCGGTTTTCGTGCTGGTGTATCTGTTCATTACCGTGCTCATCGGACTTCCGGTAATGCTGGCGGAGTTCGCCATCGGCCGAGCGGCGCAGAGATCCCCTGTAGCGGCCTTCCGGGCACTGAACGTCAGCCCGTTTTGGGGCGCGATCGGGTGGTTGGGCACGTTGGCGGGCGGCTTCTTCGTACTTTCCTACTACAACGTCATCGGGGGCTGGACAATCCGCTACATGCTGGAAAGCCTCGGCGGACTTATGGAAACCGCCGCAACGGGCCAGTCCAAGGAGTTTTTCGGTCACTTCATCGGGCAGAGGCAGCAGGTTCTCATGTTCCAGATCGTTTTCTCGGGCGCGACCATGCTATTTGTACTCAGCGGCATCGGCAAGGGCATCGAGCGGGCCTGCAAGGTGATGATGCCGGCGCTGTTCCTCATCTTAGTCGTCCTGATCATCCGCTCCCTGACCCTTCCGGGGGCCGAGGCGGGAATTGAGTTCTACCTGAAGCCCGACCTGAGCAAACTGACCCGCTCGACGTTCCTCAGCGCGCTGGGACAAAGTTTCTTTTCGCTCTCCCTGGGACTTGGCATCATGCTCACCTATGGGAGCTACTTGGGACGGGAGGAGCGGATCCCATCCGCCACCGTATGGACGGCCTCGCTGGACACGTTGATCGCCCTGCTGTCGGGCTTCGCTATCTTCCCAGCGATGTTCGCCATGGGCTTCGAGCCGGGTCAGGGCGTCGGCTTGACCTTTATCACCCTGCCCGCGGTGTTCGCCAAGATGCCGGCTGGTCAGTACTTCTCGTTTCTGTTCTTCCTGTTTCTCTTCTTTGCCGCCGTCACGTCGTCCATGTCTCTGATGGAGGTGGCCACGACCTTCGCCATTGAGAAGTTCAACCTGAAACGCGTCAACGCCGTGTGCCTCATGGGCATCATCATTTTTCTTTTGGGTGGGTATTCCGCTATATCTTTGGCGGGCGATCCCAAGGTGGCGGGGATGGACTTCCTAGACGCCCTGGACTACCTCTGCAACAACGTCATGCTGCCGGTGGGCTCTTTCCTTGTTTGCGTTTTTGTGGGTTGGTTTTGGCTGGATCCGGCTCTTAAGGAGCTCACCAACAACGGGAAGCTGGAGACTCGCTGGTGGTTGCATGTTTGGGTTTTGTGCGTGCGCGTGTTGGCGCCCATCGCTATCCTCTTCATCTTCCTGAACGGGACAGGGCTTTTGGAAACGCTGGACACCTGGCTGCGCCAATAGGCCGGAAACAGAAAAACGAAAAGGGGGGACGTGACGTCCCCCCTTTTTTGGCGGCTGTCTACCCCGCGTCCGCTTCCAATGACTGAGTTTCCTTCTTTTCCGAAGCGCCATATTCTCCTTTCAATTTGCGGAAGATCTCGGCGCCCGTCCCA
>JAITGK010000171.1 GCA_031280635.1 Synergistaceae bacterium
GCTTTCTCCTTCCTCTAAACTTTGAGCGGTTCACAGGAGTTAGAATCGAGCCCGTTCCCGTATCTGTCAAACTATATGAGTCCCCCGGCAGAGCCGGGGGTTTACCCAGGATTAATTATGGAGGTATTAAACAGGCTCTAAAAGAAAGCAAAGTGTTGGAATGGTTCAAGTACGCGCGAGCGAGATTGAAGAGTTTTCAGCCTGGAGCTTAGGCTGAAAGCAGTCTGAGCGGCGTCTGTAGAAAAACACCCTTCCACGAGCAATGTGTGTTTAACCTAAATTTCATGACGTATAGAGAGTGCCTTTCTTTAATAAAGGCTACTTTTTTCTCTCGCGTGAATATATAAAGATACCTTTTTGAACTTGCCCGCAGATTTGGGGGGACGCTTGTACCCTAGACAAAAACTGGGCGTGGAGGTAGTATATTCGCCAAAGACACCGCAAACAGGGGGGAAATGCATGGTCATATTTGTGGTTTCGTTTTTTACGTATCTGTTTCTCTCAGGCGGATGGACGGTACAGGAGGTGACGCTGGCTTTTCTAGTGAGCGCAATTGTGGCGTTCGTGTTTTCGGGCTGGTCTAAGACGAATTTCTGGAGCACAAAAGGGCTCGATCCGCGAAGATGGTGGCTGTTTGCGCGCTATTTGTGCGGCCCGTTTGCCGTGGCCTTGGCGCTGGCCAACTGGGACGTGGCCAAACGGGTCATCACGGGAGACATCAACCCCGGCATCGTCAAGTTCAACCCACGCCTCAAAACCGACTTGGGACGCATGCTTTTGGCGAACTCCATCACGCTGACGCCAGGAACCCTGACGGTGGATATCGATGAAAACGGCACGTTTTACATCCACGCGCTTAACCTGAGCACCCCGAATCCCTCGGAGGCGGATATTTGCGGGCCCTTCGGCCAATGGGCGAGGAGGATTACGGAATGAACGCGAGTCAATATCTTTTCGTTGGTACGGCCCTGCTGATGGGCCTTTTGCTCGTGGCGCTGATAGGGCGGCTGTTCGTGGGTCCCACCACCGCGGACCGCCTGATAGCGCTGGATGTGGTCAACACGCTGGTGTCGGCGATCATGCTGCTCCTGGCCGCGGTATACGACTCGGTCGTCATGGTGGACGTAAGCATAGTGTACATGACCCTCTCTTTCGTCAGCACCCTGTACATCGCGCGTCATTTGGAAGGAGGGATTTGAGTGCTCCTGAGCCTTATCATCATTCCTTTTCTCCTGGTCAGCTTCACCTTCAACCTCCTAGGGGTCATCTCCCTCTACCGCTTCCCAGACGTCTACACGCGCCTCCATGGCGCGACCAAATGCACCACCTTTGGAACACTCTTTTCCGTCTTCGCGCTTATGGTCTACTCCTTCCTGCGCTACATCTTCGGGAGCGGCGAGGCGCGCTTTATGGTTCTTTTCGTCCACGTGATCATTGCGGCTGCGGTGCTGCTTATTACCAACCCCACAGGCGCCCAGGTTTTGGCGCGGGCCGCGCACCGGTCGGGAACCCTGCCCGAACCTGCCCTGGTGGACGCCCTGGAGGAAGCGGAGAAGGCCAAAGGAGGTGCCGCGGCATGAATCCCAGCTTGCACGCGCCTCTTTTGCTGGTGCTCTTCCTTTCAGGCTTTTTGGCGCTCTGGTTCCGCAACCTGCTCAACTCCATCCTTTCGTTGGGTGTTTTCAGCCTTCTTATGGCTTTGGAATTTTACCTTCTAAAAGCCCCTGATGTGGCCATCGCCGAGGCGTCCATCGGCGCGGGGCTCTCCACCACCATCTTTATCATCACGCTTCGCGCCTGTTCCCCCAAGGGAAAGGGCAAGGGCGGCGGCAAGGGAGGTAAACTGTGAAAAAGACGGTTTTCATCGCGGCGGTCATTGTCCTAGGGGGATTGCTTTGCGGCATGTTTGAGGCGATGCACCCCTTCGGGCTCCCCGTGAGCGTTGCAATGGACGAGTACATCCTGGCCCACGCCCCAGTGGACAGGTCGGCGCCAAACGTGGTGACGTCCATGGTCTTCGACTACAGGGGCTTCGACACTTTGGGGGAGGCGGCGGTGCTCTTCACAGCCCTCACGTCCATCGCCGCTCTCTTTCGGGATGGAGGCAAGAAAGAATGAAACCATTGTCCGTTATCGTAACGACGGTCAGCGACATTTTCGCCTGGTTCATGATCGTCTTCGGCGTGTACGTCATCCTCAACGGACACACCACGCCTGGAGGGGGATTTCAAGGCGGAGCCATCGTCGCCACATTCCTTAGTTTCATGCTGGTGGCGCATGGCGGCAAACGTTTTCTGGCCTGGGTGAATGGCGGAATATACGGCCTGTTGGAGTTCGTGGGCCTGATGGCCTTTTTCCTTTTCGGATGCCTGGGGTTCCCCAACTCGTTCTTCTACAATTCCATGGCCATCGCGGAGGGCGCGCGACCCCTATCGGAGTGGCTTCCCTATTGCGGGACGATCTCTTTGATGAACGTCGCCGTCGGCTTCGAGGTCATCGGGGCCCTGTCGCTGGCGGTTCTTTATATGTACAGCAGCATTCGTATGGTCGATACGGGCGCTGGAATGGGGGGGGAACGGGGTCATGACCGCTTCGATCGCTGAGAAAATGGACTGGCTGGGCAACGCCTCCTACGTGGTCGTGGCGCTTCTGGTGATCATGGCGCTTTACACCATCATAACGCAGAAGAACCTCCTCAAGATATGCGTGGCCTTGGCCGTGCTGGGGTCTTCGGTGAACCTTTTTCTGGTGCTTTTGGGCTACCGCGAGGGAGGAGGGATCCCTATTTACCACATGAAGGGCGCAAATGACCTCATGGTGCTGCCGACGCCCCAGTGCCTGACCCTGACGGCCATCGTCATCGCTCTGGCCACCACGGCCCTGATGCTTTCCTTGATCGTTTTGATCCACAAACACTACGGTACCCTGGATATCAACGAAATCAGGAGGTTACGCGGATGAGCCTGAGTGATCACCTCCCAGCTTTTCTCGTCATGATTCCCCTTCTGGGGGCGTTTCTGACGCCTTTCGCTGGATCCTTTGGCAAGGGCGTCCGCAACGCGTTTTTCGCGGCTTTCACGGGACTGACCCTTTTTGTGGCTATAGCCCTGTGCTTGTCTACTCTCGACGGGAGCATTCTGGTCTACGTCATGGGCGGGGAGAGTTTCACCCTCACTCTGCCATCGGGCATGGCTTATCCCGTTCGCATTCTTTTCGAGATAGACGCCTTCAGCTCGCTCCTGATCCTCTGCATCTCCATTGCGTCCTTTGCGGGCGCGCTGTTCTCACTGGACTACATGGATCGCTTTTCGGGGTGGAAGCGCTTCCTGGCGCTCTACTTTTTGATGACGGCGGGGGCACTGGGCATGTGCGCTACGGGCGACATGTTCAACTTCTTTGTCTTCGTGGAAATCTCCTCCATCGCGTCCTTCGGCTTGGTGGCCTTCTGGCGCGACAAGCCGGAGGCCGTGGAGGCCAGCTTTAAGTACATGCTGATCTCCCAGATCGCGGCCATGCTCCTTTTGATCGCTATTGGGACGCTCTATGGCAGGTACGACGCGGTCAACATGGCCGCCCTGTCGGCAATGGCAGGCACTGGGACGCTGGAGCGCGTGGCGATGGGCCTCATCATTGCGGTGCTGGCTTTCAAGTGCGGCTCGTTCCCCATGCACACCTGGATGCCCGATACCTACGCGGAAGCCCCCAGCGGCGTTACCTGCCTCCTGGTGACGGTGAGTCAGGCGTCTTTTTACGGCTTGACGCGCGTCTGCTACTCGATCTTTCCTGGCTTGGCCGGCGGTGGCGCCGTGGCTTGGGTGCTCATCGTCCTGGGCTGCATGTCGATGTTCTTTGGCGTGATGATGGCCGTGGTGCAACACGAAATCAAGCGCCTGATGGGGTATCATTCGATCTCTCAGGTAGGCTATATGCTATTGGCGATGGGCGTTGGTCTCCTGGCCCTCGGCAGTCCGGAAGCGGTGGAGGCCTATGGTCGCGCCGCCATAAGGGGCGGCATATTCCACTCCGTGAACTACTCTTTCTACAAAGCGCTTCTTTTTCTGTGCGCGGGCTCGCTGTACTACGCGACGGGAACGCGTGACCTGGACAAGATGGGTGGACTGGCGCGCAACATGCCCTGGACGACTGGGATGTTCGTGGTGGCCGCGGCAGCCATTTCTGGACTTCCCCCTTTCAACGGCTTCGTCTCCAAATGGATGATCTACGAGTCTAGCTTTGCCGTACATCCCGCTCTGCCTGCCGTGGCGATGATCACCTCCGTCCTGACCCTGGCGTCTTTCGTGAAGGTCTTTCAGGCGGCGTTCTTAGGGCCAGCGAAGGTAAAGTTCGTAGCCGTGCGGGAGGTTCCCTACGGTATGCTGGCGGGGATGGCGGTCCTTACCGTGATGACGCTGCTGATTTCCTTGTTCCCCGGCTGGTTCGCGGGCAATTTTTTTGAAAGCGCGGTCAACGCCCTGGTGAACCACCAAAGCTACGTCCGCGCCGTCATGGGAGGGATGTAGGCATGTGGAGCCAGCTTGACACGGGGTTCGGGCACTGGAACGTCTTCGTCTGGCTTTTCTTTTTCGTCGTCATCTCCGCCTTCGCGCTTTGGGTTCGCTCCTTGGGGCGGATGGATTACAAGCGCGGTACGGAGCAGGACGAGATATTTTTGTCCGGCAACGAGGTTCCTGAGGATGGGGCCGAGTTTTCCGTGCCGGCTTCCTCGTCCTATTGGGGTTTTCGCGTCGCCATGGAGCCGCTTTATAACCTCTTGAACCGATTCCATAATGGGAACGCCTCCGACTACGCTGGGTACTTCGTCGTGAGCACGGCGTTGATCGGGCTCCTGGTTCTTTTCTAAATAACAGCGGGAGGCGAACGGTAATGAAGCTTTTCAATATGCTTAAGATACTGCCCAAGTCGCTCTGGGTGACGACCTGCAACAGTGGATCTTGCAACGGCTGCGACATTGAGATCGTGGCCACCCTTAGCCCCCGGTACGACATTGAGCGCTTCGGCATGAAGCTGGTGGGGACGCCGCGCCACGCGGACGTGTTGATTGTCACGGGTCCTGTGACGAAGTTCATGCGCCCAAAGCTCCTGCGCGTTTACAGTCAGATGCCCGACCCCAAGTTGGTCATGGTGGTCGGGAACTGCGGGTGCTCTGGCGACGTTTTCTATAAGTCCTATAACTTGGAAGGTCCGGTGGATAACGTCCTGCCCGTGGACGTCTACGTGCATGGGTGCCCTCCTCGCCCTGAGGCCGTCATTGAGGGAGTAGCGAAGGCGGTCTTGAAGCTGGAGTCCCTGGAAAAGGCGGAAAACGCGGCGCGCGAGGCAGAGGCCACCGAGCCGATCGAGGTCGCGCTATGACGTCGAGATTCGGAAAAACGGCGATAGACTGCGGGACGCTGACCGACGCCCTGAAGGCGCGCTTCGGGGAGGACATCCTGAAGATGGAAGTGCGGGAGCGCAAGGGCGGCGTGGAGGACAAAACTCAGTACCACGACCTGTGGATCGAAGTGGCCTCCAAGACGTTCCGGCCTTTCGTGGAGGCTTTGTTCGTCTATGATTTCGTGAACTTTCACGTAATATCGGGGGACGACGTTGGGGACAACGTGGAACTCAACTACCACCTGTCGCTTTTTCAGAGGGCGCGGCGCGGACGGGTGGGGATCACTCTCACCGTCCGTTTGCCGAAGACCGAGCTTTCCCTTCCCTCGCTTTTCGACCTGCTTCCGGGATCGGAATACAGCGAGCGCGAGATCCGCGAGATGTTTGGCGTGGATTTCAACGGGCTTCCCAACAAGGCCCTGGTGTTCCTCCCCGAGGACTGGGACGAGGAGATAAAGCCCTGGCGGCGCGATGAAGCCGGCCCCGCTCCCGAACACATCCGGGAGCTGAGTTAGGTAGGAGGTATGTGCAATGTCGGCAACGTATAAGGTACCCATTGGCCCGGTTCACGTTGGCCTAAAGGAACCGGTGACGGCCTGGCTGGAGCTGGACGGCGAGCGAATTGTCAGCGCGCGGGTGCGCCCTGGGGCTATACATCGGGGCATCGAGTTCATGGCGCGGGAGCGCAACCCTATCCAGACGATATACCTGTCGGAACGCATCTGCGGCATCTGTTCCTTCAGCCACGTGTTGTGTTTCATCCGCGCCATTGAGGACTTGGCGGGAATAACGGTTCCGGCGCGGGGGCAGTACATCCGCACCTTGGTGTTGGAGCTGGAGCGAGTTCACTCTCACCTTCTATGGGCGGGGGTCGCCTGCTACACCATTGGTTTCGACTCCGCGTTTCACCTGGGGATGCAGCTCCGAGAGCGCGTTATGGACATCTTGGAGCTTTTGACCGGGAACCGCGTCAACTACGGCGTGGCCACCTTTGGCGGCGTGCGCTGGGACATGACCCCAGAGCTGGCGAAGGCCACGCGGGAGATGATCCGCTACTATCGACGGGAGTTCACCCCCTTCCGCGACATTGTCATGGATGACCCCGTTGCGCAAGCCCGCATGAGGGACGTGGGCGTGCTGACGCGGGAGGAAGCCGTGCGTTACAGCGCCACGGGGCCCACGGCCCGGGCCAGCGGCTTGCGGATAGACCTCCGCAAGAGTTCTCCTTATGAGGCCTATGGAGACATCCCCGTGGAGCCCGTGGTTCCCCAGGACTACTTCGGCTCGGCTAGGGGCGACGTGCTGGATCGATTCGCCGTCCGCGTGTTGGAAGTCTACCAGGCCCTCGACATCCTGGAGAAGGTGCTGAACGGTCTGCCGGCGGGTCCCTATGTGGCGGAGGCGAACCTGAATAAAGTGCTGGTCTCTCTAAAAAAGGCGGAGGGAACGGGGTGGGGCGTTATTGAGGCCCCGCGGGGAGACGATACCCACGTGGTACGTCTGAAAAGCGGGGACGAGAACGTATTCTGGTGGAAGGTGCGCGCTCCGACCTACGCCAACGCGGTGTCCTGGCCCCTGATGTTTCGGGGAAACGAACTGGCTGACGCGCCCTTAATCATCAACAGCATTGACCCTTGTATCTCCTGCATGGAGCGAGTGATGGTCACGAACGGGCGAGGGAGCTCTGACGTGGTTACAAGGGCAGAGCTTCTGGAGCGATGCCGCCAGAAAACCTTCGATATGATGGGCAAAAACAAAAACAAAAACCTCAGCCAACGGCTCTGAAAGGGGAGGGACGGTAAATGGCCGCTATTTTCATGCTGTTTCTGAAATTTTTCGCTGGGGCGGCGCTCCTAGCCCTCGTGGTGACTCTAGCTCTTCTTTTCGACGGCGCGGATCGCGTCGCGCACGCCCGGATGCAGCGTCGCGTGGGGCCGCCGCTGTTCCAGCCGGTCTACGACGTTTTGAAGCTGGCGGGTAAGGAAAATATCGTTCCCCGCCGCGCGTCGCGGTTTTTCTTCATGTTGGCGCCGTGGTTGGCGCTGGTCTCCACTCTAATGGTTTTCCTCTACATCCCCGCTGGGTCGTTCCCTGCCGTCTTGGGTACCGAGGGCGACATGATCCTGATCGTTTATCTTCTAGCCCTGAGTGGGGTGGCGATGGCTGTGGGCGGGTTCGCCAGCGGCAATCCCATCGCGAACATCGGCGCGGGTCGCGAGATCACCCTGATGATGAGTTATGAGTTTCCCCTGGCCGTGGTCGTCACCACCATGGCGTGGGTGGCCCATAAGTGTGGGATGCGGGGCTCCCCTTTCAGTCTGGAGACCTTCGCCGCTTCCTCCGTGTGGAGCGCGGTGGGCGAGACGGGGGATTTTGGGCTTCTGTGCCTGTTCCTTTCTCTGGTATTCGTGGTACCCGGCGAGATCGGCAAGGGACCCATGGATATTCCCGAGGCCAAGACGGAGATTCTGGATGGGATCATCATTGAGTACAGCGGCGCCAATCTGGCGTTGTTCAAGATCACCTTCGCGCTACGCTCCTTCGCCATGGCGGCCTTCGTGACGAGCCTGTTCGTGCCCGCCTCGCTCGCGGGGCTTTTGGGCGGCGGAGGCTTCATCGTGGCGGTACTCGACTTCCTTCTTTATTGGGTGAAGGTGTTCGTTGTCCAGATGGTCTTCGTGACCCTGATGCGCACAGCCTTTGGTCGGCTAAAAATCTGGCAGGCCTCTCGGTTTTACGTCATGCGTGTCGCGGGACTTTCCGTCGCTGGGATGCTTTTGCTTTCCATCGACGTTATGATACGGTAGGGGGGTTGGAGATCATGATCACGCGCATATTCCCTCGCCTGATGAAGCAGCTTTGTTTGCGCTTCGTGACGAATTTATTCCCCGCCGCCCACATGCCGCCGTCGTTAACGGACGCGCTTGCCAAGCCTGCCGCCCTGACCCCGCCCGTGCCGGTGGGGTCGCGGTTTCGGGGTCAACTCAACTACGACCGCGCCAAGTGCGTTGGGTGCCGCCTGTGCGTCAAGGTCTGCCCAGCGAATGCCACGGACTACATCGCGGAGGAGAAAAAAATTCTCATCCACAACGATCGTTGCTGTTTTTGCGCCCAGTGTACGGAAATATGTCCTGTGAAGTGTCTCACCATGTCTGGCGCTTACCTGATTTCCTCCTACGAGAGAAGGGAGAGCGTCGTCACCGACACCGGGTCCACCCAGACCGAGACGAAGGTCTGAGGTCCCACTCTTCGCTGTGAACGGGGCTGCCGAAATGGGGCACGACCCCTAAGTGGGGGGCAAAGCCCCATAATAAAATAAGGAGAGTGTTATTTAAATAATGATATTTTTAAACTAAACACTTGCAGCACAATGATTTTCAAAAATAATGACACACGTGTTGAAAAACCATATGACACGCGGATTTGTCGCAATATG
>JAITGK010000002.1 GCA_031280635.1 Synergistaceae bacterium
GAGCTGCTGGACGTGGAAAAGACGGGCAACCGGCAAGCGGCGGAAAACGCCTGTCATTTTTTGGCCCGCATTGCCTTTGGCGAAAACCATTTCATCCGCTCCCCGGCCACCGTTTACCACACGAAGTATTATAAGGAAGTAGAGAGACATCGGCCAAAGGTCAAGGCGTATTTCAACCAAACCGGCTCCCAAGAGGCCCTCAGGCTGTTGTGCTTCTTGATGGAAGACCTGCCGTATTGCCTGGACTTTTCCTATGAAAACGCCCTTTTCGCCTCCAACGGCGATGAGGGGCAGGCCCTGCTTCGCCAGGCGTCCACGCTGATCGTTCAAGGTTTCCTTGCCGCGCGGCGCGGCTACGCCGGGAAAGGTTACCCCTCCAGCGCCTCCGAAATAAACTCCTCCTCCACAAGGCGGCATGGGCATGTAGCAAAGGCGAGGAAGCTGATGCGCGAGAGCCCGTCTCTTCTGGTCAGGGGGTGCGCGGCGCTTTGCCTGGCTTACACGGGGGTCGTGGACGAAGAGGTTCTCGCGCTGTTGACGTATTTGGGTCAACGGAAGTTGAACGGAATCGCCTGGTCCTGGGACGAGGACTTTGGCGACATGGCCAGAGCGGCGTGGTTGTTCTCGGCGGACATGGACATGTTGCTGGACAGCGCCGAGTTTTTGACCTTGGAGTACACGTCCACCACGCCCGAAGGCGTCGTGACGAAACATTACACGCCCTCCGAAAAGCTAGCCGTCGCCGCAAATCGCGCGTTTCCCTTACGGCACAGGAACAAAACCAAAAACCTGCCGCTATTGGAGCTATCCGAGCTGCAAAAGAGGGTGCTCTGGCGTATTGTGGAAAAGGCCCCATTGCTTTTCAGAAAAAGCGGCGTGGCCCATTTGAACCTTCCGGAAAACCATTTCAGCGCCCTCCGCGCTCTTGGGGAAAGCGCGGAAACCCTGTGCCAGCTCATCGACGGCAAGCCGCTTTGGTTTATCCTGGAGAGGGCCCTGATGGAGCGTATGCCGGAGACGATCGCGAAAGTTCTTGCCCGTTTGGACGCCTGGAGGGTTTTGTCCGAAATTTACCGCCCCGCGCCGGAGTTTTATATCCCATTTCTGGTGGACAGCGACAGGCGGGATGAAGAGTGTACGCTGAATCTGTGGAACAAAGAGCATGAGGAACGTCTACAAGACGTCCTGGCCAGCGCCTTGTCCAGCTGCACCGCGGAGATCAAGCTTTTTTTGGACGAGAACCTCGAAATCGCCGCCGGACTGGGTAAAAATGATTGGTCAACGAAAATTCCAGCACAGCGCGTCGGCGTGTCTATGCTAGCCCTGTGTCGAAGCGGCGCTTGGGAAAACAAATACGATCCTCTCGCCAGGCCCTACCACTTTTTCGCTGAGTGCTCCACCTTCCCCCTTGCCCTGCTGAAAGAGGTCCTGACTTACACTTCCGAAGAACACCAGAAGAAAATGAAGCAGGATTTCAAGATTCTAAGACGGTGATTGTATACTAAGACATGTTTTAGAGTCTCTGGCTCTTTTATGAGCAAAGCTTTTTCGGTCATTCCTGGGGTGAAAAATTTCTGTTTTCGTCAATTTTCATCTGGAAATTTGACATTGTTAGAGCCATAATATTTACACCTCGCTGGTGAAAATTTTTGTTGTCTAGACATAGCTTAACACCTGTTGCCATAACAGGCCAGCGAGGTTGGTCGTTTTTATGACTGGAGATTGGGGGGATGGGGGAGATACTTGATCTTTTAAAGGAAATAGGGTATTATTCAAAAATCACTTCCTAAGATGAGTATCGTAATCTATAGGGGGGGTGAAAAAGTGCCCGGATGGCGGAATTGGTAGACGCGCTAGATTCAGGTTCTAGTAACTATTATGGTTGTGGAGGTTCGAGTCCTCTTTCGGGCACCAAGACTTACAGACACCATTTTTCACCAATCACCTAAACCCCTGTAACTACAGGGGTTTTTTTCCTTGAAAAAACTCACTTCACCCCCCTCTCTAAAAATCACACCTACCCACAACGATACCGTATAATCCATCACATAAATAAGAGAGAGCTTACTTATATATAGATAAGGTAATATCCAGCAACTGAGAAAACATGTTTGTGGTAGTAATGGAGCGCCAAATACGCGACGTCAGGTCAACCACGCGCTTCGTTCGAGAAACAACCCTTCGCT
Source organism: Synergistaceae bacterium (assembly GCA_031280635.1). GTDB lineage: Bacteria > Synergistota > Synergistia > Synergistales > Aminobacteriaceae > JAITGK01. The sequence continues at coordinate 2,187 of JAITGK010000002.1, forward strand.
CGCCGGGTAAACCGACCCAAATGACGCCGAGTATCGCTATTATCACGCTCAATATCAATCGTATGGGCTTTGCCAATCTCATGTCGCTCCGCCGGCGGAACTTTCGAAAAAACATCCCATCCATTGGTATAAAAAGCACAATCTTTCAGATGGCTCACTTTCTTATATAGCTGTCAAAAGGTCGCGGTATCACGACCACCGAGTACCCAGGCCACGGTTCGCCCTGTACAACGAAAGATGGACGAAGCCAATAACGTGCTTGCTGCGTGACTTGAATAACCCCCACAGCTCACCGAAGCGCCAGGAGATGCTTGGAATTCTTCGTACTAGGTACCTGCATAATAACACGCAAGATATGACTATGAAGCGTTTACATATGAGCAAAGATTGTTATCTAGACCGGCGAAAGCGGCTTGTGGAGATGGCTATTAAGTACCTGGGACTTGACGTGGTAAAAGCCAACCAAAAACCCACCTAAAATCCGACCTAAAACCAGACTTGTTTTTGGGGAATCGGGCATTTATGATTAAGCTGGTTTTGACGCGCGCCCGGGCGGGTAACTGCCCGGGGCCGTTTTTTATGCTGTCAGCGGAGCGCGGGCGCTTGAGAGACGTTCAGCGTATAAGGTACTGGGCACGGGGGGGAAAGCCGCGGTCAACTTAATTGAGCCCGTTTTTCCACTAGAGACAGACTATTTTGGTTGCGTTTCGTTTGGAGTTTACGAAATAAAAATAAAGCGGCTAGAATGATTTACACAAACGAAACGCGTTTCGCGTTAGGAGGTATCGACGATGAAGGAAACTGAGAACCATGTGATTGAATATCTCTCGCCTTTGGAGCTGAAGCCTTACGACAAGAACGCTCGCAAACATAGCGAAAGACAAATTAACGCTCTGATCAGCAGCGTTGAGAAATTTGGTTTTACTCTGCCGCTTTTGATTGATAAAGATTGCGGTGTGATTGCCGGTCATGCCCGTCTGGAGGCGGCTATCCAGCTTAGATTTACCCGTGTGCCCTGCATTCGACTCTCGCGTTTTACAGAAGAGCAGCGCGCCGCTTACATCATCGCTGACAATAAACTCGGCGAACTCTCGGAGTGGGACGAAGAAATATTGCGCTCCGAATTGCTCCGGCTGAAGGATATGGGTTTGGAGCTTATAACGCTCGGATTTTCTGAAAAGGAGATAGACTCGCTGTCACTCGGCGGTGAATTTGAGCGTGACGCCGCGGAGGATGCCTTGCCCGAATTATCGGAAGAAGCGGTCACCCAGGCGGGGGATTTATGGCTTTTAGGTGAACATCGCCTGATATGTGGGGACAGTACGGACGCCAGGATTGTGGAACGTCTGCTTGATATGGTGACCGACCCTCCGTATGGTGTAAATTATGATCCCAAGTGGCGCGAGGCGGCGCATCATGGAGGAAGGCTGAAAAACGGGCTCGTGATGAATGACGATCGGTCTGATTGGCGCGAGGCATGGTCGCTCTTTGCTGGG
>JAITGK010000004.1 GCA_031280635.1 Synergistaceae bacterium
CTAAGAGTATCTATCATAACCATGCTATCTTGATAAAGTTTACTTTGAAATACTGCATTTATAAAAATTGCTTTATAGCCTGAAGGCCCAAACAGGTGGGTTATGTTAGGAGCTCTAAAAGCAAACACTTGTAACGCAATAATTTTCAAAAATTAATGATATATGTGTTAAAAAACCATATGACACACGGATTTGTCGCGATAGGATCCTCATTTGGGCAACACTTTCATCTTTAATTATTGCTTCATATTCCTTTGCCGATTTTCTTCCCCGATTTCCCTGTTGACATTGAATGACCATTCACGAACCGCTGTCCCCAAGAATGCGCCGGCCTTGGGTTTGACGGGAACGCGTCCTCAATTTGTCAAACTCCTGCAAGATATGTTCTCGATCCTTGCGCGGGACACGCAGCGCGGTTAAAAGCGGCATTAAAGAGTCCTCCAGCTTGCTCAACTCCATCGGAGTGCAAGGCATTGAGCGCCCGATGCGTTTAGCCCCGTCCACAACATCCTCGGCAACCACCAAAGTCAGATCCGCTAGGGACTTGCGCAACTCCACTAGGTCCCCGAAGACCTCATCCCCCACCTGGGCGGGGGGCGTTAGGTCGGCCAGCCCGTAGAACAGGAAAAGAGCGGCTAGCGCGAACATAGCCATTCCTGGCGTGTACCGCTCGAAGTAAAAAAGATGACCCGCCGCGAAGCCGCTCAACATTCCACCGAAAAACAAAAAAACCTTTCCAAAACCCTTCCACGTCATGACCAGACCCAGAAGCCTTACGCTTTTTCCTTCTGGGGCTTCAGGGAGCCCAAATCCCCAACCTCTTCGAAGAGAACGTTACAGCGTTTCAGCAACGCCAGACGGTTGCCGCGGATTTTTTCGTCGGGGTCCATGACCAATACGTCGTCGAAAAAGCCCGTGATGACTGGCGATAGCTCCGACAGCGAGGCCGTCAGCCTCTCCCAGTCCACCTCATGGAGCGCTTCCTCCACCACCAGCTCCAGCCTCACAACCTGAGCGTAAAGCGCCTTTTCCGCGTCTTTGGCGGCCAGAGCGGGGTCCACGCTCCCCTCCACCTTCCCCGCCTTTTGGAGGATGTTGCGCACCCGCATCGCCGATGTGGCCAGTCTGTCGAACCAGGGCTCGTCCTTCACCCTATTTAAAACCTCTATCAGGCGCAGAACCTGGAGTGGGCGGTTCCGCGTCACGGAGATCGCCAACTTTGCCAAACCATACTCGCTGCCTTTTTCCTTAAGCTGCACCAAAAGCCGCTGGTCAAGGAAGGCGAAAATTCGCTCCACCATGGCGTCGTCCGCGAGAGCTATTTGGGCGGAGGCGCGAACCATCTTGTAGACGTCTGCGTCCAGCTTCCGCGCCCAGAGTATCTCGTTGACGCAGCGCGCGGCCCGACGCAGGCCGTAGGGGTCTTGAGAGCCCGTGGGTTCCAGGCCGATCTTGTGGCAGCTTACGATGACGTGAACCCGCTCGGCTAGACCCAGTATCGCCCCCACGTCGTCGGAAGGCGCGCCATCCGACGCGGTTTTGGGCAGGTACTGTTCATACAGGGCCAGAGCCACGCGGGGGTCTTCACCGCTGGCCAGAGCGTACTCGCGCCCCATGACCCCCTGAAGCTCTGGGAACTCGTCCACCATGTGCGTCACCAGGTCCGCTTTGGAAAGGAACGCCGCCCGCTCCACCAGTTTCACCAAATCCGGCGTCTTGAGCTCCTCACAGAGCCACGCCGCCAGTTTTCGCGTCTCCATCACCTTGTCATACATGGAGCCCAGCTTCTCTTGGTAGACCACGTCTTTCAGGCGCTCTACGTACTGGGCCAAAGGGCGCTTGCGGTCTTCCGCCCAGAAGAAAGCCGCGTCCTCCAGTCGGGCGCGCAACACGCGCTCGTTGCCCTCCCGAATGACCCGCATGTCCACCGCCCGGTTGTTGGCAACCCCCACAAAGGAGTTCGTTAGTTTGCCTTCCTTGGTGCGCACGGCAAAGTACTTCTGGTTTTTTTTCATAGAGGTGATCAGCACCTCCTGGGGTATTTCGAGGAAACGCTCGTCGAACGCGCCGATGAACGGCACAGGGTACTCCACCAGGTACAAGTTCTCCTCCAGCAGCGCGGGGTCCAGCTCCACTACACCGCTGCTCTCGTGTTCCAACGACGTGATGCCCGCCAGGATTTTCTGCTTCCGCTTGTCTTGGTCCAAAACGACGTAATTGTCGTAAAGCTGGTCTAAAAATTCGTCCGCGCTCGCGATTTTCACGTGTTTGTCGCCCATAAATCGATGCCCAGAGGACACGCGGCCACTCTCCACGCCGCCGTAGGTGAAGCGGACGAGTTCCACGCCGCGCAGGGCCACGATCCAGCGTATAGGACGCGCGAAGCGAACCCTAGGGTCTCGCCAGTACATGTTCTTGGGAAATACCAGCTTGCCGAAGAGGCTCGGCAGAAAGCCCGGCAGAAGCTCACCGACGGCCTTGCCCTCATCGCGCACCTCGGCGACGGCGTAGTGAGCGCCGTCCACGTCCACGTTTTTTAGGTCATTGACGGAGACGCCCTTACTCTTGGCGAAACCCTCCGCCGCCCGCGTCGCGCGGCCCTCCGAGTCGAAGGCCGAGGTCCAGGGCGGTCCCTTGTAGGCGGCGACCATGTCCTCCTGACGGTCGGCCAGGCCATCCACGAAAAGCGCCAATCGGCGCGGCGTTGCGTATACCCGCACACCCACGAAGGAGAGTCGGAGCTGTTTCAAGCCCTCCTCCGCCAGTTCCTTCAGCGTTACCAGCACGGGTGGGATGAAACGCGACGGAATCTCCTCCGTCCCTATCTCCAAAAGCAGGTCTTTAGCGCTCATAGGGCGTCGCCTTCCTTTCCAGACACGGGGAATTTTCCGGCAAGGGGGTACCCCATCCCCTCGCGCATAGCGACGTAGGTCGCGCAACAGCGGCCCGCAATGGCGCGGATACGGCCGACGTAGCCGGTTCGCTCCGTCACGCTGATGGCGTTGCGCGCGTCCAGTAGGTTGAAGGCGTGGGAACACTTCAAGACATAGTCGTAGGCCGGAAGGACAAAGCCCTTATCCAGAACGCGACCCGCCTCAGCCTCGTACAGGGCGAAAAGCTGGAGCAGCATGGGCACGTCCGCCACCTCGAAGTTGTAATGCGAGTACTCCACCTCGCTCTTCAAGTGCACGTCGCCGTAGGTGACACGCCCCGCCCATTCCAGGTCGTAGACGTTTTTCGTCTTCTGAACGTACATGGCCAGGCGTTCAACGCCGTAAGTGATCTCCGCCGGTACCAGCTCCATGTCCACCCCGCCCACCTGCTGGAAGTAGGTGAACTGGGTCACCTCCATGCCATCAAGCCAAACCTCCCAGCCCAGCCCCCAGGCCCCTATCGTGGGGTTCTCCCAGTCGTCCTCCACGAACCGGATATCGTGCTCCACAGGGTCGATCCCCAGCGCCGCCAGGCTTTGAATGTAAAGGTCTAAAATATTGGAAGGAGCAGGCTTAATGAGCACCTGGTACTGGTAGTAGTGTTGAAGGCGATTGGGGTTTTCCCCATAGCGGCCGTCCGACGGGCGGCGCGACGGCTCCACGTAGGCCACGCGCCAGGGCTCTGGCCCCAGAGCGCGCAGGGAAGTGGCTGGATTCATGGTACCGGCCCCCACCTCAATGTCGTAGGGCTGCTGCACCACACACCCCTGAGCCGCCCAGAAGCGCTCCAGACGGAAATAAATATCCTGAAAGTTCAAAAAACACGCCTCCTATAAGAAAGTACAGTATCCTTAGAGCACCCAATATAACTAAATTAAAGTGAAAAAATAGCGAATCAAAGAAACGCCAAGAAATAAAAAGGCTAGATGAATATCAGCTCTGCGCTCATAACGTATAGCAAGTCTACGAAATCTATGAAATCATGCGAATGTTCTCTCTATCACCCAACGACCGCGACCTAGCCTTTCACTTGACTCTTTGCCTCGGCGCGCTATTCTCGCTTTTATCCTTCCTGCGAAAACACGCGAAACGATTCTTGGCCGAAGCATAACCCTTATCCGCGTGCGTTTTGTCAGGCTTCCAGGTTCGACGACCGTGCGAATTACGAAATCGCGGCAACTCATCCAGCAGGTTCTTGAATTCTTGCGTATCTGGCACGTTGCCTCCTGTCAATCTTATCGCCAGCAGTATACCATTATCGTCAGTCACCATGTGGTATTTACTTCCCGTTTTTCCTAGATCTACAGGGCTCGACCCCGCGGCGTCGCCCCTTTTTTGCCGGCGCATGGCTGGCGTCTATACTGGCTCTCGATAAATCCATTTTTCTCGTATCACAAAGTTCTTGTTGAGGAACATGCCACAATTTTCTCCATACGCCAAGGGTCTGCCAGTCTCTCAAGTATCTCCAACAAGTCATTCCACTGCCACATCCCATTTCTTGAGGAAGCGGTTCCCAAGGGAGCCCTGTTTTCAAGACAAAAACAATTTTTATAGCGGGTTGCGTAATCATGCGCGGAAATAAAAGACCAAAAGCCGGATATGAATGGCAAAAATTTCGCGCGGAAAAGAGCGAACCACGATGACGCTTAACGGTTGCGATTTGTCCAACTTGTGCCGCGTCCTAGGCATTCCGCAGTTTGCTCTGTGATGTGGGAGGACAGCCGCTCAACCAATGAGCGGCCTCCTACCTGATTAGAAACGGAACAGCGCTCCGACCAGAGCCGCGCCGGCGATGTAAAAGGCGGGGTGTTTGTTGTACCGGTTCATCAGATAAACGATGGCGAAAAATAAGAGCGCCTGCTTGTACTTGAAAAGGTCCACGGCGCTCTCCGCGGCTTTGAAGGCGGGAAGGTCAAGCAACGTTATCTTCAGTATCCCCAGCGCGGCCGAGGCGATGAGAGCCGCGACCGCAGGGCGAATACCATAGAATGCGGCTTTGACAAGGTAATTCTCTCGGAACTTGTCCAGTGCCTTCACGACGAACAAGACGATGAAAAACGACGGTGTGATAAGGGCCAGCGACGCGAGCGCGCCCCCCAGGCTTCCCGCCGCCGTGAAGCCCGCGTATGTGGCCATGTTGAGGCCGATGGGGCCTGGCGTGGACTCGGAGATCGCGATCATGTCCACCAACATCTCCCGCGTAAACCAAGGACGGCTGTCGGCGATCTGGTAAAGAAAGGGCAAGGTCGCGAGTCCTCCTCCGATAGAGAAAAGTCCCATCTTCAGGAACTCAAACGCCAGCTCGGCGTAGATCATCAGGTCCGCCTCCTTTCTCTAAGAAAAATCCCTGCCGCTGCCCCAGCCACGACGGGGACAATCGGGGACGCCCCAAAGGAGAAAGCCAGGAGCGCCGCCAGGAAGATCAGAAAGCAGGCTTTATCTTTTACGCCACTTTTCCACATGCTGACGGCGGAGTTGACGATCAACGCGGCGACTGCCACTCGTATGCCGTTGAAAGCGCAGCTCACGATCTCTAAGTGCAGGAAGTTCGTGATGAACATAGCTATAGCTAGGATGATGAGGATCGACGGGCAGGTCATGCCAAGGGCCGCGGCGGCAAGTCCGGGAAATTTTCCCTTTTTGTACCCGACGAGCATCGCGGTGTTCACCCCTATGAGGCCAGGCAAGCTCTGACTGATCGCGTAATAGTCGATGACGTCCTCGTCCGTCACCCAGCCAAATTTTTGCACCAGCTCCTTCTGTATAAGGGGAAGCATGGTGTACCCTCCTCCGAAGGTCAAGACGCCTATCTTAAAAAACGCCGAAAAAATTTCCCACAGCCCGGCAATGAACACGAAAATCCCTTACTCCAGTGCCTCGTAAATGGGGAACTTGGCGCAGAGCTGGCGTACCTCCGCCTTCACCTCCGTTTGGAGCGAGGCGTTCTCCACATCCCTGGAAACCTTGTCGATCCACGCGGCGATTTGTTTCATCTCCAACTCCTTGAAGCCGCGCGTGGTGACGGCGGGACTCCCCAGACGAACGCCGCTCGTTACCGTTGGCTTTTCCGTGTCAAAGGGCACGGCGTTTTTGTTGACGGTCAAGCCCGCCTGATCCAACGCGCGCTCCATGACCTTGCCCGTGAGACCCCTATTCCTCAGGTCCACCAACATCATGTGGTTATCCGTGCCCTTGGAGACCAGGTCGAACCCGTACTCCATCAGGGAGTCCGCCAGGGTCTTCGCGTTGGCGACGATCTGCTTCTGGTACTCCTTGAACGAGGGCTCCAGCGCCAGTTTGAAGGCCACGGCCTTCGCGGCGATAATGTGCATCAGGGGTCCCCCCTGTATTCCGGGGAAGATAATCTTGTCCAGCGCCTTCGCGTGCTCGGCTTTGCACAGGATCATGCCCCCCCGCGGCCCACGCAGCGTCTTGTGCGTGGTGGTCGTCACGAAGTCGCACCAGGGCACGGGGTCCTTATGGAGTTTGGCGCAGATGAGCCCCGCGACGTGGGCAATGTCGAACATCAGCAATGCGCCGCTTTTCTTCGCGATCTTATGGAACGCCTCGGCGTCGATCTCCCTTGGATAGGCGCTGGCCCCGCAGACGATCATCTTCGGCTTATGCTCCATCGCCTTTTTTTCCACGTCGTCCATGTCAATGCGGCCGTCCTCTTTCCTCACTCCGTAGTGAACGAAGTTGAAAAGCCGACCCGAGAAGTTGACCCTGGAGCCGTGAGTCAAGTGCCCGCCGTGGGAGAGGTCCATGGCGAGGATCGTATCGCCAGTTTGAAGAACCGACAGGTAAACGGCCATGTTGGCTTGGGAACCGGAGTGCGGTTGCACGTTGACGTGATCGCAGCCAAAAAGTTGTTTCGCGCGATCCCGCGCTAAGTCCTCCGCCTTGTCCACCACCTCGCACCCACCGTAGTATCGGGCCCCAGGGTAACCCTCCGCGTACTTGTTGGTGAGGATGGAACCGGCCGCGGCCAACACGGAGGGATGCACCGCGTTCTCGGAGGCGATCAGCTCAATACCCTCCTCCTGGCGCTTCCGCTCGCCCTCCAATACGCCATAAATTTCAGGGTCCGCTTCCGCGAGAAACTGTTTTGCCGTTTTCATGGTTACAATCTCCTTATTTTGTATGTTTCCTTCTCTCAACACATACCGCAGCAAGAAAAATTTTCGTTCATCATACCTTCCCCTCAGTAAAAGTCAAGCAACATTTCCGCCTATATCCATATCGCGCCTTGATTGGCGTCCGCGACACGATCACGGTAACTCGCGAGCATACCAAACGCTTTGTGGTCAGGACGCCGAACCTCAGCTCTTCTGCTCTCCAGCGCTTCGTCCGAAAGTTCTACGTTCAGGGTTCCCTTATCCAGGTCGATGGAGATGACGTCTCCGTCTTTTACTAGGGCAATGGGTCCCCCGTCCCACGCCTCCGGCACGATATGCCCCACACAAGGACCCCGGGTGGCCCCCGAAAAACGTCCGTCCGTTATCATCGCCACCGAGGTGTGCAGTCCCATGCCCACCAGCATGGCCGCGGGTATGGACATCTCGCGCATTCCCGGCCCCCCCTTGGGGCCCTCGTAACGTATCACCAAAACGGAACCCGGCTCCACCTTCTTTTTCAGGAGATATTCCCGCACTTCCTCCTCAGAGTCGAAGGTAGCAGCCGGCCCGCGATGCAGGTACATGGAGGGCTCCACTCCCGTTTTCTTCACCACGGCCCCGCCAGGCGCCAAATTACCCTTCAGCATAGAAAAACACCCACTCTGACGCAAGGGATTGGAAACCGGACGTATGATTTCGCCGTCAATCGAAACGGTCAGTCTTTCGACGAGAGTTCTCAGGACGTCGTTTTCCTCGCTTTTTTCGTAAAAAGACGCCCCTAAGGCAACGGGAGCGTCCAAATCCAAAAGCTCCCCCAAGGTCCGCAAGACCGCGAGGACTCCTCCAGAGCGATGATAATCCGACATGTTGTACTTGGCCGAGGGCTTGAATTTGACAATAACGGGAACGCTTTTTTGCAGCGCGTCGAAATCCTCCAACGCTAAAGGACTGCCCATCGCCCGACTCAGAGCCAACAGGTGAAGAACGGCGTTGGTAGATCCCCCTGTGGCGGATACGTATTTGACGCCGTTTTCCAGCGAGACCCGGTTGAAACAGGAGGAAAACCGCTTACCCTCCTTGGCCAATCTCACGATGGCCTCCCCAACGCTTCTCGCTTGGCGTTTTTTCAGCGCGTCAAAGGCGAACAGCGTGGCGGAACCCAAAGGCGCAAGTCCCACGGCCTCCAGAAAAGTTCCCATTGTGTTGGCCGTCCCATACATCGAACAGGTTCCCGTGCTGGCACAGATGTTTTCGCGCCACAAAGCAAAAGTTTCTTCATCTATGAGGCCGGCGTTGCGCTTCCCGATCGCTTCCTTCACATCGGGAGTGACAAAGGTTTGACCTTCATGATGGTAGGGTAGCATAGCGCCTGCCGTCAAAAAAAGCGCGGGAATGTCGAGCCGGGCGGCAGCCATTAGCATCCCTGGTACGATTTTGTCGCAGGAGCAGAGCATGACCATACCTTCGAACTCGTGAGCCGAAACCATCCCCTCTATGGACGCCGCAATCAAATCGCGCTGAGGCAGCACAGCGTGCATGCCCTTCCCCTGGGCCATGCCGTCACAGGGAGCGGGCGTCCCGAACTCGGCGGGGCAGCCGCCGGCGGCCCATATTCCCTCGCGCACGACCGAAGCCAGCTCCGCCAAGGGCTGGTGTCCAGGGTTGACGTCTGTCCAGGAATTGACAATCGCAATCTGTGGTTTTTTTAGGTCGTCGAGGCGGTATCCGACCGAACACATCAAACTGGTGAAGTAAGCTTCCGTAAGTTCTTCGGGATTTTTATGCCTAGACATGGTTTTCTTTCCCTCCTCAGTACACAAATTCCTTTACGTTATTGAGGGCGGCGCCCATGGAGCAGTCCACGTTGGGGTCACACACGATGTCGATCACCGCAGGCTTCCCGCTTCGCACGGCGCGTTCCAGCGCCGCCGGAATGTCGTCAGGCTCGAACACGCGCTCTCCATAGCAGGCGAAACCCTCCGCCACTTTCACGTAATCAATGGCGTCCTGGTTTTCCGGCATGGCAACGTCGCATTCGTATCCATAGGCGTACTTCTGGTTTTGACGGATGAGACCCAGATAGGCGTTGTTGACGATAACCACGATCACCGGGATTTTGTTGACGGCGCAGACGGCCAGCTCCTGAACGTGAAACGTGAACCCGAAGTCCCCCATCACCGCCACACTCTGCTTGCCGGTGGCCACAGAGGCCCCGAAGGCCGCTGGGATGTCGTAGCCCAGACAACCCGCTCCTCCGGAGGGTAGGTACCTGCGAGGTTTGTCAATATCCTGGAGCTGCCCCGACCATATCTGTGTGATCCCACACCCCGTGGTGAACAGGGTCTCGCTGTCGAAAAACTTGTTCAGCTCCGCGAACACTCGATGGGGGTTGATGGGCTTTGCGCCGTAATCGACCTTACGAGCCAGTTCCTTGCGCAGCCGCGGCAGGTTTGCCACGTCCACGTGAGCGCTCTTCTTTCCATTTTTCCTTGCCTCAAGCAGGAGCGCCTCGGCGGCCTTCTTGGCATCCGCCAGAATGCCCAGGTCCGGCTGGAATATCTTCCCGATCTCGCTGGCCTCAATATTGACGTGAATAAACTTCCGCTTGCCGCGGTATACGTCAAGAGCTCCTGTGTGGCGGTCGGTGAAACGGCAGCCGATGCCCAGCACCAGGTCGGAGTCCAAGAACACTTTGTTGCCGATGGGTTGCCCCACCTGTATGCCGCAGTGGCCGGCGTTCAACGGATGGCTGATCGGGACGCCTCCCTTGGCCATGTAAGTAGTGATGACCGGCATGTTCAGGAGCTCCGCCAGCGCCACGCACTCCTTTTCCGCCCCGGCCAACAGCGCGCCGCCGCCCATCAGCAGCACCGGGTTTTTCGCCTCGTTGACCATGGCGATAGCCTTAACGATGTCCTCCGCCTTCGGGGTGGGGGTGATGAAGGTCCGCGGCGCGTACTTCGCAATGTCGAACTCGATGTCGGCGTTCTGCGCGTCCAGGGGCAGATCGACGAGGACGGGGCCCGGCTTGCCCACCCGCGCGGTCAGGAACGCCTCCGCGAAGACCTCTGTGACCTTGGCCGGGTTCGTAACGCACCAAGCCTTTTTCACTATGGGCGCGCATATTTTGGCGATGTCAACGCACTGGAAGGCGTCCTTGCCAAGCTGTGAGGTAACGGCCTGCCCCGTCACGGCAATGACCGGGATGCTGTCGATGTTGCAGCTGTAGAGGCCGGTGACGAAGTTAGTGGCGCCTGGGCCGGAGGTGCACATGGCCAAAGCCAGTTTCCCGCTGGCGCGGAAGTGCCCGCCCGCAGCATGAACGCAGGCCTCCTCATGGCGGTGGCAGAAGTGTTTCAGCGCCGTGGACCGCTCCAGGTACTTATACACCCCGTTGATACCAGCGCCAGGAATGCCGTAGATGGTGTCAACGCCTTCCTTCTCCCATATCTTGACGATGGCTTCCGCTACCTTCACAAAGATCACCTCATTTTTAATTATTAAAAAATGTTTTTATAATTTTTAGCGTCTTTAATGAAGAATACACTTCAAAAATATTTTTTGCAAGGAGTGGAAAAGCGCCAAAATCCGTAAGCAATTTCAAAGAGGTAGCTTTTATATATTCACATGAGAGAAAAAGGAGCCTTCACAAAGAAAGGCGTTTTTTATACGTCACAAAATGTTGGGTGATAGAGAGAACATTCGCATGGCTTCATATTGACGTGTTTGCCCTGATTTGGGTTGAATACGGTCTTGACAAGAGCAATCATTGTCTATAGAATATAAAATTATGTTTCGGTTTTATTGAGCGACGCGTGCCGGTGTAGCTCAGTTGGCAGAGCAACTGACTTGTAATCAGTAGGTCGTCCGTTCAAATCGGATCGCCGGCTTTGGGTAAAGGGCATTTTATGGTGGAGTGGCCGAGTGGTCAAAGGCAACAGACTGTAAATCTGTCGGCGCAAGTCTACGTTGGTTCGAATCCAACCTCCACCACCATAACAAAAACCCACAGATTTCTAACTTAACTCAATAATATATTAAGAGCATCTATCATAACCATGCTATCTTGATAAAGTTTACTTTGAAATACCGCATTTTAAAAATTGCTTTATAGCCTAAAGGCCCAAACAGGTAAATTATGTTAGGAGTTCTTAG
>JAITGK010000036.1 GCA_031280635.1 Synergistaceae bacterium
GGTTATGCCTGTTTGCATTTGCAGCCATCTCCTATCTTATAATTGAAATAGCTACTTTTTAACACTTTTTTCTCATAAAGTAAATAATTTACTGCTCATTTTGATGCGTTTGCCCTGAACACGAGACGCCGGTATATTGCATTTCTGGAGAAAAAGTGTTAAAAACGAATACCCTGTTGAAAGATTGGACGTGGTTGATATGCCGTTCGGTCCTGAATATATTTACGGCCTGCAGGCCGCGTTGAACAGAAAACTGCCTTGGCGGGTCTCGAAGATCGAGGGAGGGGAGTCGTGGGTGGCTTTGCGGGTCTCCGGTGAAGGGGGCGCGGAGGAGTGGTTCTTGCTCTCCTGGGGGCGGGGTTCCGCCGGGTGCTGCCTTGTGGACGCGGCCTCCGTCGAGGCCCTGAAAAGGGGCGCGCCTGCCAGGGCTCCCCTGGCTGAAGCCCTAAAAAGCCGCCTCGTGAAAGGCCGGATCACGGCGGCGCGGCAGCTGAGATACGACCGCTTGCTGGAGCTGGAGGCGGTGCGCTTCGTGGCCGCGGGCTTCGGCGTGAGGTACTTCCTGGTGCTCGAAGCCACGGAACCCACGGGGAACCTGATCCTCCTGGACGGAGAGCGCAAGATCGAAGAACTCGCCCGTCACGCGCCGCCGGACGTGAACCCCTACCGGACGCTCCTGCCCGGTCATCCCTACGTTCCGCCCCCGGCCTTTCAAGGTCCCCTGCCCTCGGAGGTGAAGGTACTGACCGAGGTGCCGCGGCTCCGGGGCGTGGGGCGTCCCCTTGCCCGGATGATCGAGGCTCATTGGGCGGAACGTCCGCCCTCGCAGTGGTTGGAGGACTTGAGGCTCCTCTGCGAGAGCGAAAGCCTGCCCTGTATGCGCGCGCCCAAGGGCTATTACACCCGTTTCCCCTTCCTCTTCCCGGAGGCGGACTGCCTTGGAGAGGACGCGCTTTCGGCGGCGCGGGACGGCGTGCTGTCCCCCCTGCTGGCGCTGTCGCGGGCGCGGCTTCTGCGCGGCCTCGACGCTCGGGTGGAGCGCGCCGTGAAGTCGAAAAAGCGGCACCTGGACGGACTGCGGAACCAGCTCAAAAACAACGCTGGCGCGGAGCTTTTCCGGCGAAAGGGGGAGCTGCTGCTGGCCCACCTGATGGAAGTGCCGCTCCAAGCGGACAAGGTAGTCCTGCGCGAGTGGGAGGGCGGTGAAACCCTAGAGATCGCTCTGGACTCCAGACTCTCTCCCGCCCGCAACGCCGAGCGTTATTTTAAAAAGTACAAAAAGGCCCGCTCCGACCCTCGGAAAATCCAGGAGGAAGCGGCCGCCTTGGAAAAGGCCATTGATGAACTGCTGGAGCAGAGGGACCTTCTGGACTCCATCGAGGACCCAGGTCAGTTGGAGTCCGCCGTGAAGGACGTCTTGGACTGGCTCACGCCCCACGCGGAACTCACAAAAAAAACGCGGAAAAGCAGCAAGGACGTCCCTCCGTATCTGCGTTTTCAGGCCGATAGGTATACGGTATTGGTGGGGTTGTCCGCGCGGGGGAACCGCTGCGTCACCTTCCGGCAGGCGGCGGGCGATGACCTGTGGCTGCACGCTCACCAGGTCCCCGGCGCTCACGTCATCGTGAAGGGCGCAAAGGGGCGGGGGGAGCTGGAGGGCACCCCTGTGCTGGTCTTTGCCGCCTCCCTCGCCGCCGCCTACAGCAAGGCCCGGTCCTCCCTCTCCGTGCAGGTCGATTACACGGAGCGCCGCCACGTCCGCCCCGTGCCCGGCACCGTCGCCCTCGTCACCTACACCGACCCTGGCGCCGTCAGGGTGCAGGCTCCTTGGCCCCATAACGGTTTCGCCGGTGAGTAACATTGGGCTTTCCTCTTTCCAAGCTGCTGATTAACCCCTTGTGGGGCTCCACTCCACGCCCCGCTTAGGGGTCTGAGGCCCCTAAGAACCCCATTAATCAGTGCTTCCGTAATATCCTGGTTCCACATGCCTAACAGATTTTGAATCTTAAGTCCCGTTGCTTTAGGGAAAATTGAACTTATACTTTTCTCAATCGCCTTTGTGTGCGTGAGGGCGAAAATTCTAAGGAGGAATTGTGATGAAAGCGCGGAAAGGTTTTACGTTGGTAGAGTTGTTGATCGTTATTGTCATTATCGGAATCCTGGCGTCGTCCATGCTGCTGTCAAGCTCCTCGGCGACGGCGTCAGCGGAGGCGTCCAATATCGTGAGTGAGCTTCGCAGCTTGAAAGCGGCGACCATGATGTTCTACTCCGACAGCATGGATACGGTCAACTCGGGCGGCGCCAATACCGTCATCAATGATCCAGGCAGCGCTAAAGCCCTTTTGGGTAAGTACATGGACAACCCGGAAAAGCTTTCCGGCCTGTATCTTTTCAAGTCAACCGAAATTGCCGGTGTGGGTCGGAAGTGGTTCGTGGGTTACAATCTGAGCAGTGTCACAGGCGAGGTCAGAGAAAAGCTGGCGGGTAAGGCGAAGTCCACGGGGCTTTACTCCGGGGCTGGCAGTACTCAAGAGCCGAGCAGCATCGCGGCGGCAAACATCTTCACGTCAGCCGGAGTTTCCGTTTGGGTGATTGCCCGGTAATGGGAAGCGAGCGTATCAAGAGAGAGACCCTGCATGCCCAATAGATATTGAGTCTTAAGTCCCATTGCTTTAGGGAAAATTGAACTTATACTTTGTCGCAATCGCCTTTATGTGTGTGAGGGCGAAAATTTCTAAGGGGGAATTGTGATGAAAGCGCGGAAAGGTTTTACGTTGGTGGAGCTGCTGATCGTTATCGTCATCATCGGAATCCTGGCGGCGGCCATGCTGCTGTCCAGCTCCTCGGCGACGGCGTCGGCGGAGGCGTCCAATATCGTGAGTGAGCTTCGTAACCTGAAAGCGGCGTCCATGATGTTCTACTCCGACAGCATGGATACGGTTAACGCGGGTGAGGCCAATTCCATCATCAATGGTTCAGGCAGCGCAAAAAGCCTTTTGGGCAAGTATATGGACAACCCGGAAAAGCTTTCCGCCCTGTATCTTTTCAAGACGACCGAAATCACCGGTGTGGGTCGGAAGTGGGTCGTGGGTTACAATCTGGCTCAGGTCACGGCCGAGGTCAGGGAGAAGCTGGCGGGCAAGGCGAAGTCCACGGGGCTTTACTCTGGAGGCGGCAGTGATCAATCGCCGACCAGCATTGCGGCGGCAAACATCTTCACGGTATCCGGAGTTTCCGTTTGGATGATTGCCCGCTAACGGGAAGCAAGCGTATCGAGAAACGGGCCCCTTTCGGGGCCCGTTTTTTCGTGTGCACCCAGCATGGAATAAGCAGACTCCACCCGTATCGCTCAAAACTCTGTCTTTGCTATTGCGGCAGCTTCATACCGAAGTAGCTCGCGGCGTTGCTGAAGCAGATGTCCCGCACGATGCCCCCGATGAAGTCGAAGTCCAGCGGCAGTTCGCCGTTTTCCATGTCCGCGCCGAGCTTGGCGCAGAGCAGGCGGCGGAAGTACTCGTGTCTTGGGTACGACAGGAAGCTGCGGGAGTCGGTGAGCATTCCCACGAAGCGTGAAAGCAGGCCGATGTTGGCTAGGACGCTGAGCTGACGATTCATGCCGTCTTTGTGGTCATTGTACCACCAGGCGGCCCCGATCTGCATTTTGCCGGGCGTCTTGCCGTCCATGAAGGAACCGGCGATCGACGCGATCATGTCGTGATCGTTGGGGTTCAGGGTGTAGAAGATCGTCCGGGTCAGGAGGTTTTCGGATTCTAAGCGGTCCAGCAGAGCCACCAGAGGCGAGCCTATCTCAAACTGCCCGATGGCGTCGTAGCCTGTATCCGGGCCGCGAAGTTGGAAAGCTTGGGTGTTGTTGTTGCGCTTGGCCCCGAAGTGGAGCTGCTGCGTCCAGCCCGCACGCGCGTCCATGCACAGGAGGTCGTAAAGGATCGCCGAGCGGTAGCGCTCTAGATCGTCCCCCCCCAACGAGATTCCGCCGCGGAGCTTTTTAAAGGCGGCCTCCACCTCCGAAACGGTATAGGGGGAAGCGTAGGGGCGTTCAAGCCCGTAGTCCGAGAGACGGCACTCACATTGGTGAAAGAAGTCGTGCCGTGCCTGAAGGGCCTCCAAGAAATCCCCGTAGGCGGAGACGCTTTTTCCGCTGGCGGCTTCGAGCTTTTCGATCCAGGCGTTCAGGAACGCCGCGTCGTTAGCTGCCAAAGCCTTGTCAGGCCGCCACGCGGGATAAACTCTGCATCCCCAGCTTTCTTTGGCGAGAGCGGCATGGCTTTTGAGGTCGTCGATTGGATCGTCCGTCGTGCAAACCACCGAGACGCCGCTGCGCCGGAT
>JAITGK010000121.1 GCA_031280635.1 Synergistaceae bacterium
TAGAGCTCCTAACATAACCCACCTGTTTGGGCCTTCAGGCTATAAAGCAATTTTTATAAATGCAGTATTTCAAAGTAAACTTTATCAAGATAGCATGGTTATGATAGATACTCTTAAGCAAGCTTTAGCCAGGACGCGGCTTTCAGTCGCTATTTAACATTTAACCTACCGGCTTTAGCCAGTAGTCGTTGAGTTACATTTTTGCGATACGCTATAAAACACACCCTAATCGCTATTCACTAAGCATACCCTTTGCGCAGACGAGGCGGACGGGACGAGCGCCTGAGGCATAGGCCAGGACGGCGGGACTCTCCCCGTCTAACACAACGAAGTCAGCCATCTTGCCGGGCTCCAGGCTTCCGACTTCCTTTTCCATCCCGATCGCCCAGGCCGCGTTCAGCGTCGTTCCCACAAGCGCTTCTTCCGGCGTTAGGTTCATGCGCATAATGGCTAGACTTACCACGAAGGGCATAGACTGACAGAAACAGGAACCGGGGTTCAAGTCCGTGGCTAGCGCCACCGGTACTCCTTTTTCGATCATGGTTTGGGCGCGGGCGAAGGGCTTCTTCAGGCTGTAAGCCGTTGCGGGTAGCAGAACTGCCACCACCCCGCCCTGGGCTAATTTTTCAATGCCCTCGTCAGAGGCCGCCAGCAGGTGCTCGGCGGAAATGGCGCGAAGCTCGCCGGCCAGGGAGGCTCCGCCCAGATCGTGTACCTCGTCGGCGTGGAGTTTCAGCCCCATGCCTAGGGTTCGCGCTTTTTGCAAAATCTTCCGGCTCTGCTCCACGGAGAAAACCCCTTCCTCGCAGAAGACGTCACAGAACCTGGCGATGCCCTGCTTCGCCACGGCAGGCAGCATCTCATTTTCCAACAGCGTCACGTATCCAGCGGGGTTTGCCTTGTGCTCCTCCGGCACAGCGTGAGCCCCCATGAAGGTGGGCGTCACCGTCTGGGGCGTTTCCCGACCTAAGCGGGCGATGACGCGCAACATTTTCAGCTCCGTCTCCGTATCCAGGCCGTAGCCGCTTTTGATCTCCACCGTCGTTGTCCCGTAGTGGAGCGTCGTCTTCAACAGGCGACGCGAGAAATGGAACAAATCTTCCTCGGAGGCCGCGCGTACATCTCGCACGGAGGAGAGGATGCCCCCGCCCGCTTTCAGAATCTCCAAGTAGGGCTTGCCCGCCAGGCGCATGGAAAACTCTCCCTCGCGCGTCGCGGCAAAGCAAGCGTGGGTGTGGGAATCTACAAAGCCCGGAATGACGGCCGCGCCCTCTAAGTCATGCTCCTCGTCGAGAGCTTTTCCCGCGGCTTTGTTCTCCACGTCCTGAGCCGCGCCCACGGCGGCGATGCGTTCGTCTTCCACCAGAATGGAGCCGTCCCGCCACTCCGCCACCTCCGCCTGAGCCGCCCCGGCCGCCGGACCTGGTCCCATTTTGGGCGTATAAATGTGCGCGTGTCGGAATAATTTCGTCGTCACGTTAGTATTATCCTCCTGTGGGGAAATTTCGCTGTAAGCCGTTACTTCAACAGCGGCAAAAAAATCGTGGGGGAAACAAACTTCAGGAACAACGCCAGCGCCCCTAGGTAAAAAATGATCAAAAGGCCAACGAAGCACAAACTATATTTTTTTAACCTCGCCACACGGTCTTCGAAACCCACCGCCCAAGCCCCCATGGGCTTGCCTGGTTCGACCACCGTTAAAAAGGCGTACGCGCGGACCTCACGCGCGAGAGAACTCTCCCAAAAGGCCGCAAAACGCCAGATCGACCACGCGAAAGCGCATAGAAACAGACTGTAGGGTTCGGGGAAAAAGACAGCGTCCGTCACGAAAAGCGCCAAAAACAAAACGAATACAACGCCTCCACCCAATATTTCCCGCTTTTCCCACCCCGCCATTCCATTGGTTTCTGAGTCAAGCACCCAGGGGTCGGCATTCAACGGGGGGGCTAAAAACTCAGCGCAGTGACAGAAAATTTTCCTCGTCTCAATAGCGGCCCGCGCCAAAAAGTGCAACGTAAAACCAATGAAGACGTAAACAAGCAATGAAGAAAATGAATCTGCCTTTGCCGGGGATGGAATCGACCGGCCAAAAATTGAACTGAAAATTGAGAAAGTGAGCGCCAAACTCGCGTGCTCTAGCCCCTGCCAGCAGGCCCAAAAGATTTTTTGTGTCAAAAATTTGTAAAAAAGTATCAAAAACGCGTGGCAAGAGACCTGACACGTGAAAAAAATCAGCCATATCGCTTGTTCGCTAAGCTGAGTAAAACAGAACAAAAACGCGATGGCCATGACATACGTGAGCACGCCAACGATGAAAAAATTCCATTCCTCAAGCGAGTTCCATTTCTCAAGCGAATTGAGTTTTGACTGAAGCATGAAGTCATCCCTCTTTCCCCACGGTTAAGGCCGTGGAACCTATTTTGTTTCGCAGTCGTTGCTTTCGAGGAAATGAACGAAGTTGTTGATCTCAAGAGGTCGCGAGTAGTAGTAGCCTTGATAATAATGGCAACCCAAGGACTTCAACAGGTCTTTTTGCTCCTTTGTCTCCACCACCTCCGCCACCACGTGCATGTTTCGATTGTCACACAGATTGACAATGGACTTCACGATGTCCACGCTGCTCTGATCTGTCAGGATGTCCTGAACCAGCGAACCGTCCAGCTTTACGGTGTCTACGTTGAAAGAACGCAAATACAGAAGCGAGGTATGCCCCATCCCAAAGTCATCGATAGCTATCCGCACGCCCATTTTTTTAAAGCGCTCCATGACCTCCCTGGACTCCTTGGTATCATCGAAGGCAATGTTCTCCGTAAGCTCCACCTCAATCTTATCCGGGTTGAGCTTGTACTCCCGGATAAATCGCCGAAGGATTGACACAATCTCTGGGTTACGGAGCTGCAATGGCGAGATGTTGACGGACATGATGAGTTCCGTGTAGCCGAGGTCGTTTAAGCCCTTATGATAGCGGAGTGCCGTCTCAAATATCCACTTGTTGAGAAGGTCGTCCAGCTTCGCTTCCTCCGAGATAACGATGGTGGTGGAGGGCGGGATGATGCCGAACTTCTCGTGCCGCCACCGCAGCAGCGCCTCGCAGCCTATCACGCGGCCAATGTTGTCAACCTGAGGCTGGAACACCAGGTAGAGCCCTTTGTCGTCCGAGGCGTTGTCCATGAGGTCGTTAGCCAGTACCCGCGCCAAAGAGCCCACCTCGTCAGGCCGGTTTAAAATCAGCGGCACGCGGCGGTTGTCCACGTAATTTACCTGACTGTTCAGCTTTTCCAAGACTTTTTGGTTGGACTCTTCCTTGAATTTTTCGTTCATCTTGACAAAGGGCAGGTAAATCGCTGTCCCCACAATCAGGTTGACGATTTGAAGAGCCGCGCCGCGCCAGCTTCCCGTGGCGGCGTATCCGCCTAAGATGACCGGCGTGGTCCAGGCCACGTCGCCGGTGGTGACGGGCACAAAGTCCAGTACCGTGGCGGCGTAGGCCAGCAAGGTCAGCGTTACCGGGACTAGGAGAAAGGGCGCCAGGTAGAAGGGGTTGAACACAATGGGGATGCCGTAGATCATGGTCTCATTGATGTTGAAAAGGGCCAGGGGGATAGAAATTTTCGCGAGCTTCGACGTATTGGAGCGCCGCGCCGCTATCAAAATCGCGGCGATCAGGCAGAAGGTCGCGCCGGAACCGCCCATCAGCACGTAGATATCGAAGAACTGTTTCGTGAAAATTTCGTTTGGGACACCGCCCGCCTGCGCCACTGCCACGTTTACGGCCAGTTTGGGAACCCAAAGCCGCTGGGTGACGGTCTCTAGGATGTTGCTTCCGTGCAGGCCGCAGAGCCAAAAAAGGTGGACGGAGAACACAAAGAATAGCGCGGAGGCCAGGCCGTTCTCGAAGGACTCGAACACACCACGGAGCAGGCTGTAGACCAGAGTGTGCAGGTCCTCGATCCCCCAGAGGGAAAAAACATGCCGTATCAGAGCAAAAGTCAAGAACGTCCACATAGCGGGTTCCAAGGCGGCCAGGGCCTGCATCACCAGCGGGTCGGCCGCGTCTGAGAAAATTCGAGTACGGAAAAGTTTATGCCGGAAGAAAAGCAGGAATAGCGATGACGCTGTTACGGCGACGACAATGGCGAGAAACAGCCCCATAGGGCCAATTTCCTCGAAAGGAAGGGCATTCCAGGACGTGGGAAAAAGCGTCACCAAGCACCCTAGGCTCACCAAAGCGGCGATCAGAGAGTTGAACTGATCTGAGGATTTCCGCGTTCGGACGATAGCGTAGCTGACCGAGAACACCGATCCCAGGGCCATCATTCGACTTGTGCCGTTGTAGATTGCTCCGGCGACGTCTTTCCACGTTTCACCAAAGAACATCGACATAAACGCCCGAAAGGAGTCCAATGGGACGTTATTGATCAACACGGCGAAAGACCCCACGATCATGAGCGGCATCATGCAGACGAGGCCGCTACGAATCGCCGTCATCGTTACGCTGGACGACGCTTTATATATGAGGACTCTGAACAAGTTTTTAATCAAGAAAACCACGCTTCCCGCCCAAGTCGATTTTTAAACGCTCAAACTCTTGACATACTCCCATGACTAAAGCCGTTGGCTTTCCCCTCGCGTTGTCGTAAAGGTGGAGCCTGATGAAGCGAAATGAGCGGAGCTTGAACGCTTACACCGAATTTGTTTTTTCCTATTATACAGGGTGTAAGCGGAGCGTGGGTGGTAAAATAAGTCACAGTACTATTTTCAGAAAGTGTTACCCAGATAAGGATCCATATCGCGACAAATCCGCGCGTCATATGGTTTTTCAAGACGTGTATTATTATTTTTGAAATTATTGCTCTGCAAGCGCTTGGTTTAAAAGTATTATTATTTATGGTGGTTTGCGTAATCATACGCGGAAATAAGAGGTCAAAAACCTGATATGAACGGCAAAAATTTTGCGCAAAAAAGATCCAACGGCTCTAAACAACGCTCTCAACTCGAAGTCATGCCGGAGCATCTTCGTGAAGAGCAAAAAAACAAATGTTTCTAAGCTTTATCGTGAGACGCGGAGAGCGTATAGAAAATCACAGCGCGGGGGAACTGACATGGCTAACTCGAACGAAACTTCAGAGGTGCGGGACATAGAGGCGATCTTGGCCAGCCTGCGCCAGCGCGTCATGGTTATTGTTTTCATCATCGACGTGTCCGGCAGCATGAAAGGCGTCAGGATAGAAGCCGTCAACTACGCCATTCGTGGAGTCCTGCCGCACATCGTCAGGAAGGAACGCGAGAACGTGACGGAGACGCGGCTTGCCGTAATGGAGTTCTCCGGCGCGGCCCAGTGGCGGACGCTGACGCCCGAGCCAGCGTCGTCCTTTAGGTACGAGATAACGGACACGGGTGGAGGCGCCAACTACAGCAAGGCCTTTAAGGCGCTCAACGAGAAGCTGTCGTGGGGGGAGTTTCTGAGCGCGTCAGACGAGGTTTATGCCCCAGTCATCCTGATGCTTACCGACGGGAAGCCCTCCGATCCGGCGCTCTACAAGGAAGAGCTGGTATCCCTGAGCACCAATCCCTGGTTTGTTAGCGCCTCAAAGGTTGGCATAGCCATAGCGGAGGGAGCGGAGAGCCCGGAGTGCCAGCAGGCTTTAACGGAGTTCACAGGAAGCGGATCGATGGTCTTTATGGTACGCGACGTCCAGACGCTGGGGAGATATATCCGAGGCGCGGTCATCGCGGGAATCGACGCTAGCCTGAAACGCGGCGTCCTCATGAACGAACGCCGCCACCGGGAGACCACCCGACCTGTTCTCCCCTTTTACGCCTCTCCCGTCGAGGCCGCCGGAGGTGAAATACCGGGGTTGGAAGAAATCGACTGGGAACGCGAATTTTTATGAGGCGTTGATTGAATAGTCCGTCTCTATTGACTGCTTTATCGTATTCCTGAAACGTCCGCCGATACACTAGCTAGAGCCGTTGGTTCTTTTATTCGCAAAGTTTTTACCGTCTATATCCGGATTTTGGTCTCTTATTTCCGCGCATGATTGCGCAACCCGCTATAGTTGCGCTCATCCTCCTCCTTGAGCGCGGCGGATGATGAACATAAGCTGGTTCACGACCTCGCTTTCCGTCATGCACGAGGTGTCCACGTAAAGAGCCCCTTCCGGCTCCTTCAGGGGAGCGGTCTCTCGGGTTCTGTCCGCCCGGTCCCGCTCGTGAATTTGAGCCAGCACCTCTCGAAAAATGACAGCCTCCCCCTTCTTCACGAGCTCTTTGTAGCGGCGCTCGGCTCGCGCCTCTGGGGAGGCGGTTAGAAAAAACTTTATGTCCGCGCCGGGAAAAACCACGGTACCCGTGTCGCGTCCATCGGTGATGAGCGCGCCGTACTTGGCCTGGTCCCGTTGCAGTCCCAACAAAGCGGCCCGCACGGATTTCAACGCCGCGTAAGAGGAGACGATACGGTCAACCCGATGAGTGCGTATGGACGCGCTCACGTCCTCGCCGTTCACAAAAACGCCCGCCTCCTCAATACGGACGTCCAACACGGCCAGGTTCTTCCTCAGTTTCTCGCCCTCTACAGGTGGAATGCCCTGTTTGTCCAGGGTATGAGCTATTGCCCTGTAAATGGCTCCCGTGTCCAGATAACGGATGCCCAAGCGCTTGGCCAACTGTCGGGCCACCGAACTCTTGCCCGCTCCAGCCGGCCCATCCAGCGTCACGACGAAACCCATGACCCTACTAAACCCTCTTCGCTTCCGGCATCATTTCCTGAGCGGCCTCGGCGGCGAAGTCCACGATATCTGACATAAGCAGCTCGTAGTTGTCAATGTCCAGACGCGCCAGGGGCTCGGGGTACATGTAGTTCTGCAAGCCGTCCGCGCCCACTCCGATGCCCATCATCAAACACATGGAATTGGCGACGCTGACGGTGTCCACCAGCGGCTGAAACCGCTTATTCTCGTCCTCCAGGCTGTTGGGGTTGTGGTGGCAGAGCGTCGAGAAGTAGTAGGCTTTGGGCAAATCCCACCGCTCTACCAGCAGGGCCCCTACTGTGGCGTGATCAAAGCCTAGCACCTTCTGTTCGGCGTCGATGAAGGGCATGTGCTCCTCCTCTACCAGCTTCACGATGATGCCATAGCCAAAGCGCACGTAATCGTTCAGGACGATCTTCCCGATGTCGTGCAACAGACCGCCTACGTAGGCCTCCTCCGGCGGCACTTTTTTGGTGGCCTGGGCGATGTGTTGGGCCGCGTAGGCCGCCGTCAGCGAGTGCCGCCAAAGCTCTCCCCGGTTCAGGTCATAGCCCGAAAGCCCCTTGTCCATGACAGAGTAGACCGTGGCCGCCAGGACGATGTTACTGATGTTCTTGTAGCCCAGGAGCGCTATGGCCTCCGTCACGTCGGAAATGTGCCGGGTCATGCCGTAGGCGGCGGAGTTGGCGAGCTTCAGCGTACGCAATACCAGCCCCTCGTCCCGCGACAAAGAAGCCGCCACGTCCGCGGCGCTGCTGTTGGGGTCGTTGAGCTTCCGCAGCGTCTCCACGACGAACTGGGGAAAGGACTTGATCTCCCTCATCTTGTTGATGATCCTCGTTTTGATAAGCTCTCTCGAACGTTCGTCTATTTCGCTCATCGGTATGTCCTCCTTGCGCGCGGGCTATGGCAGGCGCGCGAAAACACACGGAAAAAACGGCCTACACCCACCCGCCTTCAAATATTTTAGAGCACAGAGCGGGAAAAGACAATTCTAAAAAATGACCCAACCCAAGTTCCTTCAAGACCAGGCGACCTATCCTCCGCCGTATCAAGGTCAGGACGGAGAAGCCCGCCTGGTTCGCCATCGTCCGTACCTCTCGCTTCAGGCCCTCGCCTATTGTGACTCGCACCCACCGCCCATGGGGTTTTCCTGGTTCCGGTATCGCCTCCACCACCAGAGGCCTCACCAGACGACCTTCAATCTCGAAACCCTTCCGCCAGCGCGCCAACTGCTTGTCGTTGATCTCCAAATTCAGCAGAACTTCGTACTCCTTCGTCACACCCTTGGAGGGATGTTGAACGCTCTGAGCGAAGGTCCCGTCATTGGTCAGAAGCAGCAGACCCTCGCTTTCTCGATCCAGTCGTCCCACGGGGAACACCCGGACGATCCGGTACCTTTCAGGCAGAAGGTCTGTCACCACTGGGTCATACTTGTCGGTGACGGCGCACACCACGCCCCTCGGCTTGTTCATCACCAGGTAGGACTTGGGTTGGGGAAGCAGGCGTTTTCCTTCGTACTCCACCACGTCCTCCCCCGGCGTCACAGGGAAGTACGGCGCCAGGACGATCTTGCCGTTGACTCGTACCTGACCGCTCAGGATCACCTCCTCCGACTTGCGTCGGGAGGTCGCGCCGCACTTCGCCAAAAAGGCGTTAAGCCTCATCGTCCTCACCCCCGATTTTGGTCGCGAGCCCGTCGGGTTCAACCCCATCAGACGCAAGCCCATTAGGGCCTGGCCCGGAGTCTCCCGCGTCTTCAGGAGCACTGCCCAGTTCGCCCAGCTCCTCCAAACTGGGCAGGTCCGCAATAGCCTCCAGTCCGAAGACGTCCAGGAACCGGTTTGTGGTACGGTAGAGGAGCGGAGCGCCCATGGCCTTTTTCCGCCCTGATATGCGAACCAGGCCGTGGGTCAGAAGCGTCTCGATGACCCCCTCGCTATGCACGCCCCTCAGATCCTCCACCTCCGCGCGGGTAACGGGAAAAAGGAAAAGTTTGAGGGAAGGACGACCTCAGATCCTCCACCTCCGCGCGGGTAACGGACTAGTTGTAGACAATGACGGAAAGCGCCTCCACCGCCGCCTTGCTGAACTTCACGCGCCCCCTTTACGCAACGTCGCGAAAAAGCGACAAGACCTCCGCGAAGAGGGGGTTGGTCTCCAAGAACCACCCTGTGGCTGCCTGACGGAGCACCAGTCCGTGCCCCAATGTTAGGTGCTCTTCCAGCTCCCTCAGCGCGGTGGCAAGTTCCTGACCCAGCACGCCT
Source organism: Synergistaceae bacterium (assembly GCA_031280635.1). Classification (GTDB taxonomy): domain Bacteria; phylum Synergistota; class Synergistia; order Synergistales; family Aminobacteriaceae; genus JAITGK01. The sequence continues at coordinate 9,017 of JAITGK010000121.1, forward strand.
AGAACGGCCTTCATCTCGCTCTCCGGTACAGACGATGGGGCCAGGAAAAGCACCGCCTCGATCCGCGCCGCCAACGTGGACAAAAAAGCGCCGCCTTCCTTGCGTTCGTCGTATCACGCGCTCAAGTTCGACCTCCAGTTCCTTGGTATTTTTGTAGAAAAATTCGGACATCAGAAAAAGGGGTCTCCTGTTCTATACGGGAGCTGTCCGGTCTCTTGCACGAGGTGGCGGAAGTACCGCTCCTCCCGCGCCTTACGCTCCGCCAGCCAAACAACAACTGCCCGGTAAGGCCGATACCGGGCCAGTCGCGCCAAAAGTTCCTCTTCCCCTATGGGGAAATCCGACTTCTCTGGAGCCTCCTTGGGCGCGGGAAGAAGAGCCAGGGTCTTCTGGCGCAGAAGCTTGGCCGCCATAAAGAAAAAACCCGCCAAGGCGTTAATAGACGCCTTTTTCGTCCTCAAAAGGTACACTCCGTAGATGCGCACCAACTGGGTCGCCTTAACCTTGGCGACCTCCATTTTCCGGGTCTCCACCAGGTGGCACAGCAAATCCAGCGGGCCGGAAAAGCCCTCTATCGCGATCTCGACGCTTTCCCTGGTCATGGAGTCGCTTTAGGCGCCGCCTTCTCACCGACCCAGAGAAAACAGGCCCATAGCGGGGTAGATCCCCTCCATGGTCTCCCGTGCCGTCACTGAGGCGCGCTTGGCCCCCTCCGTCAGGATGTCTGTTAGGATAGATGGGGATTTCTCGTAATGGGCGCGCCGCTCGCGAATCGGTATCATTATTGTGTCGATATGCCCGTAAAGCGTTTTTTTGCAGTCGATACAGCCGATCCCCGCCGTGCGGCAGCCCTCGGCGAGCTCCTCGCGTTGAGTCGCGTTGCCATTGAACACCTTGTGAATGTCCCACACTGGACACTTGTCTGGATCGCCTTGATCCGTGCGCCTCTCCCTGGCGGGGTCGGTCATCATGGTTCGCAGCTTCTCCCAAAGTGATTTGGAGTCCTCCGATATATCCAGGGAGTTGCCGTAAGACTTGCTCATCTTCCGCCCGTCCGTGCCGGGAACCTTCGGTGTGGGGGTCAGAAGGGTCTGAGGTTCTGGCAGCAGCCTCTCGCCGAAGAAGTTGTTGAAACGCCTGGCGATCTCGCGGGATAGCTCTAGATGGGCGCTCTGATCCTCCCCCACCGGAACCTTGTCCGCTTTGTAGAGCAGAATGTCCGCCGCCTGAAGAACAGGATAACCCAAAAAGGCGTAGGTACTCAAGTCCTTGTTCTGGAGATTCTGAATCTGCTCTTTGTAAGTGGGGTTTCTGTAGAGCCAGCCCAGCGGGGTGACCATCGCGAAGGCCAGCGCCAGCTCCGCGTGCTGCGGAACGTGGGACTGGACGAAGAGGCAGCTTTTTTCGGGGTCGAGCCCCGCTGAAAGCCAATCCAGTAAAATGTCGAGGCTGTTCTGGCGGGTTCTGCCTGGGTCGGCGTAGTCGGACATCAATGCGTGCCAGTCGGCGATGTTGTAAAAACACTCGTACTTGTCCTGAAGCGCCACCCAGTTCGTCAACGCTCCCGCCAGGTGCCCCAGATGCAGAGGCCCTGTAGGCCTCATCCCGCTGTAAACCCTGCCTTTGTGCATTTCAATGACCACCTTTTATCCAGCGTAAAATATCCAACACTCAAACTTAAAATCAGAGCTTTTTGCTCATTTCTCAAAATGACATAGTGGTGTTGTCGTTATTGTTGTTTTCTACCCACTACCCACTATTCCCTGCGACTATCTCCTGCTGCTTCTTACTTTGTCGCCTGCCGTTTCCAGTAGCGTGCGACTGGAAAGCAGTAAGGGCATGAGGACCTCCGCGTCGGCGGCGTCTCTTATGTCGGGGCGCAGTTTTTCGATCAAGCGCGCCAGGGCGTCCAGGGCGGCGACGGCCGCGTTTCCGTCAGTCGCCGTTGGAGACGGCGCGGGTTCGTCCGCTGGGACACTCTCGGACAAGAGCTGGAAGTCCTGCCCCTTCAACGGCACCATGGAGCGCATTCCCGCCTGCTGGAGCGCGGCCGCCAGCGCGTGGGAGGACGGCCGTTCGCCGTGGGTCACGAAAAAGAGGGGGTTTGTCTCGAAATTTTGCGCCCAGAGCAACAGGTCGTCCCGGTCGCCGTGGGCAGAGAATCCACCAATGGTGTGCACCTGAGCGGCGACAGAAACCTCCTCCCCCGCGATTCGGAGCACGGACGCGCCATCCACGAGACGCCGTCCCAGGGTGCCGTAACCCTGGTACCCCACGAAAATGACGTGGTTCTTGGGGTTCCAGAGGCCATGCTTCAGATGGTGAACGATACGCCCGCCGCTGCACATACCGCTACCCGCAATCACGATGCCCGCGGGCACGTCGTTGATTTGGCGGGACTCGTCGGGGGAACTCACGTAGGTGAGCCCCCTGGGGGCAAAGGGGTCTTTCCCGGCCGCGATGATGTCTCGGACGTCGTCCGAAAGAGTGTCCCCGTAGCGGCGGTAGAGTTCTGTAGCCTTCACGCCCATAGGGGAGTCGAAAAAAATGGGGATCTCCGGGATTAGCCTGTCCTGCTGCATAAGCAGAAGCTCGTAGAGGAGGCGTTGCGCCCGATCGATGACGAAGCTGGGAATGAACACTTTGCCTCCGTCCAGAAGTGACTGAGTGACTACCGAGCGGAACTCCGTCCGGGTCTCGTCCAAGTCTTTATGCCCGCGGTCCCCGTAGGTGGACTCGATCAGCACGTACTGCGCCCTCTTGACGGGGGTGGGGGCGCGCTCTATAACGGCCTGAGCCTGACCCAGGTCGCCACTGAACACTATCAAGGCCTCCCGACCCTTTTCCCGCAGCGCCAGGGAGAGGGAGGCGCTTCCGAGGATGTGCCCCGCGTTGTGGCAGCGAAGCTCCACGCCGGGCAGCGCCTCGCGAAGCGTTTCGTAGTCGATAGGGGAGAGCAGCTTCAGGGCGTCCTCTACGTCTTTCAGGTCGTAGAGGGGCTCCACCAGCGGCAAACCCCGGCGTGAGTTCTTCCGGTTCTTCCAGGTCGCCTCCTCCATCATGAGGTGGGCGGAGTCGCGCCAGAGTACCTCCAGCAGCTCCACCGCCGGCCGCGTCGCCCATATCTTCCCCTTGAATCCCCTCTTGACCAGGTAAGGTACCCGCCCTGAGTGGTCCATGTGCGCATGGGTTAGAAACACGGCGTCGATCTCCGCTGGGTTCACGGCGGCCTCCGCCTTGTTCTGCGCGTCCTCGTCGTAGCCCTGGTGAATGCCGCAGTCCACGAAAAACCTTTTGCCGGCGCACTCCACCAGGTAGTTGGAACCCGTGACCTCCTGAACCGCGCCCAGAAATTTTATCTCCATTGCGCCCTCCCCCTTATAAAATCCACGTCAAGTATACACTGGTCACCGCACTTCGCGTATCAACGCCAGCATCTCCTCCGCGGAGAAAGGCGGAGGGGTCCCGGCCTCATCCAGGAGGTTCTCCGCCAAATCTCGTTTCCGGACGTGGAGGTCCACGATCTTTTCCTCCACTGTCCCCTTCGCCACGATGCGGTACACCGTCACTGGGCGCTTCTGCCCCATGCGGTGCGCCCGGTCGGACGCCTGCGCCTCCACAGCGGGGTTCCACCAGGGATCCATATGGACGACGTAGTCCGCCGCCGTCAGGTTCAAACCCATTCCTCCCGCCTTCAAACTGATCAGGAAACAGTCTCCCTCTCCCGCCTGAAAAGCAGCGACACGGCGTATGCGCTCCTGGGGCGGGGTCGAACCATCCAGGTACTGGTAAGCAACCCCTTTCTCGTCCAAAAACCGCCGAATGATCGTGAGGTGATCGACGAACTGACTGAACACCAGGGCCTTGTGCCCATTCTCGCGCAAGTCCTCCAGAATCTCGGCGAAAGCCTCCAACTTTGCGGAAGGGAGTTTTTTCGCCTCCGGCATCGTCAGCTGGACGTTGCAGCAGGCGCGGCGCAGACGCATCAACTGAGCGAATATCTTGAAGCGCCGGTCTTTGTCGTCAGCGGCGCTCAACTCCTTCACGGCGTTCCGGCGCAGAAGCTCGTAGAACGCTTGTTCTTCCTCCCTGAGCTCCACGCGCAGAGTGATCTCCGTCTTGGGTGGAAGCTCCTCCAACACCTGTTCCTTGGTGCGGCGCAGGATGAAAGGTTGGATCGCCCTCTTGAGCCGCCCTTGGGTAGCCTTGTCTCCGTCCCTCTCGATGGGCGCGGCGAAACGCTGGTTGAACCTCTTGAAAGACCCCAGGTAATTGGGATTCAGAAAACGGAAGAGGTTCCAAAGCTCGTTCAGGTGGTTTTCCAGAGGCGTGCCCGTGGTCGCCACGCGGAAGTCCCCCGAAAGTTTCATAGCGGCGGCGGATCGCTTGGCGTCCATGTTCTTGATGGCCTGAGCCTCGTCCAACACGATGGTGTGCCAGCGCACCGTCGAAAGCCTCTCGATCTCGTTCTGCAAAAGTCCGTAGGTGGTCACGACCACGTCGAACTGACCCAGCTCTTCGAGCATCTTCTTCCTGTCTGAATAACGCAGTTCCTTCAGGGTCAGAGTGGGGGAGAAGCGGTGGGCCTCCGAGATCCAGTTGGAGCAGACTGACGTGGGGGCGGCCACCAGAGCTGGCCCCCCGCTCCCTCGCGCCACCAGAAGCGCCAAGACCTGAATCGTCTTGCCCAATCCCATGTCGTCCGCCAGGCACGCCCCAACCCCCCAAAGCGCCAGACGCGACATCCATTGAAAGCCCTCCAGCTGGTAGCGTCGCAGTTGCCCCTTGAACGTGGAGGGCGGCGCTATGCCCACCGCCTTGGTGACGCGGGCCTTCTGGCGCTCCCACTCCGCGTCGCCCTCGAAGGACCCCGCCGCCTCGGCAAAGTACGTCAGCAGCTCCACCGCCAGGGGTGAGACGCGCGCTTCGTCCTCTTTGAGGTCTCCCAAGGCCGCCAGCTCCTCCAGCCTCCGGTGGAACTCCTTCGTCAAGGCCGCGAACCGCCCGTCCCCCAGAGGCAGGAAACGCCCATGCCCCACCTTCAAAAGCCCCATCAGGTCTTTTATGCTCAACACCAGGGACTCGTCGATCCGCACCTGGCCGGAGAGCGCGAACCAGTCCTGAACGCCGCGCGCCGTCACCCGCAGGGAGGACATGGTTATCGGCGGTCCCACACGCATCGTCTGTCCTTTGGGCCACTCCGTCACCACCAAGTCGCCCAGCTCCTGAACCTGCGCCAGGAACTCCAGGGCCAGCTCCGGCGTCTTGAGGCGCCACCGTTTGTCCGACGTCTGTTCAGCGTCAATGAGGGCAGGGCAGCTACGCAGGGTCAGCATGAAGGCGTCCTTCTCAGCGTCTAGGTCGCGCTTTGCATACACACGCCTAGAGTCCGCCAGGCCGAAGATGCAGCTTCCCCCCACGCCTGGCCGACAGGGAGCGCCGTTGGGTCCTAGGGGGCGTACCGCCACCTCGACGTCCAACCCCTCCTCCATGGACTGAATCTGCACGTAAAGCCGCGTGTCCGCCTTGACTTGCTGAACACCCTCCACTGCTCCCTTGATATTGGAGTGGATCGTAACCACTGACGCCAGATTGCCCAGAGTCTGCGACAGCGTATCCTTGACCCTCTCCGGGAGGAAAATCCCGTTTTCGCCCAACATTTTCGCTATCTTAACGTGGCGTTCCTCGAAACGGGTAACGCGCAGGCAATTGGGTCCGTCCTCGTGAACGATGTACCGCTGGTTTCCGTTCTCCGGGAAGGGTACAAGCCTCAGGTGGTAATACCCGGATTCCTCGGTCGCCATCAAGCGCGGCTCGTCCGCCGCCACCTCCACTCGCCCGCCCTCCTCGTTGAAGAGAAAGGGATGTCCGGCCAGTACCTCTAAGGTCTGGAACGCTTCGATAGTGTAGTCCACCCCGTAATAGCCGCGGGACTCCCGAATCGTGGACGCGGCGCGATAATCCTGGTCTATCAAGGCAGTCAGGGAGTTCGCCTTGTGGAAAAGACGCTTTAAAGACACGATTTTCCCCCTGCTCCAGCCTGTGGCCTGGAGCGTCTGTTCCAACGGCGCCAAGTCGATGTGAAAAACGCGTTTATCCCTGGCATCCCAGGCTATCTTCCAGGCCAAACGCTTACCGCCCTTGGAGCGTGCCGCGTCCGTCGTTTTGCCGCCAATGCTGGACAGTGCGATGTGTTTCCACTCTGGAATCCGCCGCGCCATGTCTTTTATAGTGGGTTGCACAATCATACGCAAAAACAAGAGACCAAAAGCCGGATATAAACGGCAAAAACTTTGCGCATAAAAGAGCCAACGACCCTAAGGGAACGCAGGCAAGGCGCGGACCTCTTGCTGGCGGCCGAAGTTCGTATTCATTGAAGTATTTTTCAGAATATTAGGTAAATTACAATCAATGCTCCTTTTATCATATGAGAATCCCTGGTAGAATAGAGTTTGCCTTGTTGATTTATCAAAAAGCATGTATCTTCCTCTCCTAAGTAGAGAAGCGCTAAACAAATTCCAAAGGCTGATATTGTGAGGGATGGTTTCCGAATCGCGCGACGAATGGCAGTCAACCGCTTGCGGCACAAGTGGACGGACACCAAAACCCTTACAAACTCGAAAGGAGCAAAGCCATATGGAAATTACTTACACACGCCGAAGTGATCACTCGCTGCCCAACGTCACATCCCCCCCGTACCTGCAGAGGAACGGGCAACAACACTACACCTGTATTTGTTTCTCCACAAGCATCATCCAATTGAGTATAGCAGACTTCTTTGTGACGCAAAAGAATTTGAAAATAAAGTAAAAAGTCTATTGGACAATCTGTAAAAGCTAAAGGAGTATTAAAGTTAAACACGAACCGCGGTATACGGCACCGTACATACGGTGGTGTGGGAGGTCGGCCGCTCAAAAATACAGGCGCAAAGTTTTAGAGCGTGTTCAAGATCCGAGACTTTGCGGCCCCATATGCGTTGCATCACTTTCAAGTCCTCGACGAAGATGAAAGCGTACCGCCGTACAAGAGCTAGCGCCAGTTTATAGTGAAAGTCTCTGCGCTGATTCGCTACCTTTCGGTGTGTTCTGGCAGGGTTGAGTCTTGCTTTGTCGCGGTTGTTGCTTCCTCGTTTCTTCGCGCTGAGTTTTCGTGATAGCTTCTTGAGTTTGTCGGAAACCTGACGCATAAACAAAGGTGATTAGATCTTCTCTCTTTCTGACGTGGTGAGGAATGTTTTCAAGCCGAAATCAAGACCAACGCTTTCACCCGATCTTGCCTCGTTCGCTTCGCGTTCCTAGTTTGTCACGAAGTAGAGCCAGCAATCGCCCAGCGCGTCCCGTTTGATTGTGATAATCTTTATTTTTCCACAATCTCAAAGAATTTAAAGGATTTATACTTACGTCCCACGATGAGAATGCCGTTGCCGTCAAGAAGTTTATACCCAGCTTGTTTCAAAGTGAACTAACGGTATCTTCTTACTTTTTTGAAACCCGGAGGGGACGTTCTGACTTCACGTTTCAGGTTGCTGAAAAAGAGCGCTCCGTGAAAGGAATTTTAGAAGGAATTTTAGCATGAATATAGATATGCGGCAAGAAGGCAAAAAAGACAAAACGAACGCCGCGCGTTGGCGGCGTTGCGATTTTCATCCAACGGCTAAAGCCGTTGGCTTTCCCATCGCGTTGTCGTAATATCAAGTCTGTTGCAAATCTCTTTCAAGCGCTTGTCTGGCTCTTTAATTGTGGCGTTCGTTGAATAGTCGTCATTTTTATGTTCGTAAGGTTTTCCAGATCGATCTCAATTCGTATTTCCGAATGCTCATTGATTGCGATCAACAAATGACCTTCGATGTTTAAACTTTTTATTGGGTTGGTGTTCGAAAAGAAAATTCCCCATAATAAATTGTTGTTCTCGCTGGTGCAGGCGATAAATCCCTCGTTGCCCATCGCGCCGTCGCCGCCAATCACACTGCCGCCTTGGTAATCAATTCTCGCCCATTGGTCCACACCTGTCCAATCCGAGGCTTCATATTTTTCGATACTGTCTATCGTCGTGTCGCACAACGGTCGGCAAAACAGTTCGTATTCTTTTGTAACAGAATCCTGAATGCTGTAACAATCCAATATCGTGATAGTTCCGTCTGGGTACACAATGCAATTAAAGCCGGGCAGCTCGTGGTCTTCCGCTCCCCAGTGTTCGGCAATGATGGGGTTCATATCGATTTAACCTCCTACAAAGCATTTTCTTGTACACTCCGTACCTACGGAGGAACAGGCAACAACGCTACACCTGTATTTGTTTCTCCACGAGCATCGCCTAATTGAGTATAGCAGACTTCTCTGTGACGCAAAAGAGAGAGTGTTTTATTTTCCATGTAGTAGGTAAAAACCTCCGGCTTTAGCCGGAGAGCTTTCAGCAGGCTCTTTTGAAAAGTGTGATAGTGTAATTTCAAGAGGTGATGGGAGTGCAACAGTATAAACATTCGAGTCATGCTACATAAAAGGGAGGTCGTCACGACTGTTGCAAGACGAATTTCCTGAATTGAAGAAAAGGTGCTGAGGTCAACATTTGTGGGGAAGAGGATATTT
>JAITGK010000138.1 GCA_031280635.1 Synergistaceae bacterium
GGGAGGGGCGGAGAAGTGTCCCCCTACGATAGAGGGGATCAAGGGGCCCCGCCCCTTGCGCCCCTTAGCGTTTGGAGTATTGGCGTTTGCCTCTCGCGCCCTTTTGGCCGAACTTTTTGCGCTCGACCATACGCGGGTCACGGGTCAAAAGGCCCTCCTTCTTCAATGCCGCGCGAAGGTCGGGGTTCAATTTGATCAACGCCCGGGCGATACCCATCTTGGCCGCCCCGGCCTGACCCGTCAAGCCGCCGCCTGAGGCGCGAATGAAAACGTCCACCTTTCCCTCAAGGCTCGCGACCTTCAGGGACTGGGTCACCTGAGACTGCCAAACCAAACGGGGAAAATAATCCTCCACCGTTCGGTCGTTGATCTTGATTTCACCGCTGCCTGGACGCAAACGCACCCTCGCCAGGGCGTTCTTGCGTCGTCCGGTCCCCCAAAAATAGTTGGTGTCTTGCCGCATATGCTTTTTTTCCTCCCGTCCAAATCCTAAAGATCGAGCGCCGTGGGCGACTGGGCAGCGTGGGGATGGTTGGAGCCCGCGTAAACCTTCAGTTTTCGACCGTATTTGAGGCGCGTCTTTGGGAGCATTCCCTTCACAACGTGCTCAAACAGAAACTCCGGCTTCTTCTGAAGCAGAACTTCCCACGGGATTGAACGGTATCCGCCGCTGTGCCCAGTATGATAATGATAGTGGGACTGCGCACCCTTTCTGCCCGTCAGTTTCACCTTGCCAGCGTTCACCACAATCACGAAATCGCCCGTGTCCACGTGAGGGGTGAAAGTGGGCTTGTGCTTTCCCGTCAATATACGCGCAATCTGAGCCGCCAAACGACCCACTGACCTGTCCGCGGCGTCAACCACAAACCACTGTCTTTCCACGTTTTCTTTTTTAGCCAAGTAGGAACCGCTACCTGCCATCCTGTTTCCTCCTCATTCTTTCAAACACATCTGAACAATCAATAAACAGAGCCCTACAAACAGAGCTTTTCTATTTTACACGAAGGAGACTGGGATTGGCAAGAACTCCTGGCAATCTTCCCCGTTTCGCCACAGGGCGTCCCTCAATTTCCTTGATATCCAAGGTCATGTCGATGGGCGGAGCGTGGGCGATGAAGCTTCCCACCCCGAAGACGTCGGCGCCCAGCGCGGAAAGCTCGGTGATGCGCCCAGGGGTCAGTCCTCCCGATACCACGATCTTCACGTGTTGAAAGGAGGCCGCGTCCAAACGGTAACGAACCTCCCGCACCAGGTCGGGCGTGACGCCCCCACGCTCTCCAGGCGTATCCAGGCGTATGGCGTCGAGTTTTTTCCCCAGGGCCTCCGCCAGGCGAAGCGATTCTTCCGCCTCGTCCTTGAAAGTGTCCACCAGGAAAATACGGGCTACACGTTCAGGAAGTTCCGCGTCGTAGGCTTTTGCCAGGGAAAGCGTGTCCCCCATGATGAGCACTGCCGCGTGAGGAACCGTCCCGGAGGGTTCTTTTCCGGCAAGTTTCGCGCCAAGAACGCTGCTTGCCCCCACGCATCCGCCAACCTTTACCGCCACGCTGTCCATAACGGACGCGACGGAAGGATGCGCGTGACGGGCTCCAAAGGAAAGTACCGGCTTGCCCCCAGCCGCGTCCACACACTGGCGCGCCGCTGTCGCCCAGCCGCTAGAGCTGGACAGAAAACCCAGCAAAGTCGTCTCGAACAGTCCAAAATCGCGGTAGGAACCCCGGATACGCAACACGGTTTCCTTAGGAGAAAAGCGCTCTCCATCTGAAAGCGCCTCAATTTCAAGAGGACAGTCCCTCAACAGTTCAAGAACCTCTCCCAGCCCGGCGAAAAGGCCATCCCGACGGGCAAAAACCTCCGCCGTCACCGGGACGTCCAGGCGTCCCACCGCCGCCAGCACGTCCCTGGTGTTGATGAAGTAAATGTCCGTTGTGACCCCGGAGCGTATTTCCTCGTGGGTAGCGCTCAGAAACCTCCCGTCCCCTGGCTTGAAAACATCAACGTCCCTTAGGGAATTCAGCATTTTCGACCCACTTCGTTTATATCGAGGTACACTCAACGGCTCCGCGTCAGAAGCAACAGAATGGAATTCAGCATAAAAAGCCCTGCCGTAACGATTGTCAGCTTGGTGAGGCTTGTAAAGCGCTGCCACTGCCCGGCATCCATCTGAGTTCCCCCGCCAAAAGCGCCACCAAAGCCCCCCTGTTTACGGTGTTGCGACAACACGGCCGCTATCAACGCCACGCACAGGAAGACATGAACCAGCGACAAAAAGATCTTCATATCTAAAAGTGTCCCTCCCGTTTACCCTATCGCGTTTCACACGAAAAACAATAACAAAAATTCTGGTGATTCATTTTATCACAACGAGGAAATCTTTGTCAGGGGGAGGGAGAGCGCTCCGAGAGGATGAGTTTTCGCAGTTCTTTAGAGGCGCGGTCCAGAACGTCGTTGACGATGACGTGGTCATAGCCTGAGGACTGCTCCATCTCTTTCTTCGCGTTTTCGAGCCTCAACTTGATTTTGTCCTCAGACTCCGTTCCGCGAAGGCGCAACCGCTCCTCCAACGCCTCCAGCGAGGGCGGCGCGATGAAGATCAGCACACTCTCCGGCAAAAGTTTTCGAACCTGCCACGCGCCCTGCACGTCGATTTCAAGAAGGACGTCGCGCCCCGCGTCCAACTCGCGGACGACGTCCTCGCGCAGTGTGCCATATCGATCCTTGTGGACAGTAGCGTACTCCAAGAAAAGCCCTCGCGCGGCCTTGTCCTCGAAGTCCTCATGGGTGATGAAATGGTAATCCACGTCATGGCGCTCCCCAGCGCGGGGCTTGCGCGTTGTGCAGGATATGGAGTAGTTCAGTCCATCAATATCCGCCAGCGCCTGTACCCTCAGCGTTCCCTTGCCCACACCGCTGGGTCCGCCAAGAACAAAAAGTCTTCCTTTGCGCGTTTGTCCGCTCGGCGCTTCCAACACCCCGTTCTTCTCCCCTTCCTTTTTACATATAAGTTGACATCAGTCATTCTGTGTCCCATTTTTTTTGAGGATCTCTTCCCAGGTGATGAAGGAATGGTAAAAAATCTGGTCGTTGTCGTCGAGGCCCCGCGTGATCTCCGTGATATGGCTGCGCTTCGCGTTGACCATTTTTAGGACGTACTCCACAGCCTTGAACGGCATACTTTTTGCCCCGCAGGTGTAGATGTCGAGGGCCATGTAGTTTTCCTCCGGCCATGTGTGCACCGACAGGTGCGACTCGCTGATGACCACCACGCCGCTGACCCCGTTGGGCGGAAAACGGCTGAACGAAACAGACCACACCTGCGCGTTCGCCTGTTTGGCCGCTTCGACTAGGATGTCCTGCAACCTCGTCACGTCGGTTATGACTCCGCCGCACCCTGAAGCCTCAACGATGAAGTGAACCCCTTTTGGAGACAATTCCCAATCCCCCTTTCAAGTAGACAAAACAAACCGTCCAAAACGCGGCGGAGCCCACAGGCGTCCACCAAAAACGCGATTGAGAAAAAATAGCTATCCCCCGTTAAGGATAGCTATTCCACACACCAAACGCGGACGCCCAATCAAACATCTCTCATGATAAATAAAATCCTCGAAACGTAGCGTTCAACCCAAGCTTTAATAAATATTATCACCGCGCCTCAAGAATGACAAGCAGAAATCCTTGTCCCACATGATAAATGCGTAAACTTCAGCTAAACTATTGTAGTAACTGGGTTCGCATTGTTCGCCTAGGTATTTTCGCCTAGATAATGAGCTCAGTCATGGCAAATCTTCACATCGTCAGAGCCTTTGGCCCTTTTCTACCCAGAGCCGTTGGCTTTTTCCTACTTAGAGCCGTTGGCCCTTTTCCGCGCGTGACTATATAACCCGCTATAACGCGTTTGTTTCGACAATGAAGGTTGGAGTATAATATATTTTACGAATCGGGCAAAAACACAAAAAACGCAAAAAGCGAAAAAAAGGGGGAGTTCATCATACTTTTGGTCATGGACGCGGGAAACACGACCACGGTGGTCGGCGTTTTCGACGGAGAGAGCCTGATCGCTCACTGGCGACTATCCTCCATTCTGCACACCTCGGACGAGTTCGGGGTGTATTTTTTGACGCTTTTTTCCACCCTGCCCGTCAGGCCGCTCATCGACAGCGCGATACTGTCCAGCGTGGTCCCGTCCCTAGACGCCCCCATCCGCGACGCGGTCAAGACCTATCTGGGCGTCGAGTGTCTGACCGTGGACGCTTTCACCGACATCGGCATGGAGATCCGCTACGCCGCGCCTCGAGAGGTTGGGGCCGACCGGATTGTCAACGCGGTGGGAGGACGTCACAAGTACGGAGTTCCCTTGATCGTCGTAGACTATGGCACGGCCATCACCCTGGACGTGGTCTCGCCAGATGGAGCGTACCTGGGCGGCGTCATTGCCCCCGGCCTGCTCACGGGCGTCCAGGCCCTTTTCAGTCGCGCGGCTAAAATGCCCCAGGTGGGGTTGGAACTGCCCCCCTCCGTCATTGGGCGTAGCACCAACGAGTCCACTCAGTCCGGCATCCTTCATGGCAACGCGGGCCTGACCGATCGCTTGGTTGAAAAAATTCGTCAAGAACTGGGCATTTGGGCGAAGGTGGTCGCCACGGGCGGACATGCGGAGCTGATGGCGAGACTGGCGCGGACCATTGACTACGTGGATCCCTGGCTGACCCTGGACGGCCTGCGCCTAATTCATGAACGCGTCCAAAAAAAATGAGCGAGACGGAACCCGGCCCCGGCTCTGTAACGGTCGGGGGACTGATTCTGGCCAATCCGTTGTGGCTCGCGCCGCTGGCTGGGGTGACGACAGCTCCAGCGCGGGAGTTTTTCTCGCGCTTGGGGGCCGGCCTGACTCACACGGAAATGGTGAGCTGCGCGGGGTTGCTCCAAGGTAACCTCAAGACCCAAAACATGCTGAATTTCCTCCCCAAGGACAAGGAAAGCGGCGATTTTTCCGACCTCCTCGAGTCCCCTGTGGTTTTGCAGCTTTTTTCCGGCGACGCGGACAGGATGACGCGGGGGGCGCAAGCGGCCGTGGCGCGGTTGGGTCCCCACCGTTTCGCCGCCCTGGGGATCAACATGGCCTGTCCCATGCCGAAGGTGACGAGGCAAGGCGCGGGCGCGGCCCTCATGAAAACACCAAAGACCGCCTTCGAGATGACTCGTTCTTTGAAACGCCTGGGACTCCCCGTCTGGGTGAAAACCCGCAGACTGTCTGAAATACCGGAGACCCTCCGCTTCGTCGATGGGCTTGTGGAGGCGGGAGCGGACAACGTGTGCGTCCACGGGCGCACTCCCCCCCAGCGTTACGAGGGTCAAGCCGACCGTCAGGTCGTGACTTGGGCGGCGGCCCGTTTTCCCGGAAAAATCTCCGCCAGCGGCGATGTCTACGCGGTGGAGGACATAGAGGAATATTTGGGCATGGGCTGCGTTGGGGTGATGCTCGCCAGGGGCGCTTTGGCGGACCCCTACCTGTTTCCACAGGCGCTTTCGGCATTGGGTTATCCCATCCCTCTAGCGCTGAAAAACCCGACGCGGGAACAGAGGCTTGAGCAACTGAAACGCCTAGGAGAACGGGCTCGCCAGTTTTGCGGTACCAGAGGGGCCGTAGTCCTGATCAAACGGCTGATGGCGGGGGCGCTGAAGGGCACGCGCGGCTCCAGGGAACTGCGTCGCCGCGCGGGATCCACAACAGACCTGAACGAACTGCTGGAAGTCCTCAAGACCTGAGCAAGGAGCCTAAACGCGAACTCGAATGAATGAGGATAGGTGAGATAGCCGATGCGAAATTCAATACAATATGATAGAGGAGAGGAGAGGAGAGGAGAGGAGAGGAGAGGAGAGGAGAGGAGAGGCTATGCGCTATGCGCGCTCGCGGGAGTTCTTTTTTCTCTTTACTATGTTACGAACGCCTTTATGGTGTTTCTTTTTTTTCTCGCTGTTCTGGAATTAGCGGTGACGCTCTGGATCAACGCTCGTTTTGGTCTGCGGTCCATAGAGGAGATCGTGTTGACTTTGGCGCTGCCCATAACAGGCGTCAACCCACGATTGGTACTGAGCCTTTCCAAGCGCGTTCTGTCGTCTTTTCTGATTACTGGAATCTATGTGTGCCTCTTGTTGTGGAGTTCGCGCGAGCGTGAAGCCGAGAGAAGCGTGGCGTATTTGGGTCTTCTTGTTTTCTCTCCCGCGTTGTTTCTAGGGGTCAATGCCTACTATGGAAGAAGGCTTGGGCTGTTTTCAAAGTCGCGACATGAATACACCTCGCTGTATGAGGAGCGTTATCGACGCGTCGAGGCCGAGGACGTGGTTTTTGACGCAAAAAACAACGTCATCCTTATCTTGGCGGAGTCCCTTGAGGAAACTTTCAATGATGAAGAGCTGTTTGGCAAAAAAATCATGCCCGGCCTATTTTCTTTGCGCGAAAAGAACCTATCGTTTTATGGATACAAACAAGTTTCAGGCACAAGCGCGACTATCAGCGCCATGACAGCGTATCTGTTCGGCCTGCCTCTGTTTCTGCCTTTTGACATCAATCGTTATGGTTTCTTCAGCGATCTTTTTTTGCCCTCCGCCGGCTCACTCCTTGAAATTCTGGAAAAACATGGATACGACGTGTTTTTTTTTGCCGGTTATGACACGAATTTCGCTGGGGGGAAAAACATTTTTAACACGCACTTGAAGCGACCCAATATCCGCGACTTGCCATACTTCAAGGAACAGTCGCGCGGCGTTCCATTGGAACTCAGAGGATGGGGTATGCCAGATTTCAAGCTCTTCGAAGCCGTAAAACGTCATTTTTCAAGCATGAAAGAGCGCCCATTTTTCGCCATTATCAAGACGTCCGACACTCACGCGCCGGAAGGAGGTTTTTTTGAGCGTTTGATCTCGGAAGAATGGGGAGATTACCGCGACTCCTTGGCCGAAAGCGATTGGATCGTTTCTGACTTTGTTCGCTGGACCCAAGAACAGGACTTTGCCGCGAACACCACCGTCATCGTGTTGGGCGACCATTTGGCGATGACCTCCAAGGTCGGCGGCATATCCATGCCCGATGACCGAGAGATATACAACGTTTTCATCAACCCGGCTTCCACGTTTAACATCGACAAAATCAACAAAAACACTCAGCGCCGGGCCTACGCCGCTTTTGATTTGGCGCCGACCCTTTTGGAGAGCGCGGGGGGCAAGCTACCAGAAGGTCGCTACGGCCTGGGGACTTCGTTGTTCAGATCTCACCTTTCTACCTTGTTGGAAACGAAAGGAGAGAGGTACTATAACACGGAAGCTCAAAAGAAATCCGTTCTGTACCAATCTTTCTTTTTTCCTCGCGTTTGAGTGTAACGCCGCCCGTTGGCGGAGTCGCGATTTTCATCGCCTGTAGCGGCGTGGGAGGTCGGCCGCCCAAATAATGAGCGGCCCTGACGCTACTTACTCTCTAGCTTCCTCATTGGGTTGAAAGCCAGCAGGAAGTGGAGGATGATCCCCACCGCCAGCCCCCAAGCCGCGCCCTTCGACGCCAACACCGCGCCCATAACGCCCGCGATGCCCCGGTCCATGTCGGTTTTGCACATCTTAAACGCCAGTCCGGCGCAGATGTAACCCTGAACCAGCAGCGTGATAGACAGCGCCACTGGCAGAACGGAGCGCAATAGCGTCGCGATGGGGATGATAGCGACGCTGAGGGCCGTGATCATGCGGAACGTGCCAACGCCGCTGAAAATGGAGTCCATTGCCCCGCGCCCTTCCTTGTACCGCTGGGCCGTGGAGGCCGTTACCGCCGCCCACAGCGGACCGCAAAGCTGGGTGTAGGGCGCGACGATGGCCATGATAAAGTTACGCGCCGCGCTGATTAGGTTAGAGCGGTTGGGGTTGAAATCCACGATTTCATCTTCGCGGGACTTGCTAGCCTCGCCGATCAGCGCGTCCGTGGTGACGAAGTCGCCAAACGCGATGATGTACGCCGCGATGGCCGTGGGAATGGCGGCCAGAAACATTTGGGCGCTAGGAAAGCCCAGCCGTAACGGGCTGACGGCGGAGAGCAACTGGTCGAGGCTGGGGATGAAGAAAAAGAACGAATCGCCATGCTGAATCGCGATATCCGGAACCTTGATCTCGCCGAAGATGGGCCCTAGGATAACGCCAAGAAGCACAGCCGGCAGCATTCCGTACTTGCCGAACATGTCCAACAGGATGTTCTTTTTCCTCAGTCGCTTGAAACTGTCCGAGAACAGAATGAAGTATGCCAGCAAGGTGCAGATGGTGATCGAGTACCTGTAGGTGTTGAAGCGAGGAATGGCGGCGCTGGGAGCATAGGCCGCGAACTCACCGATGACGGCCGCGATGCCGGCGCCCAGGAGGATTCCGGCCTGAAGGGAAGCGGGGATGGATTCAATGAGCTTTTTGGCCGCCCCTGTGACGCCCATTGCGAAGAAAATCAGACCAACGATAAGTTGAAGCGCCACCAGAGCCTTGATCCTTTCCGGACCAATAGGGTAGTTGGTGGTCAAGTAGCCCAAGACCACCGGAATCGCCGGCGTGATCCAGCCGGGTACCACCGGGTCGCCCAAAAGCGCGTGGAGGAAGTACAGCGCGCCGTTGATGATGACCATCGACCAGGCGATTTCGTAGGAAACTCCCAGGTACTCCGTCAAAACTGGAATGGCCCCCAGGCAGGTGGCGCACATCAGTATCGCCTGGATCGCCTCCGGTATCTCGAACCTGTAGTGAATAAAGGGAATGCGAAGCTTGAATATCCCCAGCGGAATGTAGCTCTGTTCCTCTCCGTCTTTTCTTGCCATAACAAATCTCCTCTTTCAATAGAGCCGACGGCTCTGTTTCATGAAAACGCTCAAAATTTCGCCTTAAAACGTTTCTCGAAGGTCTCTTTCAGGCTTTCGCGGAAGTTCGGATGAGCGATGTTGATCAGCGCCCGCGCTCTGTCCTTCACAGTATGGTACATCAGTTCGGCGATGCCGTACTCCGTGACGATGTACTGCACGTCACAGCGGCTGGTGGTCACCACGGCCCCCTCGTCCAGCGCCGGAACGATCTTGGAAACCGTCCCCTTCGCCGCCGTGGAGGGCATGGCGATGATGGAGCGTCCGCCCTTGCTGATGGCTGTGGCGCGGACAAAGTCCACCTGTCCGCCTACCCCGCTGATCTGGGTGGTTCCCACCGTCTCGGAGCACACCTGCCCCAGAAGGTCTACCTGAACGCAGGAGTTGATGGATACCAAATTGTCGTTCCGCCCGGCTATAAGGGGGTCGTTGACGTAGCTGGCCGGGTGCATACTCACGGCGGGATTGTCGTCTACGTAGTTGTAGAGGCGCTGGGTTCCCATCAGGAAGTTCACAATGGACACCCCTTTGTTGAAGTTCTTCTTCGCGTTGGTGATGACGCCCGCCTCGGCGAGCTCCACCACGCCGTCGGAGATCATCTCGCTGTGGATTCCTAGGTCTTTTTTGCCTTTGAGGAAGAGAAGCACCGCGTCGGGGATGGCGCCGATACCCAGCTGCAAGCAGTCGCCGTCTTGGATCAGCTTCGCGCAGTTCTCGCCGATGGCCTTTTCCACGTCGCTGATCTTCGGCGGGGCTAGTTCGATGAGGGGCGCGTCGTGTTCCACGATGTGGTGCATTTGGGACACACGCAAAAACGTGTCGCCCAGGGTCCGCGGCATGTGCTTGTTGACCTGAGCAATGACGATCTTGGCCGCCTCCGCCGCCTCCTTGGAGTAGTCCACCGACACGCCGCAGCTGCACCAGCCGTGCTTGTCCGGCGGCGACACGTGGACGAGAGCCACGTCCGGCGGCAGGGTTTTCGTGAACATGTTGGAGATACGGTAGAAATAGCACGGAACGAAATCCCCGTGGCCACTGTTCACAGTCTCCCGCGTGGATCCGCCCACAAACAGCGCGTTGTGGCGGAAGTAGGGCTCCATGCCGCTCTGGGCGTAGGCCGCCTTACCCATCGCCACCATGTGGACGATCTCCACGTCCCGGTAAGCCTCCCTGTTTTCCACCATGGCATCGACAAGGTAGGTGGGCTCCCCCACCGCGTGACTGATCACGACCCGGTCACCGGACTTGATGCGCTTCACCGCCTCGGTCGCGGTGGTGAGCCGCTCTTTGTAAAGCGATTTCCAATCCATAGCCTCAACTCCCATCATATGAGATAAAAAACGCCTGAGATAAAAAAACGCCGCTTCCACAAAATCAGGGAGGGCAGCGCGAAGGCGGAAAAAACCTTGCCCCAGCCGCGCTGTAACAGCCTCCCTGAACGTTGAACCATGTTTTTTAGCGATTTCTTAACGTATTCCGACCAAAGCCGCGTAAAGGGCTTCCCGGTCTTCCAACGAGGCGGCGACAAATTTTCCCCGTCGCCCCGTCAGCCGCTCATGCTGAACACAACGGACGGGACAGCCACAGACGACGAGGACGAAATCCGGCTCCGCGGCGTCCGCGCCAACAACCTCTAGTTCCGGAAAGTCCGCTTGCAGGCTCCGCGCGAACTCTACACGATCGTAGCGAGGATTGCACCCGCCGCAGTATTTGACCGCAATGACCGCCATTTTTTCCCAACCTGGACGGAGCGTTCCCCAAACGGGGCGTTACTTTTTGTCGATTTTCGCTATGGCCTTGGCCAGGTCTTTTTTTTGCGCGATGTTGCCCTGACGCGCGATCATGATCCGCTGGGCCTGGGGGGAGCCCGCGCCATGCATGGACTCCGTGCGGTAACCCACCGCCGCGGTTCCCAGCGTCAGGTTCTCGATGAGACGCAGAACGCGGAGGCGGTACTCGGTGGGCACACCGTCTATGCCCTTCAGGTACTTCTCCACGTAGGGTCCCAGTTTCTCGTGGCGCAGGTCTTTCTCGGAGGGAGCCGTGACCATCAGGCCCCCCGCGATGTCCTCGGCCAGGCGCGCGATCTCGTAGGGAAAGCGCGTGACGTTCTGTTTGCAGACGTTAGCCAACAGCATGTCGATCAGGTAGTTACCGGACTCGGTCTTGGAGCCCTGGGCTGAGCAAGCGATGCCGCAGGAATACAGCGTCTCGTTGAGGTGCGTCATTTCAATGAGCTTGTCCTTCACATGACTGGCCTTGGCCGCGCCATTGTAGTCCGCGATCAGGGCCGCCGCGCCGATGAGCACGTCACCCACGCCCACCTTACACCCACCGTAACTCTGGCGGTGGTAGCCCGCGAAGCGCTCCACCAGCACGCCGGAAAAATCGGTCTCGCCGTTCAGGAATATCCTGTCATTGGGGACGAACACGTTGTCGAACACCACCAGGGCTTCCATGCCGCCGAACTCGCTGTTGCCCATGTCGATTTTACCGCCTTCTAGCTTGCGGGTGTCGCAGCTTTGACGGCCCACGATCATGAAAATACCCTTGGTGTCCACGGGGACGGCGAAGGAGATGGCGTAGTCCTTATCCTCCGGCCTCATGGCGATGGTAGGCATGACGATGACCTCATGGGAGTTGCTGATGCCCGTTTGATGTGACTTAGCTCCACGCACCACCACGCCGTCGGCGCGCCGCTCCACCACACGCAGGTACAGGTCCGGGTCGGACTGCTGGCCGGGAGCGAGGCCGCGATCGCCCTTGGGATCGGTCATAGCGCCGTCCACCGTTAAGTCTTTTTCCTGAACCATTTTCAAATATTCTTTGAAATTATTAAAATAAGGGGTATTGTACTTTTTGTCAACTTCGAAGGTGGTGCTATAAATGGCGTTGAAGGCATCCATGCCCACACAGCGCTGGAAACACGCGGCGGTTTTCTGGCCGCACAGGCGTTGCATTTTCACTTTGTTGATCAGATCTTCGGCGCTTTGATGAATATGACAGAAACGGTTGATTTTCTTTCCGGTGAGATGGGAGGTTACGGTCATCAGGTCCTCGTATTCCGACTTTTCCGCCAGGTCATAGGTGGCTTTGACGGAGTTGAGCGACGGTCGAAGGATGGGGCTGTCCGCCGCGCTACTGATCTTTTCCCCAAACATATAAATCTCGGTTTTCATGCTGCGAATGCTTTCCACGTACTGTTCCCCTGTCATCATTGCTGAAGCTCCCCTTTCTCGAATCTGTTTCGACAAAGACGTAAACCAGCTTACGCCTCATTCCCTCGCGTCGAAAATTATACACTATTTGGACAAGAGATCCATATGAAAAAAATCAAAAAGATTAAAGGAAACGCTGATGAAACACTTTGGGGCCTCGCCCCAAACCCCGACTTAGGGGTCGCAAACCCCTAAGAACCCCATTTAAGCCGATGGGAGGGACCGTAAAATCGCTTCTCGTCGGCGAAGCTGTTACGGGTCAAGGGACTTGCCCCTTGCCATGCTCTCAACGCGTGATAAGCTCAACTCCCGACCAACGGGAGGGGCCGTAAAATCACTCCTCGTCGGCGAAGCCGTTACGGGTCAAGGGACTTGCCCCTTGCCATGCTCTCAACGCGTGATAAGCTCAACTCCCGACCAACGGGAGGGGCCGTAAAATTGCTCCTCGTCGGCGAAGCCGTTATGGGTCAAGGGGCTTGCCCCTTGTTCGGTGACGAGGTAGTCGTCCTCCACGCGCAGGCCGCCCCAACCCTCGATGTAGATGCCGGGCTCAATGGTGACCACGTCCCCCACTTGCAAGACGTCTTTTGAGAGGAGCGACAAACGGGGAGGCTCGTGAATTTCTAGTCCCAGGCCGTGTCCGAGTCCGTGGAGGAAGTTTTCCTCGAAACCCGCCTCGGCGATGACCTTGCGCGCCACGGCGTCAATGTCTTTGCCGAGCGCGCCAGGTCGGAGCGCGGCGGCAGCGGCCTGATAAGCTTTCACCAGCGTTTGGCCTATTTCCAAAGCCCGCGGCTGAACCCTACCGATAGCGAAGTTCCGCGTCACGTCGCACATGTAGCCGTCCACCATGGCCCCATAATCGACTGTTACAGTGTCCCCCACAGCGAAAGGTCGTTGCGTGGCGCGTCCGTGGCACAAGGCCCCCCGCTCCCCTGAGACCACGACAAAGTCATCATGCGCCCAGCCCTTCTCTCCACCCGCCGCCTTGATCTCGCGGAGCAGAATGCCCTCGAACTCCGCCTCTGTCATACCCTCGCGCGCCTGCTCCAGCGCCTTACCGTAGGCCCGGCGCGCGATAAGTCCCGCCCGGCGAATGGCGTCCACCTCACTGGCGTCTTTAGTCCGCCGCAGGAAGGGAACCAGGGATGAGGCGTCCTTCCACTCTGTCCGCGTCTTTCTCAGGTAGCCCTCCACAATACTGTGAAAAACTTTCTCGGACTCGAACCCTACACATTGATAGCCCTGCTCGTTCACCAGCTTGACGACGAACTCGGGGAGCGGAATACCTGTCAGCGTAGACAGCTCGAAGGGGGATTGCTGGGTCGCCTGGGTCCGGTAACGCCCATCCGTGACCAACAGCTCCCGCCAGCCGTCGATGACCACCACCGCGCTGCTTCCCCGAAATCCCGATATATAGTGGCAACTCTCGGAGTTCAGTCGCTCGAAAACGAAAAGGACAAAGGCGTCCATCCCATTCTCCTCCATCAGCCTCCGGAGTTTTTCAACCCTGCCGCGAATCCTCTCGAACTCCATGCTAAACCTCCTCAAAAGACTTTTGAGTTCTGTCCCTCTTGTCAAAAAAGGGGTCGTAGCCCGTCTATAGCGTATTTTGCATGCGCTATATATAATTATAATACAGCATTGTCAGGGTTTATGAGCTCTTCATACTTTTCTTTTATATTAACCCTACAAAATAAAAAGAGCGAGAAATTGTCTGGCAGTGACGCCTGGGTTCATTTTTATGAGGATGATTGCCGCTTTGAGAGATTATGGCGCCGACCGAATAACTATGCTGGCTTTCGTGATGGCGAGGTTGGCGCCAAGCGCGATGTTATAATATTGGAGCAGCGTTGAGAACGGTTACCGCACAAGATGCTCAAGGCTGGCTTGAGGACTGTGGCTATTACTCATATTTTTGTCTGTTTGGCGTCTTTCGTCCTTTCGTCTTGCCGTCAATGAGCTTGCTCTTGATGCCACCAATTTTTGGAGAGGGCAAGGCCGGGCTTGCGGGGGTATAAGGATGGACAAGGAGCGTTTTTCTCCCAAATGATGAAGGAGTAGTCGCGCCTCTCCAGTTCGGCTCCGGCTCTGGCCATGGGATCGTAGGGCAGGACGTAGGGACGAGAGAGTCCAAGCTTGTCCCACTGGTCTCCCACCTGGACAAGCTCGGCGGGACCTTTGGGACCCTTGAAGGCCAGCAGGCGACCGCCATGTACCGTGAGCGGGGAAAGATACTCGGCCAAAACGCCCACATGAGCCAGGGCGCGGGCGGCGGCAAGGGCGTAGGTCTCCCGTGCCGTCAGGGCATGTTCTTCGCAGCGGGTCCAGGTCACGAAGACGTTGGTGAGCCCCAGCGCGTCACGAAACCCCTCCAGCGCGCGGCACTTCTTCCGCGCGCTGTCTAGGAGCGCCACTGAAAGGTCAGGGCGGCATATGGCCCACACTAGCCCCGGCAGCCCACCCCCGCTGCCCACGTCGATGACGCTTCCTGACGTAGGCAGCAGCGGTACGGAACAGAGACAATCCCTCACGTGAAAAGCGTAAAGCTCACCCGCGTCCCGCGACCCGGTGAGGCGCGCGGAGGAACACGAGGCCAAGAGCTCCGCGTAGCGCCGTAGTGGGCCTTCCCACTTTTTTTCCAGCTCGCTTAGAGTCGTTGATTCTTTTATGAACAAAACTTTTGCTGTAGTTAGAAGCTTTTCACACGCTATTTTGGAGTTCATAATTACGCGACCCGATATAAATCCACGCGGAGCAAAATCCGAGGACTCAGGGAGTCCGCTCCTCGCCGCGGATAACGGTGGTTTTCATGTTTTGGAGGAGCTGCGTGATGCTGGTACTGAAGAGGGGCTCAGGGTCACAGTATTGCCCCGCAAGGCTGAGGGCATAGTGCAGGTGAGGGCCAGTGACGCGACCTGTAGCGCCGCTCTTGCCGACGATCTGGCCTTTGCTGATCTCCTCTCCTTCCTTCACGGAGACCTCGCTCATGTGGAAAAAGAGGCTGATGACCCCGTTACCGGAGTCGATGATCACACTACCGCCCGAGTAGTAGTGAAAGCCAGTGAGTACCACCTTCCCCGCGAAGGGGGCCTTGATGGGGGTACCCGTGGGGGCGCGGAAGTCCGTGCCAGCGTGGGGATTCCTGGGAACGCCGTTGTATACGCGCCGGAACCCATAGCGGCTGGTGACAACCCCGACGACGGGGCGCTCGGGCGGCGTAGTCCAAAGGCGCTTCACCGTCATGGTTCTTCGGGCAGCGGCGGCCAGACGGGCCTCCTTTTGGATGCGCGTCGTCTCGCTCTTGGGTGGGTTCACCATCTTGGACTCCACCTTCAGATGCTCTTCGGAATATTTCCTCTCCTTCAGGCGCACGGTGCTTTTCACGACAAAACGCTCGCCGTCCTGGGTGAAGGAAAATTCCAGCGGGTAGAGACCTGGCTTCACGTCCCGCACGTGGGAGCCCAGCAGCGCGTAGGCCACATGTCCCTCCCGTCCCGGCTCCACGTCGAGAGAAACCGCGCGCTCCAACCAGGCTATGGACGGAGCCTCGAAAGTCGAGTGAGACGAGATGGCGGCGGCGAATACCTGCCCCACATCCCAGGTCTCCGGGAAGGTCACGGACGTGGAACCCAGGGCGGGCAGGGTCCACAGAACACACAAAAGCAATAGGCAGTACGAGAACGTGTTTTTAGACATGAACGAACCTAAAAATCGTCCTCGAGACGCCGCATCAAGGAGCAGATCAGCCGCCCTACGTTGCCGGAGGCCGACTGCATCGCCACCAACACCTCCTCCTCCGTCAGAGGCTCGCCGCTCATGCCCGCCGCTAGGTTAGCCACGCAGGAGATCACCGCGGTTTCCATGCCCATCGCGTTCGACACAATGACCTCCGGCACGGTGGACATGCCCACCACTGACGCGCCCATGACGCGGGCCATCCGTATTTCCGCGGGGGTCTCGTAGGAGGGGCCGGAAAAGGCGATGTACACGCCCCGCGTCACTTGAATGCCCTCTTCCATAGCGGCGCGCTCGCACATATCCAGCAGGCGTCGGCTGTAGGCGTGGGTCATGTCGGGGAAGCGCACATTCCAACGGGGTTCTGTGGGACCCGTCAGGGGGTTGGTCCCCATATGATTGATATGGTCTTGAACCAACACCACGTCGCCCGGCTTCAGGCAGGTGTCCACCCCGCCCGACGCGTTTGTGGCGATATACTGGGCGACGCCCCACATGCCCAAGACCCTGGTGGAAAAGGTAACGTCCCTCATACTGTAGCCCTCGTAACAGTGAACCCGACCTTTGAGCAGGGCCACGGGGCGGCCCTCAATCTTCCCCAACACCACCTGCCCCGCGTGTCCCGGCGCCGTGGACCGCGGCCAATGAGGAATGTCCTTGGCGCTGATGATCTGTGGGGAACTAACTTCCTCAGAGACGCTCCCCAGACCCGACCCCAAAATAATAGCCGTCCGGGGCTGAAAGTCTCCCGCGACGGAACGCAGATAATTCAACGCTTCCAAAACCTTGTCGTAATAACCGTCGTTCGACACTTCCGTTACCTCCAAAAGCTGCTTGGCTCGTTTTCATTCAAAATTTCAGTCATTTTCCAAATAAGAAGCGCTGAACGGGCTCTATAGGCCGAATCGAGCGAAAATTTGGTCCACGTGCCGAAGGTAGAAATCCACGTCGAAGAGCCGCTCTAACTCCCCCTTCACACCCTTGAGGCGCTCGTCCGCTGCCAACAGGCCGTGGAAATTCCCCTCACCCCGCGCTGTGCGCATGGCGTTGTCCTGCACAATCTTGTAGACCGTTTCCCTGGGGAGCTTCAGCTCGTCGATCAGAGCCAGCATCACCCGCTGACTGTAGATCAGTCCTCCCGTGAACTCCAAGTCCTCTCTCATCCGTTTTTCATCCACGACCAAGCCCTGGACGACGTCCGTCATGTCTGAAAGCATGAAGTAGGCCGTGTGGAACACGTCCGGCCAGATCACTCGCTCAACCGAGGAGTGACTGATATCGCGCTCGTGCCACAGGGCCACGTTCTCCATGGCCGTCAGGGCATAACCCCGCAGGAGGCGGGCCATGCCGCAGACGCGCTCACTTTTAATGGGGTTGCGTTTGTGGGGCATGGCGCTGGAGCCCTTCTGTTCGCTACCAAAGGGTTCGCGGAGCTCACTCAGCTCCGTGCGCTGAAGGTGGCGGATTTCCGTGGCCATACGCTCCAGACCGCAACCCAGCAGGGCCAGGGCGTTCATCACGCTCGCGTGCCGGTCGCGCTGCAGTATCTGGTTGGACACAGGGGCGGGCTTGAGCTCTAGAATCTCGCATACCCGCGCCTCGATCTCTGGAGGACACAGGGCGTAAGTCCCCACCGCGCCGGAGATTTTTCCCCAAGAAATCTGGATCTCCGCCAGGTTCAGGCGCTCTAGGTCGCGCTCCAGTTCAGCGTGCCAGTTCAGGAACTTAAGGCCCAGACTCATGGGCTCGGCGTGAATGCCGTGCGTTCGCCCCACGCAGGGCAGGCGCTTGTACCGCTTGGCCTTTTCCACGACAGTCCCGTCCAGGGCCAGTACCGCCTTTTTGACCAACGAAAGCGACTCGCGCAACATGAGGGAGGAGGCCGTGTCCAGCACGTCGCTGCTGGTGAGGCCCAAGTGGACGTAGCGCCCGTTTTCGCCGATGTTTTCGGCGACGGCGGTGACGAAGGCAATGACGTCGTGGTGAACGGAGCATTCTATTTCCGCGATACGAGCGACGGAAAACGACGCTTTTTCCAAAATGTCTTCAAGAGCCTTTGGGGGAATCTTCCCCATTTCGCTCCAGGCTCTGCACGCCGCGAGTTCCACCTGTAGCATGACGGCGAAGCGGTTCTCGTCGCTCCATATCTCAGACACCGCGGCGCTGGCGTACCGGTCAATCATTCGAGCCTTTCTCCTTTCTCTCTTCCTTTGAGCCAAGCAAAAGTGTTGCCCAAGTAATGATCACATTGCGACAAATCCGCGTGTCATATGGTTTTTCAACACGTGTGTCATTATTTTTCAAAATCATTGTGCTGCAAGTGTTTAGTTTAAAAATATCATTTTTTAAATAACACTCTCTATTTTTATACTGTCATCATCGTCATGTTGGTTCTCTATGTAGCTTTTAATAATTTCAACGGTATTTCGTTATCCACACAAAGTGATATTGAATCTCATATGTAGCATGATTTGAATGTTTATACTGC
>JAITGK010000155.1 GCA_031280635.1 Synergistaceae bacterium
AAAAGAGCCGAAGCTGGCAAAGACACTTCGAGAATATTGGCTTAAAACGAGAGTTTAAGCTGCAATTGAAAGATCGAAATGAAGTGTAGTGCTAGAAATTTCTCCATTTTAGGTTAATATATTATCAAGTTATCAGCCGCTCCAGCGGGGACTCCCATATTCCCTTGTCCCTCCATCGGCAAAAGCGGCGGCGCGTGTTTTTCCAGCCGCCGTAGTCTGGCGGCGGGTCGCGCCAGGGCGCTCCGGCGCGTAAAATCCAGAATACAGCGTTAATGAACAACCTGTTATCTCTGGCTTTCCCTCCCCATGCGCCCTCCCTGCCGGGAAGGCGCGGCTCCAGAAGGTTCCAGACTCTGTCTGATATATCGTGGCGGTGACGCGCGTTATCCACATACTTCTCCCCCTACGCTGTTATATTTTATGGAGAGATAATAAGATGATAAATATCTCGTGACGACAGTACCTAGGGGCGTCTACCCCCTAAGAACCCCATTGGATCAACGATGTAGGCGGGGTTTCGGCGTCAAATCGACAAAAGCGGGCGCTGAACCGGTAGAGTAGAATAGTTGCAATCGGCTCGCAAAAAAATTTTAGGGGATGAACATTGTGCAGACACCGAACCAATTCTCACTCTTTCGCTCGAGACGTTTTCTGCCGCTTTTTCTGACGCAGTTTCTCGGCGCGTTCAACGACAATTTTTTCAAAAGCGCCATGCTGATGCTGGTCACATACCGCCTGGCCGACAGAGCCGGGTACGACGCCCGCATCCTGGTCAACGTGGCCGGGGGCGTCTTCATTTTGCCCTTCTTCCTCTTTTCCGCCTCGGCCGGGCAGTTTGCCGATAAGTACGAACGCTCCTTCCTTGTACGGATCATCAAGCTCGCGGAGATCGCCATCATGATAGGGGCCGCCGTGGGGTTCTATCTGGAGGACGTTCACCTGCTGATGATCGTTCTGTTTCTGATGGGCGCGCAGTCCACCTTCTTCGGCCCGCTCAAGTATAGTATTCTGCCCCAGCATCTCGCTGAGGACGAGCTCATCGCTGGGAACGGCCTGATACAAATGGGGTCGTTCCTCTCCATCCTGACGGGCGCCATCTTCGGCGGGCTCTCGATCATGAGCTCCGCGGGCATTCACCTGGCGAGTTTCCTGGTGGTGGGCATCGCGGCGGCAGGCTGGCAGGCAAGCCGTTACATTCCCGAAACGAAGCCCGTCACCCCCGACCTGAAGCTTTCACCCCACATCCTCCGGGATACGGCGAAAATCGTGGCTGACGTGGCCCCACACAAGGACATTTTCCTCTCCATCCTTGGAATCTCCTGGTTCTGGCTGGTGGGGGCCACGTTCCTCTCTCAGTTCCCCACCTACGCCAAACTCGTCATCGGCGCTGACGAACAGACGGCTACGCTCTTCCTCGCGACGTTCTCCGTGGGCGTCGGCTTGGGCTCTATGGCCTGCAACGGCCTCCTGAAGGGTGAGGTGTCGGGCCGGCACGTCCCAGCGGCGGCGGCGGCCATGTCCGTAGCCAGCGTCCTGCTGTATCTAGTAAGTCAACGCCCTCCCCTGAGCTCGAACACGCCAGAAATGGGAATTCTCGCCTTCCTGTCCCTCAGGGAGAACCTTGCGGTGCTGGCCTGCCTGTTTGCCATCTCCTTTTCAGGAGGGCTTTACATCGTTCCGCTCTACGCCATCATTCAGAGCCGCACCGACGAAACTCGCATGGCGGGGGTCATCGCCTGTACAAACATCACGGACTCGTTCTTCATGGTGCTCTCCGCCATAGGCACCAGCGCGCTTTTGACCTTGGGGTTCTCCATCCCCGACATTTTCCTTGTCATGGCCGTCCTCACCGTCGCGGCCGCCTTCGTCATCCGCAGAGCCGTCCGCGAGCGGCTCAGACAAAAGGGGGCGTCGTTATAATGAACGCGCATTCACGCTGGAAACGGGGGCTCTACGCCCTTGGCAGGTTCATCCTGCGGCTTCTTTTCCGAGTGGAGGTACGGGGCATGGAGCACTACCACACGGCGGGCGAGCGCGTCTTGATCCTGCCCAACCACGTCTCGCTGCTGGACCCGGCGTTGGTGGCGCTTTTCCTCCCCGAACCGCCGCTTTTCGCCGTCAACCTATTCGTCGCGCGCGCCTGGAGCTGGACGCGGCCCTTCCTAGCCTTGATGCGCGTCTGGCCCATGGACCCCACGAACCCCTTCGCCATGAAAGGCCTTATTGCTGAGTTGAAGGGCGGCGGGCGCTGCGTGGTGTTCCCTGAGGGGCGCATCACCACCACGGGCGGCCTCATGAAAATTTATGACGGCGCGGCCCTGCTGGCGGACAAGACGGGAGCGACGCTGCTGCCCCTCCGCATTGAAGGAGCGCAGTTTTCCCGAGCCTCATACCTAGCGGGAAAGTTCCCGCTTCGCTGGTTCCCGAAGATCACCCTTAGCTTTCTGCCGCCTCGCTCCATCGAAATTCCCAAGGAAGCCCGCAGTCGCAAAAGGCGGGAACTGGCGCGGACTTTCCTCAGCGACTTGATGCGTGAGGCCGCCTACTGGACAGCGGACCACCGAAAGACCCTTTTTCAGGCGTTCTTGGAGGCGCGGGACCTCTACGGGCGCGGGCGCGTAGCGGCTGTGGACGCCACGCGCAAAAAGGTGAACTACGTCCAGTTGGCCGCGGCCTCTCTGGCGCTGGGAAAACTCTTCGTTCCCAAGACGCGGGCGGGCGAGAACGTGGGGCTCCTTCTACCGGGCGGCGTCGCCACCGTGGCACTGCTCCTGGGGCTGTCGCGTTTCGGCCGCGTGAGCGCCATGCTCAACTACACGGCGGGGGCAAAGAACATCCTCGCCTGTTCCGCCGCGGCCCGCGTGAAAACCGTCGTGACCTCGCGGCGTTTCGTGGAGGCTGGGAAGTTCGGGTCCCTGGTGAAGGCCCTGGAGGAAGATGGACTTGAAATCGTCTGGCTGGAGGACTTCGCGAAGTTCAGCGCGCTCGCTAAAATCGCCGCGCGGCTCAAGGCGCGCTTCATGTCCGCCTCCGCCACGGCGGGCGACCCGGACGCGCCGGCTCTGACGCTCTTTACCTCTGGTTCTGAGGGCGCGCCCAAGGGCGTTGTTCTCAGCCACGCCAACATCATCGCCAATCGAAATCAACTTGTTTCCTCCATTGACTTCGCTCCCAGCGACGTGGTGATGAACGCCATGCCCATGTTTCACGTCTTCGGCTGTGTGGTGGGCGCTCTTATGCCGCTTCTGACAGGGATAAAAACTTTTTATTATCCCACGCCTCTGCACTATCGGCTGATCCCCCAGATCGCCTACGACATTGACGCGACGGTGGTGTTCGGCACGGACACGTTCCTCTACGGCTACGCCCGCAACGCCCACCCCTACGACTTCTATCGGGCGCGCTACGTCTTCGCGGGGGCGGAAAAGCTGCGGGACCGCACACGCCAGCTCTGGGAGGAGAAGTTCGGTATTCGGATCATTGAGGGCTACGGCGCTACGGAGACCTCCATCCTCTCGGCCAACACGGCGCTGTCGTTTCGCGTTGGGGCAGTGGGACGCCTGATGCCTGGCGTTGATTGGCGAGTTGAGCCTGTGCCAGGCATTGAGGAGGGCGGGCGCTTCTTCGTCAAGGGAGCGAACGTGATGCTGGGTTATCTGAAAGCCGATAGACCTGGCGTCCTCCAGCCTCCCGATAACGGCTGGTACGACACCGGGGATATCATTCACGTGGATGAATACG
This sequence comes from Synergistaceae bacterium, assembly GCA_031280635.1. Lineage (GTDB taxonomy): Bacteria > Synergistota > Synergistia > Synergistales > Aminobacteriaceae > JAITGK01. The sequence goes on from JAITGK010000155.1 coordinate 3,742, forward strand.
GATTTTTAACCATCAAGGGACGCGCGAAACGCTTTGCCAAGATCGGAGGAGAGATGCTCTCCCTAACAGCCTTGGAGGAGGAGATCGAGCGTCTATGGCCGGGCGTGGGTCACGCCATGACGGCCGTTCAGGACGAACGCAAGGGCGAGCGGTTGATCCTCGTCACGGAAAAACAGGACGCCGCCCGCGATGAACTTCACGAGTACATGAAGGGCCTGGGCTATGTGGAGGCGTCGATACCGAAGAAAATCCTGACGGTCCCAAAACTGCCCCTGCTGGGTTCCGGCAAGACGGACTACCCTGCCGTGATGGAGTTGGTCAATCAATAAAAATCAAAACCCTGGACTCCATCAACAAGACGCGCCCACATGAGGACGTCGCCCCGACCCTTGCGCTTCTTCGCTAAGTGTGCGAGAATTAAGAAAACGCCGATCAAATGGGGTTCTTAGGGGTTGTAAACCCCTAAGTGGGGCATGGGGCAAAGCCCCATAAGGGTTTGTTCTCCCTTAAAAAAGGCGAGGCTCGGAAAACGCCGGGAGCGCAACGCTGGAAAGGGGCTAACTGTATGGAACTGAATATAGTGACGTTCACGCTTTTGTGTGTATCTTGCGCCGCTGGGGCGGCGAGCTTATTTTTGTTCCGCCGGTGCCGGGGCATGGCTGAAGAGCAAGAGGATCTCGAATACCAGCGCGACCTTCAGATACGCACCATCAATCAACTGCGGGAGAGCAACGAGACGCTCACGGTCGAGGTTGAGAAACAGGCAAAGGCCGTCGCTCAAGCGCGAGAGGAAAAACACGACGTAGAGAGTTTCGCCCAGGACTGCGTTCAGCGGGTAAAGCTAGCCATGAAAAACGTGGAGGAAAAGAACGCCGCGGCGAACGCGATGATCCTGGATCTGAAGAACGAGCTGAGGAGACTCAAACAACTTCCGTCAATTTTTCTGCCCGATTCGGTGATGGAGGAAATTGATTCCCTGGCGGCTAAGGACGTCGGCGAGGCGCCAGTGCTTCTGCGGACGAGGGGATGAATCGATGAATCAGAGGGGGGGATCAGCGGGGCATCCACCAGACGCTCCATACGTTGCAAATCGCATGGTAGAGAATGGCGGGTAACACAGAGTTGTGGCGGTAACGCAAAAAGCCCATCACTAGGCCAGGGAAGAACGTGGCCAGACGTAGCCAGCTTGGCGCGACAAACAGGTGAGAGAGGGCGAACAAAAGCGACGTGACGGGAAGGGCAAACCAAGGGCTCCAGCGCCGAAGGAGTAGGGTTTGTAGCCAACCTCGGTAAAAGGTCTCCTCGATGAACGCCGCGGCCAGCCCACCGCCCAGCATGTTCAGGGCGTTCCATAGTCCAGGGCGGAAGGGGCCCCTCACCCCCAGAAAACGAGGCCAGTACAGAGACAGAAAGGTGAGAGGGACGAGGGTTGCAGTGGTCAACAGAAACACGTCTCTCCAAGCGCCCTCCCCCATAAACCACCGCAGCCCATAGGCTTCCTCAAGCTCACCGCGCCGCCGGAGCCATACGTAGGGAAAATACAACATAAAGGCCGCCGCAAGCAAACCGGCCAGCGTCCTTAACACCGCGGGAAAATCTATCATTTCTCCTCAGAACATTTTCCCCACAGAACTTGTGAGGGCCTGTATCTCCTCTATCGCCCGGCGCAGGAAAAGGACGATTTCAAGGCGATAGACGTAGACCAACCTCGACGCCCGCCATAACAGGTAAATAACTGGCGCCGCCACGATAAGCGCGCCCGTCTTGTAAAGCACCTTTGAGGGGATGAGCCCATAGTCCTCGAAGATCACGTCCACCAGCCACCCCGCCAACATCAGAGCGAATCCAAGGATCCAAATGGACAATCCCGTAAAAAGACTTACGCTGATATACACCTTCCGCCCCCCAGTGCCACGGGACCGGGCGGACCCGAAAGCCCGCCCTCCGCCGGTCTCACTTTGCGTCGCGAGTCACGATCTTAAAGAAAGCGTCCACGAACTTCTCGTGCTTCAAATACGGGTCGTCGCCCGCAAGGCCCTTTTCCAGAGCTATCTCGCGGAGGCGGCGGTCCGCTTCCATCAGCTTGCCGAGCATGCGTATCTCCTCGGCCGCGTCATGCCCGCGCGCCACTTCCCCCTTCTCGTCCAGCTTGCGGCGAAGCTCGGCCACCTGCCGAGACAGGACGTCGCGCTCCTCCACAATGTGCTTATGGCGCGAGCTCAGACGCTCGAACCTCTCCGTCAGGTCGGTCAGCTTCCTTTGCAGTTCCTCCGTTGGGTCTGGAGGCCCGCCCATTTTGTCCTGCAGCGCGTTGTCAAGCCTGTGAGACAGGTTATCCTGCTCCACGTTCCCATAAGCGCCGCCCTGCTTGGGCTGGTCGGTCTCCCCAAGCATCTGAAACCCCGCGTTCACTTCCTGAAATTCTTTCGCCGGCAACATACCATTGGCCTCCTTCAAAAATGAACCTTTTGGACATCAAAACCCCAGAACGCGTCCAAAAAGCGGTTCGTTACGCGCTCTCTTGGTTTCGCTCCCACAGGAGTCGGGAGTATATCTTTTCGTGCTCGGTCAGAAGGCCGCGAATGTCCCAACGCGGGTCGGGCGAGGGCTGCGCCGCGTGGGGCGCGTCTACCGACAAGAGCATAGCGGCGGCAAGAGCGGCCGGCTTTCCCACAGGAACAAGCGCGCCGCGCTCCGGCGTCGTGAGCAGTTCCCGGATGCCGCGCACGTTGGCTCCCAGCACCGGGACTCCCAGGCAAATCGCCTCCATCACGGCGCGACTCAAGCCCTCCTGCGACGAGGGAAGAACCACCGCCCGCGAGGCGAGCATCAAAAGGGGTACGTCGTCTCGCTCTCCCAGGAAATGCGCGCGAGACTCGACGCCCAGCCTTTTGGCCAGGACCTTCATATCGTCCTCTAAAGGGCCCGCGCCCGCGAAGGCTAGGTAGAAGTCCCGCCGGCCTGTCCCGGCCAGGGCGCGAAGGGCGTCCTCGTGGCGCTTCCTCGGAATGAACTCCCCCACCATGAGGAACAGCTCGTCTTCTTTTTTTAGGTTCAGGTCCGCGCGGAAACCCTCAACCGCCTCGTCCTTCACGGCGGCGGGCGAGTAACGCTCCAAGTCCAGCCCTATTCCTGGCAGAAGCGACAAACGCTCCTTTGGCGCGATCTTGAGGGTCAGCGCGGCCTCATAGTCCTCTTTGTTGATGGTGATCGTATGGTCGGTCCAGTCACCCGCCAGGCGCTCTAGCGCGGCTATCACAGTGTTTCGAGAGTAGGAGCCTCCCTTGTAAAAATGGAATCCGTGAGCGGTGTAGACCACCTTCGGGCGCGGTGGGGAAAGTCTCCGCAGGGCAAGGCGCGTAACGAAGGCCGCCACGGGGGTGTGAACGTGAACGACGTCGTACCCTTTTTCCGTCACAAGGTCGCGTATCATCTTCCCCGTCCCCTTGAGGTTTCGGAAGTTCAGTGGGTTACGGCTGAAGGAAGCCTCATAACAGTGGTTGAAAACGCCCCTAGCTATGACGCCGCTCCCGTTCGCTAGCGCATCCACCGTCCAGCCCTTTTCCGCGAAATACCGCGCGTAGGGCAAAAGGAACGCGCGAAGCGTCGAGGCCACCGTTGTCACCATCAGCAACTTGGGCTCAGGCACATTCCATCCTCCTCTCCATCAAGACATTCCGCGCCGCGAGGAAACGCTCAAAAGCCACCGTTTTTTTATCGGCTGTTTTCGCGGGCTTCAACAGTCTCAAATATGGGGCTTCGCCCCATGCCCCACTTAGGGGTTCACAACCCCTAAGAACCCCGTTTGAATCGGCGTTTCCCGTTATCTGTCGTTGTTTCTACGTTCGTGTTTCTTTCCACGAAGGGGGCGCGCAGAACCCACGTCTCTCCATCGGGTTCATTCCGCTCAAGTCTGTAGCCCATTTTAGCCCAAAAGTCACGGACAGGCCCATTTTTTCTCGTCTCACGATACTCGCCGCGTATTTCAGTCACGTTCTCGGCCGCCAGTGCGCGTTCCACACCCTCCAAGACGGCGCTCTCCACGCCCCGACCCATGACGCGGCAGCTCATCAGGAAGTTCTTGATGACGGCGGAGGTTCCGGTTATCCGCGCGGCCGCCAGGCACACCCTGCCGTAGTCCCCGAAGCGATCGCTCAGTCCCGCTACCCAGACCCGGGCGTTTTTATCCTCCATCAGGGAGGCCAGATCGGCTTCCGTGTAGCGCTGGGTCGTCAGGTTGAACTGGTTCGTTTTTTGCGAGAGTTGCGCCGCGCGCGGAATCTCGCCCTGGCGGAGTCGATGCAGGTCCAGCTTCATCTCCAGCGAAGCCAGATAATCGTCCAGAGACAGGCGCGCCCCCCGCTCCTCTTCCCGCCTCAGCTCCGCCCGGTACATTGCCGTCTTTTCCCGATCCTCGTTCCCAACCCGCAGGGCCGTGAAGTACGTCCGGGCCACCTCCGCCATGAACGCGGGGAGTTTGGACGTGTCTTCTGGAAAATCAGGCGTCGCCACCTCAGGAAGGGCCGCTCGTACCGCCTCCCGCTCCACGGGGTTGTCGTCCACGAATACCAGGGAGTCCAGGCCGATGTTCAACCCCCGCGCAATGGCCCGAAGGCCCTCCGGCTTGGGGTTCCACCCGACCTCGAACCGGACGAAGTCGTCTTTTTTGAGGAGCATGTGGGGGTGTTTTTTAAAGGGGAGCAAAGCGTCCTCGGGGTTGTTTTTGGAGGCTGCGGCCAGGAGCGCTCCCTGAGCGACAAGCTCCTTGGCAACGCGCTGGACGTCCCGATACTGGGCGCCCATGCCCGCTGAGGCCAGCGATATTCCCTCAACCCCGTCCTCGCCCACGACCCCGCCCCACAAGACGCCGTCCAAGTCCAAGACGAGGCATTTTTTTCTCTCGCCCTTCACCGCTCTCTCGATGCGAAGAATCTCCCGCGCCAGAAGCGTCTCCCCCTGTTGGGAGAAGGGCAGGGAGCCGAAGTACCACGTTTTCGCGTTATAGAAACGCTCTCGCCCAATCTCGGCGGCCAGCTCCGCCATGTCCAGCAGCGGGACTCCCATGTCCTCCAGCCTCTCGCGCCACCAGGCGGAGGCCCGGGCGGCGAAGTTCTTTCCCACCAGGGGTAGGGAGGGGGGGGTGGGAAGGTCCAGCGTCGAGACCACGAAGGTCTTTTCTTTATGCGCTTCCCGCGCCTGGTCAAGGACCTCCAGTGGGCCGGAAAGCTCCTGGACGAAGCCCTTGTTTGGGCCTTCGGGGAAGAGCGCCGGGCCGTATAAAAGGACGTAAACCGTCTTTACCTCGTCCCGCCAGACCCCCGACGCGGGGTTCAGCAACTCGGCCCGCCAGGTGTCGAAGCCGGGGGCGGTGAACGTCTCCTGTTTCAGCCGGAGGGCCAGGCTTTCGATTGTGACGTTGGAGATCAGGGCTATCACGCGCTCTTCCTCCTTTCCACCACGCGGGCGGGGTAACCCATGACGGTGCAACCGCCGGGCACGGAGTTCAGGACGACGCTCCCAATGCCCACCGTGGCGTCCGGGCCAACCTCCAGGCCCTGCAAAATTTTCGCGCCCGCGCCAACCAGACAGCGGGGCCCGATGGTCACGCCGCCGGAGATGTCCACGTGAGGCATGACGGAGCCGAAGTCCCCCAGCACGGAGTCGTGCCCGATCTGCGCTCCCACGTTGAAAAAGGAGCACAGCCCCAGGGCGGCGTTCACGGATACGCTGCAATAGGTTGAGACCACGGCGCCCTCCGCCAAGCGCGCCGACGGGTCCACGTGGGCCAGGGGATGCACCAGGGTGGGAAACGTTATCTTCGGGTTCCGGGAAAGTTCCCTATAGAGCGCGGCTTTGGCCGCCGGGTCGGCCATCCCCATGACCACGGCCACAGGGGCGCGGGGCGTCAGCCAGGACAGACCCCCAAGCACCGTGAGCCCGCTTATGGGGGTTCCGGGGGGCTTGCCATCGTCGATGAAGCCCAAAAAATTCCAACGTCCGGGGCCCTGGGCGCGAAGCAGGGCCAGCACCTCCCGGCCCAGCCCTCCCGCGCCGTAGATGACCACATCGCGCACGGCCTATCCCCCCTCTTTAGCCGTATAGACGACCCGAACCGAGTGCCCTCCGTCCAAGGTGAACGTCTGTCCGGTGATCCAGCGCGCCTTCTCCGAAAGAAGGTAGGCGATGAAGTGGGCAGCGTCCTCTGGCTCTCCCAGTCCCAGGGGGTACTCCGCCAGCAGAGATTTTTTCTGGCCCTCGCTCATTTTTCCAATGAACCGCATGGACATGTCAGTTTTAACCGTCCCCAAGATCAGGCTGTTTAAGCGGATTTTTTTCGCCGCAAGCTCTGAGGCCGCGGCGGGAATGAATCCTTCCAAGGCCCCCTTGCTGGCCCCGTAGAGCGCTGTTCCTAGCGCGCCCTCGTGGGCGGCCAGGGAGGAAATCAGCACAAAGGAGGTCCCGTTTGGGGCATAGGCCCCTTTCTTGGCGAAAAGGCGCGTTAGCTCGAAGGCGGCGAAGGCGTTGACGCGGAAAATCTCCTCCGCCAGCGCGAACTTAGACTGCGTCAGGGGCAGGGTCTTTTGTATTCCCGCGGAGTAGAGCATTCCCGAAAGCCCTCCAGTGAGGCCCGTTACCTCCGCGGCGTAACCCTCCAAGTCCTCTACTCGCGAAAAATCGAAGGGGACGATCTTGACTTGATCCTCACCGACGTTCGCGAACGCCTCCCTCAACGCGGCCTCGCCTCGGGCAGACGCCACAACGGAGCGACCTTCTTCCAGCAACAGTTGGGCCGCCGCCCTTCCTATCCCCCGCGACGCCCCGGCTACGAGAACCCACCGGCTCATGTCAACCTCCTTTTTTGACGAAGGTCAGGATGTCCCGCACCGATTTCACCTCGGCGATTCTTTCCAGCGGAATCTCGTACCCGGCCTCGTCCAGCGCCATGATGATCTGAAGCGTTTTCAGGGAGTCCCACCCTGCCACGCTCTTGGCGACGCTCTCCTCAGAGACAGACGCCCCCAGAACCCCAGACACGATCTTGAGGATCCGCGCCCCGCGCCCTTCATTCTCCATGCTGTTTATTCCCCATTCCGTAGAAGTTTTCGGCGCTCGCCGCCGCTTCTCAAATCTGGGAGGACGCGCTCGCGATTGCGTGAAGGTCTCCGATGGTCTGACACGCGATGAAGTCATCCACGGAGAGCGCTGTTCCGTACCGTTCCTCCAAAAAGGTCAGAAGGGCGAAACCCACTAAGGAAGACCAGAAATCGGCTGCTTCCCGGAAGCCGCTTTCAAGGGAAAGGGACTTGGGGTCCGCTTCGATGACCTCAGCCACTTCCGTGATGAATTGCTTTGCGTCGATACTACCCATTTTTACCCTACCTTTTGGTATAAACCTTTTATATAACGATACGAACACGATCTTACAACATCAATAAGCCGATGTCTAGAAAATAATATTATGGGGCGCCGCCCCAAACCCCGCTTAAGGGCCGTGGGCCCCTAAGAACCCCAATCCGCTATAATCTAAAGCTAGATTTTTAGTAGCGGGAGGTCATTTCATGAAAGAAGCAAGTGGAGCGAAGGAGCTGGTGGTGCGGGCGGCGCGCGTCAACGAACTGTGGCTGACGGAGGAGCAGACCAAAAACATGAGGTTGTCCTTGCGCGTCACCCGAACGCTGTGCCGGAAAAAGACGCCCTACCAGGAACTCTTGATCGTGGAAACCCCTGAATATGGACGCGCGCTGGTACTGGATGGGGCGATTCAGTTGACGGAGCGGGACGCGTTTTGCTACTCAGAGATGATGGCTCACGTGCCCCTAACCGCGCACCCCAACCCGAGGCGCGCGCTGATTGTTGGAGGCGGCGACGGCGCTATCCTAGGCGAGGTTCTCCGTCACCCCCACGTGGAGACATGCACCCTAATCGACATCGACCAGGAGGTGATTGAAGCCTCGAAAGAGCACCTGCCAGACGTGAGTCGCGCTCTAGAAAACCCGCGGGCGGATGTGCGTTGCATGGACGCGCTTGAGTACATCCGCGCCACGAACGATCGTTTCGACGTGGTCATTGTGGACAGCACCGACCCCGTGGAGTTCGCGGCGGGGCTTTTCCAGGCCCCTTTTTATTCGAACATAAAAAGAATATTAAATCCCGACGGGATTGTGACGGAACTCACCGAATCCCCCTTCGCCGACACCGCGCTTATGCGGCAGGCCATCGCGGAAATGAGAAAGGTGTTTCCCATCGTTCGAATGTACTGGGGAATCGTCCCAACCTACCCCGCAGGCATGTGGACTTACGGAGCGGCGTCCCTAGGCCCAGACCCCACCGCGCCCCTGCGCGAGGTCGAAGGAACTCGTTACTACAGCGGCGAGGTTCACCGGGCCGCTTTCGCCCTGCCTCCGTTCTTGCGGGAACTCATCGGACAGTGACAGGCGCTTTTTCGCGCACGGCCTTTTCCCTTAGGGTGAATAAAGAAGTCGTTGCCGGTATGGTCAGGAGCAGTCCCAACGTTCCGGCTAGGCTGTGAACAACCTCCTGCCCCACGTAGGGGTCGTTCATCAGACCCCAGAAGTCCGCGCCCGCGTTGCTGATGAGGATGCTTATAGGGAGGGAGCTTCCGATGTAGGCCAAGATCAGCGTGTTGATCATGCTGCCCAGCACCTCCGAGCCCACGCGGAACCCCGCGCTCCAAAGCCGGGGCAGGGGGATATCCGGGTCGTACTCAACCAGCTCCGACATGGACGCCGTTATGGAAATACCCACGTCCAGCACCGCTCCCAGAGAAGCAATGACCACAGCGGCCAGCAGTACGCCCCGCATGTCGGTGTTAGGCAGGGTTGTCGCCAGCAGGGAAGCGCTGTCGCCCGCCAGACCGGACAACTGCCAGAACACCGTCATCAGACGGGCCAACAGGTACGCCCCGGCTACGCCGCCCAGGGAGCCCCCCAATGCCACGACCCGCGACTCCTTGCGATGCACCACGCAGAAAACCGTCGCGGCGGCGATGAAAAACGCGGCCAAGAAAGCCAGCGGCACAGGCGGAAAACCCTGAGCGGCCAGTGGCACGTACCCCCACAAAAGACAGGCGATGGAAAGCGACAGTCCTGTCAGCGCTCTGACCCCAGCCCACCCGGCGAAGACCGTCAGACACGCGGAGGCGAAGACGATGACCCCAGCCACCGACGGCGCACGGAAGGAGTCCGCTATCGAGTACTGCGCCGATCCGTCGTCGAACACGTCAGCGACGAGCACGTACCGCCGTCCCTTCCTCAGCTCGACCCCGCTCCCCGCTCCCACCATCTGCGTCGCCGTGATGGAAAACGCCTCTCCCGCCCTGTTGCCCGTCAGCACCCGGATCGCCAGAGCCACCTTTACGCTCTGGAAAGGCTCGTCCGACCTCTCCTGAGAAGGCGCCGTCTCCTTCCCGATGTCCAGTATCTCCACCACCAGGGAGTCCTCCGCGTTCCAGGCCCGCAACACCCAGAAGTACGCGCCAAAATAAACGGCGGCCGAAACCAACGCCGCCGCCGCGAGTCGGAACAAATGTCTCAGGTACTTCACGTCCTCTCTCCCCCTGTTCCTGGTTCCGTCAGTCCCTCTCTTCTCTGTGAAAGGGCGTGCCCAACGCGGCGGGAGCGCTCAGGGAGAGCCGTCCCTTGCCCGCGATGGAGATGAGGAGCAACGCCAGGATCGTCATGGCGTAGGGCAGCATCATCAGGAGCGGCGCGGGAATGGACGTGCCGGCGGCCTGGAGTCGCAGCTGAAACGCCTCAACCCCGCCGAAGAGGTAGGCCCCCAACATGGCCTGAAGGGGATTCCACACCGAGAAGAGGACCATTGCCACGGCGATCCACCCGCGCCCGGCCGTCATACCCTCGGCCCAGAACTTATTGTAGACCAGCGACATATACGCGCCGCCCAAGGCCGTCAAGCCCGCTCCCAGCGCCGTGCAGACGCACCGAATGCGCGCCGCCGGAAGCCCCATAGCGTCCGCCGCCTGGGGACTGTCCCCCACGGTCCGCAGGTTCATGCCGGGGCGCGTGACGCGGAAGAACCCGTAGAGAAGAAACGCTAAACAGAAAGAGGCGTAGACCATTGCGTCCTGAGAGAAAAGCGCTCTGCCAACCACCGGGAGCCCTGACAAGAAGGGGATTTCCCACGTGGTAAAGCCCTGGATTCCCGTTCCAATGTAACCGCGTCCCATCAGGGCGCTGGCCCCGCTCCCAAAGATAGCCATCGCTAGGCCGGCGACCACCTGATTGCCGCCCAGCGAGACCGTGAGAAAGGCGTGAGTCAGCCCCAGGCAAACGCCCGTGCCAAAAGCGACAAAGAGAGCCGCCCAGAGACTGCCGGAGACGCTGGCCGCGGCGAATCCGGATAACGCGCCCATCAGCATGATCCCCTCTAACCCCAGGTTCATCACCCCACTCTTTTCCGTCAGGATCTCCCCCAGAGTGGCGTAGAGGATCGGCGTGCCGCTCCGCACGGCCGCCGCCAGCGTAAACGTCAGCGTTTCCATCGGCTTCCCCCTTCGCGGCGCAAGCGAACGCGATAGTTTTGAAAAAACTCCCCGCCCAACACGAAAAAAAGAATGAGTCCCTGAAGCGCCATGGCGCTGGCTAGGGGGAGACCCATTCCAATCTGAAGGGCCTCGCCCCCCACCAGCAGTGCGCCCATCAGGAACGCCACGGGGGGAATGAGCAAGGGGTTCAGCCGCGACAGCCAGGCCACGATGACCGCCGTGTAGCCGTACTGCGCCGAGAACCCGGCCTGAAGCCGTCCCTGAAGGCCAGACGCCTCGCACATCCCGGCGAAACCCGCCGCGGCTCCGGACAAAAACATCACCAAGACCACGTTCGCGGCGGTGTTCATACCCGCGTAGCGCGCTGCCCGCTCATTGCTGCCCGTCACGCGGATTTCGTAGCCCCATTGAGTTTTTTTAAGCAGTACCTCCACCACAACGGTCAAGAACACCAGGGCGTAGAGCCCCATATGAATGCGCGTGCCCCAGAGCGTGGGCAACCGCGCGGACTCGATGAACGGGCGCGTCATGGGGAAACCCAGGGACGAAGGGTCGCGCCAGGGCCCGTAGACGAAAAACTCCAAAAGGCGTATAGCGATGTAGTTGAGCATCAGGGTCGTGAGGATCTCGCTGACGTTCCAGCGTGTTTTCAAGAGCCCGGCGAAACCCGCCCAGAGCCCTCCCGCAACCGCCGCGGCCAGGGCCATCAACGCCAACATGGCGGGCCGGCTCTCCACAGGGAAGTACCTCACCGCCGCCGCGGCCGCCAGCGCGCCTAGCAACGCCTGCCCCTCCGCCCCAATGTTCCACATCCGCATAGTGAAGCAGAGCGTCACGGCCAACGAGACCATCGCCAGGGGAAGCGCCTTCACCGCCGTCTCGCTGAGGTCGTAGGCGCTGCCGAACGCGGACCGCAAAATCAGCGCGTAAGCTCGCACAGGCGAGACCCCCTGGGCGTATAGGAACACGCCTCCCGCCGCCAGCGCCAGCAAGACAGAGCAAAACGCAACAGCGCCCCCCAGCCAAGGCGAGGCGGAAAGCCTCTTCTCCGCGCTTACCCTCACGGCGCCCCCGCCCTTACACCCGCTCTTTGAAGAAGTCGCGGCGCTCCGCGTTGCGCACCGCCATTTCGGCCAGAAGAACGCTGTGCTCCTCCCGGCGTTTCATGTCCTGGAGTTCGACGGCGCGGCGGCGGGCCTTCTCTTTGTAGAGTTCCTGCGACTTCTTCACCATCTCGTTGTGGCGATCCATCACTTCAAGCGTGCTCCTGGCGTTGGCGTCCTTGGCCTCTTCCACCTTTTGGAGCGCGTCTTCCTTTCTTTCTTCTTCTTTCTTCGCCTCACGCGTCCTTCTCTCTAAAACGTCGCGCCCCAGCGTCGAGACCCTGCCCTCGGCCAAAACACCCCATACTTTCACTCAAACCACCTCAATTAAAAAATCAAAAAATCGCGCCTCACTTTGCAAAACCGCGATATATCCATTATACTTCAACGATGAAGAAATTAAGAAGAAATTAAGATGAAGAAATCGGTGGGAGGCGTTGTGTTTTTAAGAAAGCGCGGATCAAACTCATATGGGGCTCCGCCCTAAACCCCGCTTAGGGGTTGCAAACCCCTAAGAACCCCGTTTGACTCGGCGTTTTCCTACATGGAACACAGTGAGCCGTCTATCCGCCCCGCCAGGGATGGGTGTCCACCCGTCAAGCGCGGGGTTTGGTGAAACGTTGGATAAGAGCATAAGGGGGATTTTTGTTGTTTGGATTGTTTCGTTTCCGTCGGGCGCAGGGGATCTTGCGCGCCGTTTTTTTGTTGTGTCTCCTCCTGTTAAAACCGTCCGGCGCGGGGGCGGCCTTTCGTCCCGCTGTATTCAGCGGCCCAAAGTTCACAGCGCGAACGTCTGCTGGGTACGACGTGGTGGTGGCGGGCGGAGGCATAGGCGGCGTCGCGGCGGCGATACAGGCGGCGCGGCTGGGCGCCAGCGTCCTGGTGGTCGAGCCCAGCGGCTGGATAGGAGGCCAGGCGGTGGCGGCGGGGGTCTCCACCATGGACGACATGAGCCGCCAAACCAGCGGGATCTACCTCGAATTCCTTTCAAAGCTGAAAGACCACTATGACGCCAAAGGCAAGCCCATGGGAACCTGCTACTGGGACCCCCGAAGCGTCGCTTTCGAGCCCTCCGTCGGTCAGAATATCCTCTACCAAATGATCGAGGAGGCGCGCGGCGGCCTGAGGGGCGGTAAACAAACTCTGGACGTGTTGTTGTTTACCAATGTGACGCGAGTGCTCCGAGAGGGAAAGACCGTCACGGGGGTTGCGGTGCGAGGCGAGCGCGGCGGCGCGGCGGGACGGGAGGTGGAGTTCGCTTGCCGCGTCCTGATCGACGCCACGGAGTATGGTGACGTCCTGCCCTTGGCGGGCGCGGCCTATCGGGCTGGGAACTCCGCCACGCCCTTTATCAACCAGGAGGCGATGATTCAGGACATCACTTGGGTGGCGATCATACGCTACTACCCGTCCGGCATCCCCCCAAGCCTCCAGGTCAAGCAGCCTCTCCCCGGCTACGCGGAAGCTCAACGCAACTACGCGAGCCACGTCACGGCCAACGGCTTCAACTTCAAAGGCGTCTACCCCGTGGAACTGCCGGTAAACTTCGTCAGCCACAACGCTTATCGGGGACTCCCTGACTCCTCGACCCCTTACGCCTACGACGGCCGACCCGAAAACTGGAAGTACATCACGAAAACAGGCGTCAACTGGGGCAATGACTACCCCGGCAAGGAGACCTGGAACGGACGCTCCGGCCTGCCCGTCCGCTACCTGGAGGACCGCGCCCTGCGCGCCCGCGTGGAAAAGGACGCCTTCATCAAAACCCTGCATTTCATTTACTATATACAGAATGAGCTGGGCGAACCTTGGTCGGTGACCAACGACGAGTACGACGAGCTTCCCGCCGTCGCGTTGGACCTGCCGGAAGAGTGGCGGGAGGTCGCGCGTCGTATGCCGCCTATCCCCTACGTCCGAGAATCGCGGAGGATCGTAGGGACCTACACCCTCACGTCCGCGGAGCTCCTGCGAAACTCCCTGAGCTACCGAGACGGGCAGACCCGTCACGAGTTCAGCGACGCGGTAGCCATTGGTGGGTACATCCTGGACTTGCACGGGGCTGGCGTGGACGGGGACATGGAGACGGACATGGGGGAAAAGGCCGCGTTCACGAACATCAACCGCCCCCGCGGGCCCTTTCAGGTTCCCTTGCGCATCCTGATCCCCCAGAACGTCGATGGCTTCCTGGCCGCGGAAAAAAACCTTTCAATGACGCGGCTGGCGGCGGGGGCGCTACGCCTTCAACCCATCTGTATGATGGTGGGACAGGCGGCGGGGGCCCTGGCCGCGCTCTCCGCCAGAGATGGCGTTCAGCCTCGCGCCTACCCACCCATCCGGCTTCAGCGCGCGCTGCTGGAGGCCGGGGTCGTCCTGTCGCTGTGTAAATACTCCGACGTCCCACCGGAGCACCGGTTCTACAACGCGGTGCAGCTCTCCAACTTGTACGAGCTGATCGAGCCGGTGGAGCCACCTCACGCTCCATCGTACAACATCAGCGACCTGGACGACCCCACCTTGGCCATGGCCGTCATCAAGGGCGCGGACAAAGGGGTTTTCGGCGTGGATCAGACGCTTACCCGCGAAGAAATGGCTGTCATGGTGAATCGAGCGCGAGCCGCCTCCCAATCCTCCGTCGGTCGCGACATAACCGCGGATTGGGGCGGTGGTAATACCGTCAGCCGTGGCTTTTTCGTGGACGTGGTGGCGCGGGCCTTCGGTTTCGTCAACCAGTCGCCCGGCCGCCGCGTTCCAGACCGCCGCTCCCTGGCCGACGCCATTGCCGCCCTGAACACGCTGGGCATCCTCGATCTTTACCGCCAGGAGCGTGACTTTCACCCCTCCCGCCCCATCACCCGTGGCGAAGCGGTCGAGATATTGATGAAAGCCGCGACGGTTCGTCGTTGAGGGATGGGGATTGTACCATGAACGGTTTTGAATCCTTCGAGCCGCTGACGTTGGACACAAAGACCCTCTACGACCGCTATACCGGACTTCTTCCCGGCGCTCTCGCCTCTCCCCTCTACTTTCAGAGCCTCTACGCCTGGAACTTCACTTCGATAAACAGGTATAAGATATTTGACGAATACCTCTGTTTTGTGGCGGAGGACAGGATGGAGGGGGAGACCTTCGCCCTTCCTCCTTTAGGCGCCCTGGATGGCGCCGAAAGATCCTTCGCCTCGGCGGTGCGCGCGGTGTTGCGCTCCTTCGCCAGTGAGGGGTTGCCTTGCGCCTTTCACGAGACGCCAGGTTTTATGCTGCCTTACTTTGCCTTTCTTGACGACCGCGAAAGCGAAGTCCGTCACGATAGAGACTGGAGCGATTACCTCTTCACCAGGGATGACTTCATTGAGGGGCTTCAAAAGAGCTCAACCAGGGAATTGCGGCGAGGTTTCGAGCGAAAGCTGCGTCCTCACATCCGCGAGATTGCGTCTTCCGACAAAGATGTGCTCCATGCCGTCACGAGGGATTTTTTTTGCGGGAAACGAGAGTGCGCGGACTGCTTTTGCGGGTGCGAGTTGGAGGTCGTGTCGCGCATGATGGCTGGCTGGGACAGTCTTGACATGAAGGGCGTCGTTGTCGAGATTGAGGGGGAAGCGATAGCTTTCGGAAGCGTTTGTTTTCAAAAGGACACTATGCTTTTTCTTTCTAAAAAGGTCCGTCGTGGGACCAGAGGCCTCAATGAGTACCTCAACGCCGCGCTGATGGACCGCTTTGGGGGCGAGTGCAAGTACGTCAACTACTCAGACGATATGGGAAGCGAGGGCTTGCGGGCATACAAAAGCCGTTTGGGCAGACATGTTTTGGAGCCCCGCTACGTAGTGCGGTTTGTCTCCTAAGGTCTCAGCGATGGTACCTCTTTTGGGGCCCAATGACAGCGGAAGTTTTCTTTAATAAAGGGGCCAGCGGCTCTAAAATAACCGTGCTGCCAGGAGGAAAGGTGCTCGACGCCCCTCCCGGAAGGACTTTGCTGCAAGTTTTGCGGGAGGGCGGCGTCTCCATCGAGAGTCCCTGCGGAGGAGCGGGAACCTGCGGCAAGTGCGGGGTGATGGCGCTTTCCGCGCCCCCCGCCTCCCTGAACGAGCGGGCGTTGGGTCTTGGGGAGGGAGAGCGTCTCGCGTGCCGTCTCGTCCCGACGGGGGATATGACAGTGGAGCTTCTCACCTGTTTCGAAGCGGAGGAAGAAGCAACTCGCTTAATAAAAAAAATAAAAATAATAAAGGAAACCCTGCCGCCCCTGGGGTTGGCCGTGGACGTTGGTTCCACCACCGTAGAGGCGACCCTGGTAGACCTGGACACGGGACGTGAGCTGGCTTCGAGATCCGCACTCAACCCTCAGACGCGTTGGGGGATGGACGTGTTGTCACGCATCTCCCACGTTATGACGCGGTCGGAGAGCCTTCGCGAGATGCGGGAGGCCCTGACGGCGACCCTTGGCGTCATGGCGGAGGCTCTTTGCCAAGAGGTTGGCGTGCGCGTTTCCGCCATTGAGCAAGTTGTCGCGGCGGGCAACTGCGTCATGCTTCACATCCTTATGGGCGTCAGTCCCGCGTCGTTGGGAGCCTTTCCGTTCACGCCCGTTTTCACGGAAGCCCTGGACGTTTCCGCCGCTGAGGTTGGTTTGAGGGAAAGCGCTCGGCTGTACTGCCCGCCCTCCGCGTCGGCCTTTATCGGCGCGGACGTCGTAGCGGGGATTTGCGCGTCGGACCTGATGCGGCGGAGGGGAAACACGCTTTTCATCGACATCGGCACCAATGGAGAAATGGCGCTGTCCCACGGCGGAAGGCTAACTTCCTGCTCTTGCGCGGCGGGGCCCGCCTTGGAGGGAATGAACATCAGCTGCGGGACCCGGGCCACGCCTGGCGCGGTAGATGACGTTGTCATCGGCGTGGACGGACGGATCCAACTGAAGGTCATCGGCAGGCAAAACCCGCTTGTTGGGTATCCCTCATTCCCCTTTTTAGGCCTTTGCGGGAGCGGGGTTCTAGCGGCGATACGGGAGTTTTTGCGCGTGGGGCTTTTGCGGCCGGACGGGGCCTTCGCGGGGCGGGACGGACTGCCGCCCGGCGGAAAGGCGCTGGCCGCCCTGTACGCGGAGGACGGGCTTTCGGTGCGTCTAGGCGCGGGGCTTGCCGTGACCCAAAAGGACGTGCGTCAAGTGCAGTTGGCAAAGGGCGCGCTGCTCTCCGGGGTCTGCGCGCTTTTGGAGTGCGCTGGCCTAGACGCGGATGGACTGGACGCGGTGTTGGTGGCGGGGCAGTTTGGGGCACGCCTTTCAGCGCAGCTCCTGACGGACTGTGGAGTGCTTCCGCCCGGACTGGAAAAAAAGATCGAGTACCTTGGCAACGCGTCGAAAGCCGGGGCGCGCCTCGCCCTGACCTCGCACGCCCGGCGGCGGGAAATGGAAGCCCTTGCCCGAAAAATCGAATACCTTGACCTCAGCTCCCTCCCAAACTACGAAAACCTCTTTCTCCGCTGCCTAAGTTTTACAAGAGGCGGGACCCCTTGACCCCCATCACGCCGGTTAGCTTGTCATTACAAGCAATCACATCGCTTCCGCAAGCTTTACGTATTTATCGCGCTAAAGACATTGTAGAAAAAGGATTAGACAGACTGAAGAATTCGCTTAACCTCGACAGGCTTCGTCCTCACAGCGATACTGCTATGCAAAGCAAGTATTTCATTGGTTTTGTCGCGCTCGTTATGATGACGCGAATCCACAACACGATGCTTGACAAGGGACTTTACAAAACGATGACGATGAAAGAACCGCTCCGCTCCCTTTCAAAACTGCGTGTTCAAAAAATTGCAGGAGAACGTATCGAATTTCCAAAATCTAAAACCGTTCGCCAAATTCTTGATGCATTTAATTTGCCTTGTTGATATAAATTTTTCGGGAATTTAGGTTATATGTAACATGACTCGAATGTCTATACCGCCGCGCTCCCATCACCTCTTGAGATTACACTATCACACTTTTCAACAGAGCTTGCTGAAAGCTCTCCGGCTAAAGCCGGAGGTTTTTACCTACTACATGGAAAATAAATTTATCGTGACGGCACTGTCTAAAAAACGTGAGACTTACTTCTTGCAATGTCGCGGCGGAAGGAGCAACCTTCGAAGCGGATATTTTCGGCGCGGGTGTAGGCCCGTGTCAAGGCTTCATCCAACGTTGCGCCCCGAGCGGCGACGCTCAGAACCCGACCTCCTGCCGTCACGAGCTCTCCTTGTTCGTTCCGCGCTGTCCCCGCGTGGAAAACCCAGGAGTTTTGAAAAGGCATCCCCGCATCCAGACAGATAATGCGCCCTATAGGATAGTCCCCAGGGTACCCCTCTGAGGCCATTACCACGCAAACCGCCTTCTCGTCCCGCCATTCCAGCACCCGACCCGGTAAATTCACTAAAGAGCCCCTCGCGCAAGCGCAGGTCAGATCTAGAAGATCGGTTTTCAGCAGAGGCATGAGCGCTTGGGTCTCCGGGTCGCCGAATCGGGCGTTGAACTCGACTACCTTCAGGCCCTCTGGCGTAAGCATCAGGCCAATGTAAAGACAGCCCTGGTAGTCGAGGTCTTCTCGCCGAAGGGCGTCACACAGCGGGCGGAGGATCTTGGACTCCATCTCCTCCACCAGAGCGGGCGTGAAGGCGGGTACAGGGGCGTAAGCGCCCATTCCACCGGTGTTTGGACCCGTATCACCCTCGCCGACCCGCTTGTGATCCTGGACGGGGAGCATGGGCAAAAGCGTCTTTCCGTCGGAAAAAGTCAATAATGAGACTTCCTCACCGGTCATGCGCTCCTCGACGACGACCTGGCGACCCGCGTCGCCGAACCGCCCGCTCATTACTTCTTTCAGCGCGTCCAGCGCCTCCCTACGACTCTCCGCCACGATCACTCCTTTGCCCTGAGCTAGTCCGTCGGCTTTGACCACGAGAGGACCTTCCGGCAAGCTCTTCACATAACGCCTCGCCTCGTCTTCCGAGGTAAAAGCACAGTAGGCGGCGGTGGGGATTCCGTGCCTCGCCATGAAGTCTTTCGCGAATTTTTTGGAACTTTCCAAGAGCGCCCCCTTGGTTTTGGGTCCAAAGCAGGGGATGTCCCTTTCTTCCAGTCGGTCAGCCAGCCCCAAGGCCAAAGGAGCTTCTGGGCCAACGATCACCAAATCCATGGCTTCACGCTCCGCAAAGGCAACTAGCCCGTCTACGTCCGCCGCCTTCAAAGGGACGAGTCGCGCCAGCTCCCCTATCCCAGGGTTGCCCGGCGCGGCGTAAAGCTGCGTCAGTTTTGGACTCTGTCTCAGCTTCCATGCCAGGGCGTGTTCTCGCCCGCCGCTCCCAACAAGCAAAACCTTCATATCAACTGCCTCGATTTCAATGCCGAAAATGGCGAACGCCCGTGTGGAGCATGGCGAGGCCTTGGGCGTTGGCAGCCTCTGTGGACTCTTGATCTCGCAGGGAGCCCCCCGGCTGCACAACGGCGCTCACCCCAGCTTGGGCGGCCAGCAACACCGCGTCGGCAAAGGGAAAGAAGGCGTCCGAGGCCAGAACCGCCCCTCGCGCGCTTTCACCCGCCTGTTCCAAGGCGATCTTTACGGCGCTCACACGACTTGTCTGCCCCGCGCCGATTCCCACCGTCACCAGGCCTTTTACCAAAACAATCGCATTGGATTTCACATACTTGACCACCTTCCAGGCAAAGGCCAGGTCCCGAAACTCCGCCTCATCTGGCCTCCGGGTTGTGACGGGTGTCCAGGATTCCGGCGGACTGGGCTGCAGGTCGCGCTCTTGGGCGAGCACTCCCCCCTGAACGCTTCTCCATTCAAGGGAAGGTGTAATTGCCCATGCCGCCTCTGAAACCTCTAAAAGGCGCAGGTTGGGCTTGGCGCTTAGGATTTCCCGCGCCTCTTTGGAATAGCTGGGAGCGATGACAACCTCCCAAAAAACGCCGCTCATGGCCTCGGCCAAGACTTCTGTCACCGGGCGGTTGACGGCGAGGACGCCGCCGAACGCCGACGCTGGGTCGGCCTCGTAGGCTTTTTTAAACGCTTCCTCAATTGTCGCGCCTAGGGCTGCGCCACAGGGGGTATTGTGCTTCACAACCACGGCCGCGGGTTGGTCCCACTCCTGAACTGCCCGGAAGACGCTATCAGCGTCAAGCCAGTTGTTGTAGGACAATTCCTTGCCCTGAAGCTGAGTCGAGTCGATAAAAGCCGACCCCTCCCCCGCACACCGATATAAGGCCGCGGCCTGGCCGGGGTTTTCCCCGTAGCGCAGAGCCGATGTACGTTCCATCGCCAGGGTGATTCGCTCGGGGAAGAGAGCGCTTTTTGGGTGAGTTGCGGCGGCGGACAGGACGGCGTGGATGTGAGAGTCGTAGTCTGCGGTGTACTGGAATGCCTGAATAGCCAGACTGAGGCGCGTCTCCCTGGGGCAGTCCCCCCGCTCCCGCAGGAGATCTAGGACGCGGCTGTAGTCGTCCGGGCGGATGATGACAATAACACCCTCATGGTTCTTGGCGGCAGAGCGGATCATAGCCGGACCGCCGATGTCGATGTTCTCGACGAGTTCATCCCAGGAGCCCCCACGGACCGCCGTTTCCCGAAAAGGGTAGAGATTCACCACAACCAAATCAATGGGGGAGATGCCCTGGGCCTCCAGCGCTTGGCGGTGTCGAGGGTCATCTCTCCGAGCCAGTAATCCCCCGTGAACAGCGGGGTGCAAGGTCTTTACCCGGCCGTCCAGAATTTCTGGAAAACCCGTCACGTCGGAAACACGAAGCACAGGTATCCCCGCGTCAGCGAGCGCCTTGTGAGTTCCCCCCGTGGAGATAATCTCGACGCCCAGCCCGACCAATCCGGTGGCGAACTCCACGATTCCCCTTTTGTCCGAAACGCTGAACAACGCTTGCTTGATGACGCAGCTCGCTGTGCTCTTCGATATGTCCATAGAAAAACCTCCATCGCACAGTTTAGAGTTATTGACTCTTCATATGTCTACAAACTTTACCACATACCAGATACCAGCGAAAAGCTTTTTCAAAGAGGATACACTTCGCACCGTTTGTCGGAACATTAGCCAGGCATTTGATGTTAAGAGCATCTAACATAACTTGATAATAGACCTCTTCGGAAATGAGCAAACTAGCTCAAAATTATACAATCCGCGGATAAGCGACATACGCAATCCGAAGCGGCGGCGTCGATTACGCTAACGCTCGACGAAAATATGAAACCGTTTCAGGCGTGCTTTCACATGTTCAATCATTATAGCGATTCCGGTATAGATTAGGATGTGTTGACACAAACCGAATTATCTGCTGTAATAGCCTTATGAAGACTATTACAGCAGAACAATTTGAGCGTATTCACCACTCTTTCCGCGCCAACGCGGTAACGTGCGAATCGACAACCTTACATTTATATCCGCCATCTTGTATATGGCGGAAAACGGTTGCAAATGGAGGGCCCTGCCGGCTGAATTTGGCAAGTGGAACTCCATTTACAGACGGTTTGAGCGATGGGCTGAAAACGGCGTCATACAAAGAATATTCGCCGCTTTGCAAGTTGAGCGAATCGTCTCCATTTCCGTTGA
>JAITGK010000169.1 GCA_031280635.1 Synergistaceae bacterium
GAAAAGAGCCGAAGCTGGCAAAGACACTTCGAGAATATTGGCTTAAAATGAGAGTTTAAGCTGCAATTGAAAGATCGAAATGAAGTGTAGTGCTAGAAATTTCTCCATTTTAGGATAAACAATACCATTATCCATTGTACAGCTATGCCAAGTGAACCGTTGATACAGAAATGCGGGGTCAATATCCAAGCCGGGTGTCTGCCCGTTATTATCACGATATTTGACCGTGTGAAGACCGCGCTTGATTTGGCTGCTGACGCTGATTTAAGCGGGCGGATTGAAGTATGGGATATTCAACAATTTTTGTCTACAAATATCAGCGAACACAGTCTGTTTGACGGCGCGGTGAGAAACGCGAAACTGGCTGATATTATCGAAAAATATAACGCGATTATCGCGAGAGCGGAAACTGACCCAAGTTTGAGAATTGAATTTAAGGCGAAATGAGTTCATTACTTTTTATTAGATTCCGTTGGCTCTTTCACGCGCAAAGTTTTTGCCGTTTATATCCGGCTCTTGGTTTTTCGTATGATTCCTGATCTAAAGGAGCTTAATATGCCTGATATGTTTGCTCCGCGAAAACGAAGCGAGATTATGTCAAAGGTACATAGCGCCAACACCACGCCGGAAGTCCGCGTCCGTAAGTTGCTCCACCGCATGGGCTATCGTTTTCGCTTGCAAAGACGCGACTTGCCAGGGAATCCTGATATAATCCTGCCGAAATATAAGACGGTACTTTTTGTTCATGGTTGCTTCTGGCATGGTTGTCCTACTTGTCGACGCGCGAAGATACGTCCAGTGGCTAACGCGGAGTATTGGGAAAAGAAACTTAACCGTACTCTGGAACGTGATAAAGATAATATGTTGACTTTAGAGCAAATGGGTTGGCGGGTGATGGTGATTTGGGAATGTGAAACCAAGAAAACACGACTTGATGAGCTTGCCGTAAAGTTTAAAGCCTTTTTGCGACGCGAAAATATGCTACCGCTGTGAATCCGTAGACGTTATATACGGAGTTTGTACAAGAAGCCTAAAAATTAAGATGTGTTTGAAAAATAAGTATTCTAACAAATTTTAGGCGCTTTTTTAATGTATTATAGCGGGTTGCGTAATCATACGCGGAAATAAGAGATCAAAAAACGGACATAAACGGCAAAAACTTCGCGCGTAAAAGAGTCAACGGCTCTAATTTCCGCGTATAATTCTATAAGCCGCCATAAACCAAGCTACGCTTGCCCTGAATCCACAATTTTCTAGGCTAGTTTTTCGTTGCCCAATCGTCTATAATTAATCACGCTTTGTCGCGACGTAATCGTGAGCGAATGAGTATAACATGAGACAGCGCCACAATGTAAAGGATCGTGTTGATGGTAGGCGCCTCAAAAACGTCAACAAGAGCGGCAAGGCCAAAAAGCCAAATAGGAAACGCTTGAAACGAGAGCAACGCAGATTCTCTCGGAAAATACAAGAAAGAAGGTGAAGCCCGCTACTGGAAAATTTGCGAACCTAAGCAAACAGCGTATTAAGGTTCAGAAAGCCTATTATGGATTGGATTGCGTGAGCGAGGACCACGTAAACAAAGCGGTCTCTTCACTGGTGAAAATCAAGCCAGAGTCAATAACGATTGAAGACCTAAACAGGAATGATGAGGAACAAGTGTCTCTCTAGAGCCATCGCCGAACGGGAGCCTTCCATAAAAACTCCTTAGGCAAAAGAGGGAAGGATGAACGAGGAAAACTCTGAACCGCAATACAGGATACTTGTTTGCGCTAGGTTTTCAGTAGCGGGAGAAAATGTTTTACACACACACGTTTTTCCGGAAAATCGCTCTCTTGACCCTGTTGCTGTTGGCGCTGGGAAGCGTAGAGGAGGCGGCGGCGCTGGACGCCGCAGAGTTGGAGCGACTTTGCGTGTCAGGTACCGCGCGGGAGCTGGAGCTGTTTCTGAACGCGGCGTCGAGGGGCGTTGTCCCGTCGGATGTGGTCTCAGGAGACGCCGTTCCCGCGGATTTTCTTTTCGCCAGCGGGAACCGCCCGTTGCACGTGGCGGCGGAGCACGCCTCCGACCCGAACGTGATCGTGCTGCTGGCGCGGCGAGGGGGCTCTATTTCCGCGGAGGGGCTTGAAAGGCTGACGCCGTTGATGGTGGCCGCCGCTTACAACTCCAACCCCAAGGTGATGGAAGCCTTGATCGACGCTGGGGCCGAGGTGAATGTCGCGGATGGTCAAGGCCGGACGCCTCTTTACCTAGCGTCGGCCTCCAACGAGTCGCCGGAGGTTGTGGCGGCGCTTCTACGACGGGGCGCTCAGCCCAACATCCAGGATAGGCTCAACCGGACGCCTCTGTGGGTGGCGGCCACGCGCTCCAACGCCGCCATGGTTCAGCTTCTGCTGGACGCGGGCGCTAATGTAGACGAGCCCAACAACGAGGGAATCACACCTCTGTTCGCCGCGTCCGAGAAGCCCAACGCCGCCGTCCTGCGTCTGTTGGTTGAGGCTGGAGCCAACACGGGGGTGAGGGGAAAGAACCGCTATACCCCCCTGATGAGCGCTGTGGCCGCAGGGGCCGACCTCGCCTCCGTCCAGGTTCTGCTTGATGGGAAGGCTGACCCCTCCGCCGAAGATGATCAGAACAGGAGCGCGATACTCCTCTGGGCCTCCCGACAAGACGCCGTGGGGGAGATACTGACAGCCCTGCTGGGGGCCGGGGCTAATCCCAACGCCATGGACTCCAGCCTGACGACGCCTCTGATCGAGGCCTGCAAACAGAAAAACGCCCCCGCCGTATCCACACTTCTAAAAGCGGGGGCCAAGACGAACCTGCGCGACCGTAACGGCTTGACGGCGCTGATGTACGCGGCCTCCAAAGGCGCTTCAGAGGAAATTTACGCGCTGCTGAAGGTCGCCGGGGCCGACATAAATGAGAACACGCACCAGGGCGCTACTCCTCTGATGCTGGCGCTGGAATCCAAGGTCGGACCTGAGGGCGTCCGTGCTCTTTTGCGGCAGGGAGCGGACCCCAATCGCGGAGCCCATGACACGATCTCCCCTCTGATGACCGCTGTGGCGGCATCCAACGCCGAAGTCGCCAGCGCGCTTTTGGAGGCGGGCGCGAATCCTGACCTGGCCACGTGGGACGGCCTCACGCCTCTAATGTTGGCGGCTCAGAGGGCGCGAAACCCAGAGGTGTTAGAGCGACTGGCGAGGGCCGGGGCGAACCTCAACCAAAAAAGCGCTCAGGAGATGACGGCTTTGATGGTGGCGGCCGCGTCAGGCAACCTTCCAGCGGTCGAAACCCTTTTGACTCTGAGCGCCGACGTGACCTTGCGGGACTTTGACGGCTACACCGCCCTCTCCCATGCCTTGCAGGCGGAGGAGGAAAATCAGGATACCCTTAAAATTGTGGAACTTCTGCTAGCCGCGGGAAGCGATCCGAATGAGCCGGACGCGCGCGACGCCACGCCCCTGATGCACGCGGCGATGGGAGGCAGGCACAAAATGGCGGCGCGCCTCTTGGTCGCCGGCGCGAGACGCGACGCCAAGGACGCCGTGGGTTGGACGGCCCTCCACCACGCGGCGGCCGCGAAGAATGGCGTAGGGCTCGCCCGCCTGCTATTAGGGAAGGCGACCCCCACGAGCGCCGACGCGGTTGTTCCCGCCCTTGTGGACGTGGACCCAGCGGATAACGGTGGGACAACGCCGCTGATGGTGGGCGCCTCACGGAACAATGCGGATATGGTACTTTTGCTCCTGGAGGCGGGCGCGGACCTGACGCGACCTGACAAAACAGGCCGCAACACCCGTGACTACGCCCTGATGAAATCCGCGACCGCCGCTATTCGCGAGATCGAACGCTTTATTTCTGAAAAGTTACCCCAGAAATGATGAGCGATTGGTAAAAAGTCCCCCTGGTTTTTACTAGGGCGTGTTTTAAGCGAGTCGCTCGATCACGCGCGGAAATAAGAGACCAAAAGCCAAATAAACGGCAAAAACTTTGCGCATAAAAGGACCAACGGCTCTAGATGTCTAGGTTTTTGACCTCGTGGGCGTAGGAGGTGATGAACCCGCGCCGGGGTTCTACCTTGTCGCCCATGAGGACGTCAAAGTACTCGTCGGCCAGCACGTCGTCGTCAACATGGATGCGCTTCAACACCCGGTTCTCCGGATCCATTGTGGTCTCCCAAAGCTGTTCGGGGTTCATCTCGCCGAGCCCTTTGTAGCGCTGTACGCCTACTTTGGCGTCGCCCGCGCCGTCTACGTAGGCGCGCAGCTCTTTTTCCGTATAGCAATAGTTGACCTGTTTGCCCCTCTGCACCCGGAAGAGCGGCGGCTGGGCCAGGTAGAGGTAGCCGTTGCTAATGATCTCCGGCATGTGACGGTAGAAAAAGGTCAAGAGCAACGTGCTGATATGGGCCCCGTCCACGTCAGCGTCGGTCATGATGATGATCTTGTGGTAACGCAGCTTCTGGGCGTCGAACTCGTTGCCAATGCCGCAGCCCAAGGCTTGAATGATCGTGCGTATCTCGTTATTCCCAAGCATTTTGTCGAGTCGCGCCTTTTCGACGTTCAAAATTTTCCCCCGCAACGCTAGTATAGCCTGAAAAGAGCGATCGCGGCCCTGCTTGGCGCTGCCGCCCGCGCTGTCGCCCTCCACGATGTAAAGTTCCGTCTCCCCCGGCAAGCGGGAAGAACAATCCGCCAGCTTGCCAGGAAGGCTCATGCCCGTCATGGCTCCCTTGCGAACCAACTCGCGGGCCTTCTTGGCCGCTTCTCGCGCCTGGCGCGCCTTTAGCGCCTTTTCCACTATCGGCCTTATCGCCTCTGGGTTGTCCTCGAACCAGGCCACAAGCTCCTCGTAGACGAAGGAGTCCACGATGCCCTTGATCTCGCTGTTGCCCAGTTTGGTCTTCGTCTGTCCCTCGAACTGGGGCTCGGCTAGTTTGACGGAGATGACGCAAGTCAGGCCCTCTTTGAGGTCGTCGCCGGAGAGGTTCTCGTCTCTATCCTTCAGGAGCTTGCCGCTTCGGGCGACCTCGTTCATGGCCCGGGTCATGGCCGTGCGGAGGCCGGAGACATGGGTTCCGCCCTCGATGTTGTGAATCAGGTTGGCAAAGGGAAAAATGCGCTCCAAGTAGGTGTCGTTGTACTGAAAACCCACGTCTACGGCCACGCCGTCGCGCTCGCCAGAGAGCACAATGGTGGGAGACAGGGGGGTCTTGCCTCGGTCCAGGTACTCGACGAAGGCCCTTATCCCGCCCTCAGAGCGGTACTCCTTCTTGTCACCCGTGCGCTGGTCGTCAAAGAGGATGTGAAGGCCGGGGTTCAGGAAGGCCAGCTCTCGAAGGCGGCTTTTCAGCGTGTCCAGCGAGTGTTTGACCTCTTCGAAAACGGTGGCGTCGGGCTTGTAGTGGATTTTCGTCCCGCGCCAGTCGGCGGGAACAGGGTTTGATAGGTCCGTCATGGGGACGCCGCGCTCGAACCGCTGGGAACGCTGGACGCCGTCCCGGGCCACCGTGACCTCCAGCCACTCGGACAGGGCGTTGACCACGGAGACGCCCACGCCGTGCAGCCCGCCTGATACCGGGTAAGCGCCGCCGCCGAACTTCCCCCCCGCGTGCAGTACCGTGAGAACCACCTCGCAAGTGGGGCGACCATTGTAGGGATGGGGCTCCGTGGGGATGCCGCGTCCATTGTCCTGGATGGAGATGCTTTCGTCCAGGTGAACGGTGGCCTCGATGTGGGTGCAAAACCCGCCAATCGCCTCGTCCACGGCGTTATCCACCACCTCGTAGAACAGGTGGTGAAGCCCTCGGCTGCCTGTGTCCGCGATATACATGCCGGGCCGCTTGCGCACGGCCTCCAGCCCCTCCAAGACTTGTATGCTTCCGGGGCCGTAGTCGTCCATAATGGTGTCGAGCATGTTGTTTTGTTCCTCCTTCGGTCAGGCGCGGCCGCGCAATCCTCCGCCCCGGACTTGTATTGTTCCCTTCATAACCCAATAATTATAGTAGCATGAAATAGTGGTTAGTGGCTGGGGCGCGCCATCGAAATTTTTGTTTTTCCCGCGTCATATCCCTTTTCTTCAACGGCGTCAGTATTTTTGACGCTTTTGGAATCCCCAACGCGGACGTGGGGGCTGGCTTATACACGGCCTGGGGGACACGCGCAAAGGCGACGTTAACCGTTGGCTTTCCCTTCGCGATGCTGTTTTTTAAAGATAGAGCTTGTAATTTGTAACTGTACTTGCGCAAAATACGCGAATATATTACCAAAGCATGGACGAAATTACACTTTTTTTGTGTTATATTTATAAAAAAAACGCCGATAAACTGTATTGTTTTTTTTTGCGAAAACTTTACATCTCACAAGGAGGTTGCGCAATGAGCAAGGTTCACACTCTTCACGACGCCGTGGCAAAGTTTGTGCACGACGGCGACCACATCGCGTTCGGCGGGTTCACCACGAACCGGAAACCCTACGCCGCTGTCAACGAGATCCTCCGTCAAGGACAGAAGGACTTCATCGCCGAGGGCGGCCCGGCCGGGGGCGACTGGGACGTCATGATCGGAGCCGGTCGCGTGAAGGCCTACATCAATTGTTACACGGCCAACTCTGGCTTCACCAACGTCAGCCGCCGCTTCCGCGAGGCCCTGGAGAAGGGTACGGTTCTTTTCGAGGACTATTCCCAAGATGTGCTGATCCTCATGTTCGCCGGAGCGGCCCTGGGGCTTCCCTACATCCCCGTCCGCGTCATGCTTGGGTCGGACCTGGTGGAAAAATGGGGTATCAGCGAGGAACAGCGGAAGAAGATCGACAAGTTGCCGGACAAGAAGTTCGTCATTCAAGAGGACCCCTTCAACCCTGGGCAGAAGCTGGTGTTAGCGCCGACGCCAAAGTTGGACACGGCGGTTATCCACGCGCAGAAGGCCTCTCCGGATGGTACCTGCCGCATCGAGGGCGACGAGTTCCACGACGTGGACATCGCCGTGGCGGCCAAGCACTGCGTCGTGACCTGCGAGGAACTCATCAGCGACGAGGAGATTCGGCGCGATCCCTGCCTGAACAAGATCCCCGGCTTTGTGGTGGACGCCGTGGTCCACGCGCCCCACGGGGCTCATCCCTCTCAGTGCTACAATTATTACGACTACGACGCTCAGTTTTTTCGGGACTACGACACGGCCAGCAAGACCGCCGAGGATTTCGAGAAATTTCTCCAAGAATGGGTCTACGGCCCCAAAGACCATTTCGGCTACCTCAACAAACTGGGCGCGGAGCGCCTGATCAAGACCAGGGTCGTGCCCGGCCTGGGATACGCGCCCAAGGTAAAAAAATAACGAGGAAGGGGGAAACAACATGCCGGATTACACCAACTACACCAACCGCGAAATGCAGGCGGTTTCCATCGCCAGGTCGGTCAAGAACGGGCAGATCGCCATTGTGGGCACGGGGTTACCGCTTATCGGCGCGACGCTGGCCAAGAAATGCTTTGCTCCCGACTGCATCCTGATTGTGGAAAGCGGGTTGATGGACTGCGATCCCGTCGAGGTTCCCACCAGCGTGGGAGACTGCCGCTTCATGGCGCACTGCGCGGTACAGTGGCCCAACGCTCGTTACGTGGGTTTCCAGGCTAACGAATGGATCCATGGCGGCGAGAGGATGATCTCCTTCATCGGCGGCGCGCAGATCGATCCTTACGGCAACGTGAACTCCACCAGCATCGGCGACTACCATCACCCAAAATCGCGCTTCAGCGGCAGCGGCGGGGCCAACGGAATCTGCACCTTTGTCAACACGGTCATCATGATGCAGCACGAGGCCCGGCGTTTTATTGATAAGATCGACTACGTCACCAGCCCCGGGTGGATCGACGGACCCGGCGGCCGCGAAAAGGTGGGGCTCCCCGGCGACCGCGGACCACAGATGGTGGTCACGGACAGGGGTATCATGAAATTCGATGAGAAAAGCAAGCGGATGTATCTGGCGGGCTACTTCGAGACCTCCTCTGTTCAGGACATCATTGAAAACACGGGCTTTGAGATCGACGTGTCGCGCGCCGAGAAAATTGAACCCCCCTCGCCGGAGATCATCCGCATGATCCGCGAGGAGATCGACCCCGGCCAAGCGTTCATCAAGGTTCCAAAGTAAAAAGAGGTGACTGAACCATGTCCTATTATTCTATGCCGACCTATTTTCAAAACATGCTGACGGTCGGCAGACCCCTGGCCTCGCCCAACACGGAAAACGAGGCCTCTCTCAAAAAGATAGAGCGGGAGATCGCCGATTTGGCGACTCAAATGCGGGCCGAGGGGCGCTCCGACAAGTCCCTGAACGAGTCTGGGCAGATGACGGCGTCGCAACGGGTACAAGCCTTGGTTGACGAGGGAACCTGGCTTCCGTTGAACAGCCTGTTCAACCCAGAGGACAACGTGGAGGGCTCCACCGCCATCGTCAAGGGGTTGGGCCGTATCAGCGGAAGATGGGCGGTCGTCGTCGCCTCGGACAACAAAAAATTGGCAGGGGCTTGGGTTCCCGGTCAGGCCGAGAACCTGATCCGCGCCTCTGACACGGCGAAAATGCTGCGTATTCCCTTAGTTTACGTCCTTAACTGCAGTGGCGTCAAGTTGGACATGCAGGAGCAGGTGTTCCCCAATCGGCGAGGCGGAGGCACGCCCTTCTACCGCAACGCGGAGCTACAGCAAATGGGAATTCCCGTCATTGTCGGCATCTACGGCACCAACCCAGCGGGCGGGGGCTATCACAGCATCAGCCCCACCATCTTGGTGGCGCACAGCAAGGCGAACATGGCCGTAGGCGGCGCGGGGATTCTGGGGGGGATGAATCCCAAGGGCTACGTGGACCTGGAAGGGGCCGAGCAGCTCATCGAAATCGAGGAGGGCTACAAAGCGGACCCGCCGGGGACAGTGGCGGTGCACTTCAATGAGACGGGCTTCTTCCGCGAGGTCTACACGGAGGAGCTGGGCGTGCTGGAAGCCATCAAAAAATACATGGCTCAGATACCGGCCTACGACCTGGATTTCTTCCGGGTGGATCAACCCAAAGAGCCCCTGTACGACGCGGCCGACCTTTACAGTATCGTGCCGCTCAACCCCAAGCGCGGCTACAACATTTATGAGGTTCTGGGGCGCTTGTTCGACGGCAGCGAGCTTCTGGAGTATAAAAGGGGCTATGGGCCTGAGATGGTGACCGGCTTGGTGAAGGTGGACGGACTTCTGCTGGGCGTCGTCGCCAACGTTCAGGGCATCCTTGCCAACTACCCCGAGTATAGGGGGCCCAACGCCACCGGTATTGGGGGCAAGTTGTACCGTCAGGGTCTGGTGAAGATGAATGAGTTTGTCACTCTGTGCGGCAGAGACCGGATTCCCATCGTGTGGATTCAGGACACCACGGGCATCGACGTGGGGGACGAGGCGGAACGGGCGGAGCTGCTGGGCTTGGGGCAGTCGCTCATTTACTCCATTGAGACCTCCGGCGTGCCGCAGATCGAGATCACGCTGCGGAAGGGGACGGCGGCGGCCCACTACGTCCTGGGAGGACCTCAGGGCAACAACACCAACGCCTTTTCCTTGGGGGTCGCCACCACCGAGATCTACGTCATGAACGGAGAGACCGCCGCGGCGGCCATGTACTCGCGGCGGCTGGCGAAGGACCAAAAGGCGGGCAAAGACCTTCAACCCGTCATCGACAAGATGAACCACTTGATCGAAGACTATGTGGAAAAATCGAAGCCAGCCTTCTGCGCCAAGACAGGCCTCGTAGACGAAATTGTGCCTCTGCCGGGTCTGCGCGCTTACATCCGGGCGTTCGCCTGCGCTGTGTACCAGAACCCGAAATCCATGTGCGCGTTTCATCAGATGCTCCTGCCGCGGTCGCTGCGGGAGTTCGAGACCTGGAAGCCGTAGGCTTCGAAGGACAAAACGAGTCGTTATGAGTATACGTTACACAATGGGGATCGACATCGGCTCCACGGCCTCCAAGTGCGTCATTGTCAAGGACGCTGAGGGAACTAAGGAGATCGTCAGCAAGGCGTTGATCCCCTACGGGGCCGGGACCAGCGGCCCGGCCCGTGTTATTGAGGAGGCGCAGGCCAGTCGCGGCTACCGGCGGGAGGACATGGCCTACATTCTGGCCACGGGCTATGGCCGCAACTCCATTGAGGCGGCGAACTTTGAGATGAGCGAACTCTCTTGTCACGCTTTCGGCGCGCATTTCCTCTTTCCCAGCGTCCGCACCGTTATTGACATCGGCGGGCAGGACGTGAAAGTTCTGCGGGTGGGAGAGGACGGTATCCTAGAGACCTTCGTCATGAACGAGAAATGCGCGGCGGGCACAGGGCGTTTTCTTGAGGTCATGGCGCGGGTTCTGGAGGTGAGACTGGAAGACCTGGCGGAGCTGTCCGCCCAGAGCGCCAAGCGGGTGGACATCAGCAGCACTTGCACGGTGTTCGCTGAGTCCGAGGTCATCTCGCAGTTGGCGCAGAACAAGGACAAGCGGGACATTATCAACGGTATTCACCGCTCGGTGGCGGGGCGCGTGTCTGGGTTGGCGCGGCGGCTGGGGGTCGCGGAGGACGTGGTTATGACAGGGGGCGTGGCGAGGAATGAGGGCGTTCGGCTCGCCCTGCGAAACGAGCTGAAGACCGAAATAAAAACCTCGCCCCTGGCCCAATACGCCGGAGCGCTAGGCGCGGCCCTCTTGGCGTACAGGAAATTGGGGGTCTGAAGCCAGTCCCCGGCAGGGACAAAACCATTCATGACTATTAAGTTATGTCAGAATGGATTACGCGGGCGCTTCTCCTTCAGCCGTACCCAAACCAACAACAGGGAGGTTACGACATATGGGCGATTTTTTGGAGCTTGCGGCTCGACGCCAGAGCTGCAGAAGTTTCACCGGTGGGCGCGTGGAGCGGGCGAAACTGACGAAGTGCGTCGAGGCGGCGCGTCTCGCGCCGTCTGGTTGCAATGGACAGCCCTGGAGCTTTGTGGTCGTCGACGCCCCGGACAAAGTAGCGCAGGTCGCGAAGTGCGCCCAGGTGGTGGGCGAGAGCAACAAATTCACCGACAAGGCCGGAGCGTTTATAGTCGTTCTTGAGGAGCACGCGGTTTTAAACCCCGCGCTGCGGAGGATGCTCGACAGCCAGATATTCGCGAAGGGCGACATAGGCGGGGCGGTCGTCAGCATCTGCATCGAAGCCGCCGAACTCGGAATTGGAACCTGCGTCATAGGACTTTATGACAGAGAGTCTCTCACGAAAATTTTAAACCTGCCGGCGGAACAACGCTTCGGCGCTCTGATCGCCGTCGGCTGTCCCACGGACGAGACAATCCGTCCCAAAATCCGCAAACCTCTGGAAGAAATAGTGCGCTACATGTGAGTGAAAATCAAACATGACTATTGAGTTGTCTCAGGCCAGTTGGTCGCTTCACCAGAAGGAGGAGCCGCCACCCTCTAAATCTTCATATCGGGTTTGGGTCCGACTGGAGGGAAGGCGCCTGTCCGGCCTATTCTGAAATGACTCAATAGCCATGAAACCATTTGTCTGGAGGGTACTTGAATATGGAAAATCAGGAAGGGAAAAAAGAGGCGAAGGTAGTTCTTAGGGAGATCGTCGATAAGGTCTACCAAAGCGCCTGGGACGCCAAAAACCGGGGAGAACCCGTGGGGTGGTCTTCCTCCAAGTTCCCAGCGGAGATCGCGGAGGCTCTGGGGCTGGCTGTGTGTTACCCCGAAAATCAGGCCGCGGCCATATCCGCCAAGCACGGTGGCCAGAGAATGTGCGAGTACGCTGAGTCACTGGGTTACGCAAACGACATCTGCGGCTACACCCGGATCAGCCTGGCCTACGCGGCGGGCGCCGAGAGTGAGGAACGCCCCATGCCGCAGCCGGACTTCTTGCTGGCCTGCAACAACATCTGCAACTGCATGACCAAGTGGTACGAAAACATCGCCCGTATGCGCAACATCCCCTTGATTATGATCGACGTGCCCTACAACAACGAAACCGAGGTGAGCGACGACACGGTGGCCTACATCAAGGGACAGTTTCAGGAGGCCATCCGTCGGCTCGAAAAGATCAGCGGACGTAAGTGGGACGAAAAACGCTTTGAGGAGGTCTGTCAAAACTCGAACCGCACCGCTAAGGCCTGGCTGAAGGCGTGCTCCTACTGTCAGTACGTCCCGTCTCCCCTGAGCGGCTTCGACCTGTTCAACCACATGGCCGACGTGGTCACGGCCCGCAGCAAGCCGGAAACCGCCGCCGCCTTCGAGCGACTGGCCGAGGAATACGAGCAGGCGGTGAAAGACGGGACCTCTACCCTGCCCTACCCGGAAAAATACCGCGTCATGTTCGAGGGAATCCCCTGTTGGCCGGAGCTGCGCGCCCTCTTCCGTCCCCTCAAGGCCAAGGGCGTCAACACCACAGCCGTGGTCTATGCCCCAGCCTTTGGGTTCGTCTACAACAACCTGGATGAGATGATGCGCGCCTATTGCAAAGCGCCGAACTCGGTCTGTATCGAGACGGGCGTGGAGTGGCGCGAGGGCATCTGTCGCGAGAACAAGGTGGACGGCGTACTGGTTCACTATAACCGAAGCTGTAAGCCCTGGAGCGGCTATATGCCGGAGATGGAGCGGCGCTTCCGCAAGGACCTGGGGGTGCCCGTGGTGGGCTTCGACGGGGATCAGGCCGACCCAAGGAACTTCTCCGAGGAGCAGTACAACACCCGCGTGGAGGGGCTCTTCGAGCTGATGGAAGCGAACAAGGCGGGGAGGAAATGACGATGAGCGCAATTCAAGAGCTTTTGAGCCAGTTTGACGCCGTTGCCGCCAACCCCAAGGCGCGGTTGGAGAAGTACGTTGCCGCCGGGAAAAAGGCCATTGGCTGCTTCCCGTACTACGTTCCGGAGGAGCTTGTGCGGGCTGCGGGCATGGTTCCCTTCGGCGTCTGGGGAACGGAAGGCGCCATCAACGCGGCGAAAAAATACTTCGCCCCCTTCTACTGCACCATCGCGCAGATGGGCCTGGAGTTGGCCCTGAACGGCAAGTTGGACAAGCTTTCCGGCGTTATCATGCCCTCCTTGTGCGACACCCTACGCCCCTTGACCCAGAACTTTCGCTCCGCCATCCCACAGCTTCCCTTTATCTTCCTGGCTCACCCGCAGAACAGGCGCGCGCCTTACGGCGTGGAGTACACCAAGAGCCAATACGCTAGGGTGAAGAAAAAATTGGAGGCCATCGCGGGCTCGCCCATCACCGACAGCGCCCTGAAGGACGCCATCAAGGTCTACAACGAAAGCCGCGCCGCGCGAAGGAAGTTTGTCAAGCTGGCGGGGAAGCGTCCCGAGGCGGTGTCCCCTGTTCAGAGGAGCGCTGTCCTGAAGAGCGCCTACTTTATGGACAAGGCGGAGCACACCGCGCTCCTGGCGAACCTGAACGCGAAGCTGGAGACCCTGCCCGATACTCCATGGAAGGGACCGAAAGTCCTGCTCTCGGGTATCCTCGCCGACAGCCGAAACCTCTTGCGGATACTCGCCGACCACAACATGGCGGTGGCGGCCGACGACGTGGCGCACCAGTCTCGCGCCATCCGCGTGGACGCGCCGGACGCGGCTGACCCCATGACGGCCCTGGCCCTTCAGTTCGCCGCCCAGGATCACGACGCGCTGCTGTACGACCCGGAGCTAACCAAGCGCCCCGAGTACGTGGTCAACCTGGCGCGGGAGAGCGGCGCTGACGGCGTCATCGTGCTGATGATGCAGTTCTGCGACCCAGAGGAATTGGAGTACCCGTCGCTCAAGCAAGCCCTGGACAAGGCGGGTATTCCATCGGTGCTCATTGGCTACGACCAACAGATGAGGGACTTCGGCCAGGCGAGGACCCAGATTCAGGCCTTCGCGGATGTTTTGGCCGCAAGGAAATAAAGCGATACTGGAACTCTACGAAGGGAATAACAATGATTACAACAATCACAGTAGCTTGGGCCGTCGCTTTTTTTCTGGTCTTAGGAGCGGGTTTGTATGCCGGACGGGCTTTTTCCGGCGCGATGGATTGGTCTATTGCCAATAAGAGTTTGTCCGCTACAGGGGTGGGCGTTGTACTCGGCGCTTTCCAAATCGGTGGGATAAGTGTTATCGGCGTCGCGCAAATGGGTTTCAACATGGGAATCGCCGGAGCATGGTACACCATCACGGGAGGAACGTACCTTCTTATTTTCGCTCTTATTGGGGGGCTTATCCGTTCACGTATGCGCGAGGACTCCATTTCCGCGTTTTACCTCAACTGCTATGGCGGTAAGGTCAGCAAACTCTACACCTACCTCTATCTTGTTTTGGGTTTTTTGTATATCCCCATTCAGCTTTTCGCCCTCTCCACAGTTCTCGTGATCGTTATTCCTGGGCTCGGCGTAACTCAGGCATGTGTTGTTGGTCTTTTGCTGTGTGCTGGCTATGTGGGTTTTTCCGGAATGAAGGGAGCGCGGATAGTGGGCATGTGCACGGGTATCCTCGCGTATGCCACAATCGCCTTGGGTTGTGTTCTGGCGGTTGACAAAATGGGGGGGATTGAAGGACTCAGGGCAGTTTTGCCCGAATCGTTTTTTAAATTCTCCTCAATGCCTCAAAGCCAAGTGGTAGGATGGATTTTAGTCAACGCGCTTGGAACGACGGCGATGCAGGCCGCTCTCCAGCCGCTTCTGGCCGCGAAAGACTCGAAAGCCGCCTGTGTGGGTTCCTTGATTGGCGGATGTATCGCTGTTCCGATAGGGCTTTTCACTGCCGCCATCGGCATGGCGGTCAAGGCGGCTCTGCCTGAAACCGACAGCGCCCAGGCTTTTGCCGTCGGGATCAATCATTTTCTGAATCCCGCGCTTGTGGGGGTCATCTTTGCCACGGTCACGCTGATCATCGCCACAACCCTT
>JAITGK010000174.1 GCA_031280635.1 Synergistaceae bacterium
AGATTGAGATAGAGACAGAACAGCTTGCCGCTTGCCGCTGGCCGCTTGCCGCTTGCCGCTTGCCGCTTGCCGCTTGCCGCTTGCCGCTTGCCGCTTGCCGCTTGCCGCTTGCCGCTTGCCGCAAATTGTAGCACACATCAGCAAAAAGGTCAAGCGTTAAAGCCATGTCTTTCCACCTCCTTTCACTTATTTTGGCCTTCACATCAAATTTTACTTTTATAAACTTATAATATAATATAAATTCTCCTTAGTCAAGAGATTGATTTTTATCGCGGGGCAAACGCGTCAAGAAGGGATAAAACCTTGCGAATACTTAATTGAACATTTTGCAAGTAAAATTTATCAATGGAGTGATATTATAGGTTTATGATTTTCACGCGTTTGCCCTGAGCTATCAGTCACTTTTTGGCCAAACACCAGTTATTGTGTGCTAGACTAAAAGATACTCTGGCGTTCGTTTGGTGAAAATTTTGGACAGTGGGCCCTGAATGGAAGGCACGGAATGAAAGAAGATATAGTAAGAGCAGTAGAGCGCGCATTTGCCGTGCTGGAGTGTTTTTCCCTGGACGAACCAAAGTTGACGTTGAACCAGATAACCGAAAAGCTAGGATTGCCCGCGAGCACGACCCTGCGCATATTAACGACACTAGTGTCGTTGAGCGTCTTGAAGCGTTCCAGCGACAAGACGTACTCTCTTGGCAGTCGGGTATATTTCCTGGGAGCCGTTGCCCAGGCGCACGACAAGCGTCATCAGGTGGTGTTGCCCTATATGACGGAACTGCGGGACGATATCAAGGAGGCTGTTTCCCTTTACGGCGTCGAGGGGGAGTACCGCGTCTGCTACGAGCACGTACCGAGCCTCCTGACAATGCGTTGCGTGGTACGGGTAGGAGACCGCTTCGAGCTATGGGCGGGCGCGTCTGGCAAGGTGCTTTTGGCCTACGCGCCGGAAGATATTGTGACGCGCGAGACGAGAAAACTGGCTCCCATAACGAGCGCCACCATCGTGAACAAGGAAAAATTTCTGGAAGAACTTGTCATCATTCGAGGACAGGACTACAGTATAAGCCATGGCGAGCGTGAGGAGGGAATCATCTCTATCGCCGTGCCGATCCTGGACTGGCGCGGCAATGCCCTTTACGCTCTCTCGCTGGCTGGCCCAGCCCTGCGTTTCACGGAAGAAAGGGCTTTGACCTTGATACCGAGGATACAGCGGATATGCGTCGAGATATCGCGCCGGTTGCTGGCATGAACGGATATAAAAACCGAGGGCGGTCCCGTCTTCACGGAAAAGACTTACTTGTTTCGTGAGAGGAAGGACTTCATATATGTTTCATGAAAGTTACGACGTGGTTGTGATTGGAGGAGGACACGCGGGCTGCGAGGCGGCGTTGGCGGCCTCGCGAATGGGTTGCCGCGCGCTTTTACTGAACTTGAACGTTGACAACACAGCGCTCATGCCGTGCAATCCCTCCATCGGAGGACCAGCCAAAGGGCATTTGGTTCGTGAGGTCAGCGCTCTGGGAGGAGAACAGGCCCGCGCGGCCGACGCCTCTACCTTGATGATCCGGTGGCTGAACACCTCCAAGGGCGTCGCGGTACGGGCGCTTCGGGCGCAGTGCGACGTTCGGGCCTACGCCGCTCACTATACGAGGGCCTTGCAGACCCAGGCAAGGCTTGACGTTCACCAGGACGAGGCGACGGAGCTCCTGGTGGAGGGCTCGAAGGCCGTGGGGGTCAGAACGCGGCACGGCTCCACTTACAGGGCCCGAACGGTGGTGCTTTGCTCAGGGGTATATGGGGGCGGGGTGGCTCATGTGGGGGACGTGGAGTTTCCCTCCGGCCCCATGGGGCAGACGCCCGCTAACGCCTTGTTTGAGTTTCTGCCCGTCCTGGGGCTCCGCGTGGGCCGCATGAGAACAGACACCACCCCGCGTCTCAACCTTGGCGCCATCGACCTCTCACAGGCGCGCAAGCAGTGCTCGGAGGAGCTCCCCCTGGCCTTCGACATCTGGGGGGAAAAGCGCGTTTATAACACAGGTTTTGCTTGTTACTTTTCGCACACGACGCCGGAGACCCATGCTATAGTGGCGGCCAACATCCACCGCTCACCCCTATTTCGGGGAGAAATCCACACTCTGGGGCCACGTTACTGTCCCTCCATTGAGGACAAATTTATGAGGTTTCCCGACCGGGACACGCACCCCATCGTCTTTGAGCCCCTGGCGGGAGAGAATGGTTATACCCGTGAGGTCTACGTCCAGAACTTCTCCACCGGCCTGCCCTACGACGTACAGGTAAAGCTGGTGCGCTCGCTCCCCGGCTGCGCGGAGGCTAAGATCATCAAGCCCGGCTACGCCATTGAATATACGTATCTGCCCCCCGATCAGCTTTTGCCTTCATTGGAGAACAAGGAGATAAAGGGGTTCTTTTGCGCGGGACAGGTCAACGGAACGTCGGGTTACGAGGAGGCGGCGGCCCAGGGCTTGCTGGCGGGGATCAACGCGGCGCTGGCGGCTCAGGGCAAGGAGCCGGCGGTTCTGGGGCGGGCGGAAGGGTATTTGGGCGTGCTGGTGGACGACCTGACCTCGAAGAACACCGACGAGCCCTATCGGATGCTGACCAGTCGCTGTGAACACCGTCTTTTGTTGCGGCACGACAACGCGGACCTGCGACTGTCGCCGATAGGTCGTCAAGTGGGGCTCATCGACGACGTTCGCTGGGAGGCGCTACAGCGTCGCTGGGAGCGTTCTAACGCGGAGATAGCCCGTCTGCGCGCTTCCCGTCTGGCGCCAGAGGAGAAGGTGAACCGCCGGCTGGCGGAGGCCGGAGTGGAGTCGATCTCCGAGCAAACGCCCCTGGCGGCGATGCTGCGGAGGCGCGGCGTTACCTACAGGCTCATTGAGACCCTCGCTCCACCCGTGGACATCCTAGACGAGGACGAGGCCTTTCACGTGGAGACAGAGATGCGCTACGAGGGCTACATTGAGAAGGAGCGACGCGTGGCCGCTCGCATGGAGGACATGGACGGCGTTTTGATCCCGAAGGGGTTTGACTACGAGACGGTCAAAGGACTGCTCACGGAGAGCCGACAGAAGCTCTCGCGCTTCCGGCCCCGCTCTTTGGGGCAGGCGTTGCGCGTTTCCGGCGTCACGCCCGCCGACGTGCAACTTCTCTCCGTGGCGCTCAAGGTGTGGAGGCAGTAGTAATGGAGAAATGGAACGAAACGACTGGCGCCGCCGAGCAGCGGGTGGAGGCCATTTTGAGGCGTGTTCTGCCGCCTGGTTACGAGGAGCGGCTGAAGCTGGACCGAGCCGCCGCGGAGTGGGCGCGGGTCGTGGGGCCTACTCTGGCCGCTAAGTCCGCTCCTTTGGGGCTGACGAACGGCGAGTTGCTGATCACGGCGGAAAACCCTCTCGTGGCAAACCGCCTCTCTATGATTGCTGGGAACATCGCCCGCGCTCTGTGGAAGCAATGGAAAATCGAGGTTCGTAAGGTGCGGGTGACGGTGGGGCGGGTTCCGCAAACCGTCGCTCCGACCACGTTCTCCCCCCCGCGACCAGCTGTCGTCCGCGTGAAAGAGGAGGAGACGCTGGAGGTCGAGAGGGAATGCCTTGAAAAAGGGCTCCCGGAGGATGTGGCCAAACCCTTGGCTCACTTGGAGGTCTTCTTTTCGAAGCGGTTCAAAAAGTAAAGAAAGAGGGCCAAGGTGGGGTTTCGTCATTTGGTGTGAGACTTCTTTATACTTCTGTGGTAAACTGACTGCGGGAGGGAGTTTTACGTATGGATGACAAAGGAGAAATCATTAGCTCTTGTGATGTGGATGAGAACTTAGCGCTCCAGATATGGACCAAAGGAACCACGCCGCGCCTCGTGATATTAAACAAGAACCAGAACAAGAAGAAATTCACCCGCCTGGGCTGGCTGGAGGACCAAGACCGCAAGCTCTCCATCAAGGGGAAGAAGCGGGGTTCCATTATCAACTATCCCTTGGCGGACCTTTTGCCGCACGTGCAGCGTATTTTGTCAGAGTATGCCGTGTACACCTCTTTTAAGACGTATCTTTGGCAGTTTACCGTAACATTCGAGCGGGTGCTCCATGCCCCGGCCATTGTGTTCGACAAGAAGGAGCTCTCCTTGCTGCCGGAGGAGAAGCGCACTCGCTTGTGGATTTCCGACCTCACGGGTGAGGAGAGGGGCGTGGGCGTTTTCCGCCCTTTTTTCCCTCTGGACGATGACGAGAAGGCCACGCTGGGCGAGGGGTTTCCCTTCACCGAGAACCGTTGCAATGTGGACGACCTGGTGAAGACCAGCGCAATCCGCAAGTTGAACGGCGCGAACCTAACGCGCTGGAACCGTCCTTTGCGCGTGGTGACGGCGGCAATGCTCCTGGGGTTTTCCTTCTGTGGGGAAGATGGCTCGGAGTTTACCGACTCGCTGTGGGACGCGGGCAACTTCGAGAAGCCCCTGAGCTTCAAGATAAGCGACCCCCGACTGAGGGGGCTGGGGCGAAAGTTCGTGGGGTACTTGCGTCATTTCGCCATGCTCAACGACATAGAAGTCTGGGCCTCGTTGGACAGCGACAAAGACCTGCTAGACGATGAGTACACGCGGCGGCGGCGCGTGGATTTCCCCGCGGGGCTTTTGGGGCCGGGGGAAAGCTCTGTCACCTTTTTCGAGCGGGAAGACGACGGCATGATGGCGCTGGGATGCCGACCAAAGATGAAGTCCTCGCGAGGAAGCGGAAGTGGCCTCTACTACGCCGCGCCCCCGCAGAAGTCCCAGGAAAAGCAGGAGCTAGTCTATGCTTTTCCCAAAGAACTCTACGAGCAGGCGCTCGACGACGACTCCTTCGGCGGCGCGGCGGACGATTATTTTACAGTAGGACAGATCGCCTCGGCCAAGATGTTCGAGGCCTGGTGCGAAAGTCTCCTTCCTTACATTGCCTACTTCACGGGGTAACGCCGCTCATCTCACCTGGATATACCCCCACTTGCCATCCTGCTCTACGGCGGCGAGGCCCTCGCTGAAGGGGCGCGCGTCGTCGTAGAGGGCGTCCAATATCATGCGGCCCTTCACGTCGATGTAACCCCACCGCGCGTCCGTCGCCACAGGCGCCAGTCCTCCATCGAAGGTTCCGGCGTCGTTGAACCGGCGCGGTACCATCTCCCGACCCAAGACGTCAATGTACCCCCAGTCGTTCCGCGTCCCGCTCCCCCGAACAGGGGCCAGGCCGTTGCGGAACATCCCGCCCTCGTCGTAAACGGGTCGCACCGCAAAACGTCCCGACCGGTCGATGTAGCCGACTTTGCCCTCAAAGTCTACCGCCGCCAACTGCCTGCCGCCGGGTTCGGGCTTGCCGAAGGGCCAGGCTCTGAGGAATCGGGGATTGATCAACATGCGACCCTGGGTATCGATGTAGCCCCACAGGCCGTTTTTCCTGACAGGCGCCATACCACCTGAAAAATCGCCCACGTCCTCGTAGGTTGGGGGAATGACGAACAACCCTCCGGGACCGATGTAGCCCCATCGCCCGTCGCTCTGCACCGCCGCTAGTCCCTCGGAGAAAGCGGACGCCCGCTCGAAGGTTCTTGTCTCTCCCTCGCCCCCGAAGGCGGGGGTTCCTTTCGCGTCGATGAAATAACGGTCCACGAAGGCCACTCCCTCGGAGAAACGCCCAGGCTCCGACCCCCTGAAGCGGAAGGGAATGGCGACCTGACCTGTCGTGTCGATGTAACCCCACAAGTCCCCCGACCTGACGGCCGCCAGACCCCCGTTGAACTCCCGCGCGTCGGAGTAGCGGAAATCCACCACCAATCGAGCCTCCCGCGCCTCCGCCTCACGTCCCGCGAGAAGCAGAACCGCAACGCACCCCAAAAGCAAACGTGAAAACAAGGACATGACGCCGCCGCGTCTCATGAACATCTCCTCCTTGATGAATTTACCCCGTCATTATAGCGGATTGCCAGGGCAAACGCATTAAATCAAACAACGGCAAGTAACCGCGGGATGTGGTCGTCGCTCCAAGATACGTTAAGAAGCTTAGAGCTCCTAACATAACCCACCTGTTTGGGCCTTCAGGCTATAAAGCAATTTTTATAAATGCAGTATTTCAAAGTAAACTTTATCAAGATAGCATGGTTATGATAGATACTCTT
>JAITGK010000074.1 GCA_031280635.1 Synergistaceae bacterium
CTACACGGCTAATTCTCTCAATAACCTTGGGATTGTTTATAGCGATCTGAACGAACATGAGAAGGCGCTGGAGCGCCACCAGCGAGCGCTGGCGATACGCCTGAAGCTGTTCGGCGAGGATAACGCCTACACGGCTGATTCTCTCCATAACCTTGGGGGTGATTATAGCGATCTAGACGAACATGAGGAGGCGCTGGAGTGAAAGCAGCGAGCGCTGGCGATACGCCTAAAATTGTTCGGCGAGGATAACGCCGACACGGCTTGGTCTCTCAATAACCTTGGGGTTACTTATCACAACCTGAACGAACATGAGAAGGCGCTGGAGTGCCACCAGCGAGCGCTGGCGATACACCTAAAATTGTTCGGCGAGGATGACGCCCGCACGGCTTTGTCTCTCAATAACCTTGGGGTTGCTTATAACAACCTGAACGAACATGAGAAGGCGCTGGAGCGCCACCAGCGAGCGCTGGCGATACGCCTAAAATTGTTCGGCGAGGATAACGCCTACACGGCTAATTCTCTCAATAACCTTGGGATTGTTTATAGCGATCTGAACGAACATGAGAAGGCGCTGGAGCGCCACCAGCGAGCGCTGGCGATACACCTGAAGCTGTTCGGCGAGGATAACGCCGACACGGCTAATTCTCTCAATAACCTTGGGGTTGCTTATAACAACCTGAACGAACATGAGAAGGCGCTGGAGCGCCACCAGCGAGCGCTGGCGATACACCTAAAATTGTTCGGCGAGGATAACGCCTACACGGCTTTGTCTCTTAACACTCTTGGAAAGGACTACGCCGCGCTCTATAATCACAAAAATGCCATAGAATATTATGAGCGCGCGCTTGCCGCTATGGAAAAAATATTTGGCAGAGCCCATGAAACAACGGGGAAAACGATTGACGCGCTGGCGCAAGCCTATAAAGGTAGTGGCAACTATTCCAAAGCTTTAGAGCTTTTTACGGAAGCGTACGAAACACAAAAAAAGGTCGGGGACGTCTTCGCGGTCTCTGAGGCGTTACAACCTCTTTCTTCTTTATATGATTTTTTGGGTATCTCCGATAAAATACGTGACGAAGAAGAACAAGTGTGGTCCCTTATTAGGGCAGCGGACCTGGAGAGCCGGGATCAGAGCGTGTCGCCCAGTGTTTTGCATGATCGGGCTCATCTATACACGAGAATCCACGATCATGAAAAAGCCGTGGAGTTTCACGAAAGGGCGCTGGCCTATTTTGAAAAAACTTCAGCGGCGTGGTCAAATTACGCCCATTGCGCCGCTGACGTATACGGATCGTTGGGAAATTACGGAAAAGCGAAAGAGTATTACGAACAGATCATCTCAAACTACCACGCGGCAAAGGATACGGCAGACGCGCCTGCCAGCGGCGCCGTAACGCCCGCGACAGATGTCCACGCGGTAAACGTCATTACCGACGAGGGCATCGCGCTGATTAAGAATCATTTGGCAGAGGTTGACTATATGTTGGAGGACTACGGCAGGGCGAAGGAGCTTTGCGAGCAAGTTCTGTCCGTTTACGCCCGCACGGAAGAAAAACACAACACCCGTTACGTCCTTATAGGGTTGTTCCGCATATGCAGGGAGATGGGATTGAAAGACACGGCTGTCTTTTACGGGAAGATAGCGGTAAACATGACGCAGGACACGCGCGCCAACATAGCGGCTTTTGAGATGGACGTGCGAAAAGCTTTTTTGGAAGCAAACAAAGATATTTACCAGTATACGGCCGATCTCCTGGTTGAGCTGGGGCGCATTCCAGAGGCCCAGCAAATATTGGCCATGATGAAAGAGGAGGAATACTTCGACTTCGTCCGGCGGGACGAGCAAAGCGACCCGCGCGTCAGCGCGACTTCCTATACGGAGCGCGAGCGAAAGCAGGCGGACGGATATCAGAAATTCGGCGAAAATCTTGTTGACCTATCGAAAGAAAAAGAGCGGCTGCTGAAAAAGAAAAAAACCGTCCCAGCCGATCAATGGCCTTCAAGCGAAGACGCCAAACGCCTGGTCGAAATCAACAAACATCTGGAAGAAGCCAATAAAGCCTTTCAAGCTTTTCTCGCCAACTTGGACAAAGAGCTGAAGCGAGACTCTGACGCCGAGCGCGGGGATGAAGTCGCCCGCATGAACCTAGATTCTCTGGAAAGTCTTAAAGATACCCTGGAAGAGATGGAACATGGGGCGGCGCTTCTGCATACGATCGTAACGGAGCGACGATTGTGGGTCATCCTCACCACCCCCGAAATACAGCTATCCAGAGAGTCGAAAGTTCCGAGAGCTGAACTGTATAAAAAAATTACGGCGTTTCGCGAGGCTCTGGAGGGGCGCGGGGACATCTTGCCCGCGGCGCGGGAGCTCTACGACATCATCATTGCCCCCATAGCGAAAGACCTGGAACAAGCAAAGGCGCGAACCCTGATGTTCTCGCTTGACGGGCAATTGCGCTATATCCCGATAGCGGCGCTGTACGACGGCGAGAAATGGCTGGCCGAAAAATACGCCGTGGTCGTCTACACGGAGGCCGCCAAAGACAAGCTGACAAAGAAGACCGACATAGAAATGTGGGAGCTGGCGGGGCTGGGAGTAACGGCGGGGCATCCCGGTTTCGACCCGCTTCCCGCGGTGAGAGGAG
Source organism: Synergistaceae bacterium (assembly GCA_031280635.1). GTDB lineage: Bacteria > Synergistota > Synergistia > Synergistales > Aminobacteriaceae > JAITGK01. Next base: position 2,649 of record JAITGK010000074.1, read on the forward strand.
AGCTGGAGGCCATAGTCCGCGAAGAGGGAAGCGCGGCGGGTATACCAGGCGTCATCTACATGGATGAGAAGTTTGTGAGGTCAACGCTCAGTGAAGTTCTGGATGACGGAACGCCTGTTGTGCACGTGGCAAGCCATTTCAGTTTCAACCCCGGAACGGTGGCGGATTCGTTTCTGCTGCTGGGAGACGGTGACCACCTTACGCTGGAGGACATCAACACGGGAGCGTTCACGTTCAAGAAAGTGGATCAGTTGACTTTTTCCGCGTGCAACACGGCTATGGGCGCGGGAAATAGGGAAGGAGCCGGGCGCGAGGTGGAGGGGCTTGGCGTTCTGGCGCAGAAGCGAGGAGCTAAATCCGTAATGGCGACGCTATGGGGAGTGGCGGACAATTCCACGGGAATTTTTATGTCGCGCTTTTACACGCTTTTGCTGCGGCCCGGCATGACGAAGGCGGAGGCGCTGCGCCAAACGCAGGTGGAGTTTATCGAGGGTAAGCTGAATGAGAACAACGTGCCGCCCGCGTTGAGGGGGAGCGCGGTTTCGTCGGAGAGAGACGACGCGAGGCCCAGCCCAAGCAAAGCCTTCCCCGGCTACCGCCACCCGTTCTACTGGGCGCCGTTTATTTTGATGGGGAACTGGCTGTAAGAAACCAAGAACATAAAAGAGTGTATTGTGATGGTTTTCAAGAAAATAGCGTTGTGGTTTTTGCGCGGGCTTCTCTTTTCGGTCATGGTTTCGTCAGCCGCCGAATGCGCGGTGGAAGGGGGGAGTGAGGCGGAAGGGCGTAAATACGCCCTGCTCATAGGCATCAACGAGTACAGTGGGGAAACTTTCACTCCGCTGAAAGGATGCCATAATGACGTCAGGCTTGTCCGCGACCTTCTCACCGAGGATAGGTTCGGGTTCGCGTCGGACGACGTCACGGCGCTGTTGGATAGTCAGGCCACCCACAGCGGAATCTTGAACGCGATCCGCGCCTTGACGGAAAAGGCGCGGCAGGACGATATCGTCTACATTCACTATTCCGGGCACGGTTCCGCCACGCCAGACCTGAACGGCGACGAAAAACTGGAAAGCGGCAAAGACTCCACGCTGGTCAGCTATGGTTCCATCAGGCTCAGAGCCGAAAGCTCCGACGCGCCATCCGCAAACCCCGCGGTTGAGGGACGCGGCGCGCCAGCATCCAGTAAATTGGACGATTACGACATTCTTGACGACGAGTTGGAGCTGGCGCTGGCGAATTTAGCGAAAAAATCGCGAAACGTGGTATTTGTCGCCGACTCGTGCCACTCCGGATCGATAACGAGGGGCGAGGACGCGATGGCGACGCGGGGCGCTCCGGAGGACTCTAGACCTCATCCGGCCGGTTTCGACGCGCCGGAAGATAACAGCGCCAAAAATCTGTTTGTGGCTGTCGGGGCCGCCAAGGACACAGAAAAGGCCGTCGAATATCGCGGAAGTGACGATCGAGTATACGGGGCCTTCACCTGGTTCTGGGCGCGGGCGCTCCGGTCTAGCAGTGGAGAAGACACGTGGCGGATGGTCTACGACCGCGCTAGTACTATGTGTCAACTAAAGATTTACAAAATAGCACTACAAAAATGCTTATGTTATAGCAAGTATGTCATATTTTATTTGTAAAGTTTTAGATGACACAGCATACTAGAGCCCTGATGCGCGACGCCCAAATCCCCAACAATCCCCAGTTAGAGGGCGACGCGCGCATGAGGGTATTCGGCGGCCGGGTAGCGAAGGTTCCCAAAGAATTTACGGTAATGGCTATTGGGCCGACGGCGCGGATAAATGTGGGGACTTTCGCTGGAATTTCCGAGAAGTCCGAGTTTACGGTTAAAAGCGATGATAAATTGACCAATGTTCGGCTGATCGCGCGAAACGTGGAGCCTTATTTCTGCGAGGCGACCGTTGAGGGCGGCGCGGCGCGAGTCGGGGACACAGTGGTACTGACAAAGTGGCAGCCCTCTTTTTCCGCGTTAAAAGTGGCGCTGAAGGCGGATCTTCCATCGGACGAATCCCTTTTGCCCCAGTTGCGCGGCCTTTTTGTCAGCGGAGACGAACCGCCGCTGCCGGCTTACGAGTTAGTAGACGCTCAAAGTGAAAGCGACATGGTTCTTTGGATAACGCGTCCCAGTGAAGGAGAGATGGATAAGACAACGGGCCTTCCCAAAAGTGATGAAACGCGGGAGCCTTGGGTGTGGGTCATGAGCCCCGACGAAAATGCCCTTTACAACAAACAGAAGGACCTCAAGACGCCAATGAGTGAAAAGGGACTCAGCGTGTTGAAAAATAACCTGGAACGGTTGGGAAATTTGCGTGGTCTATACAATATTCCCCTTCCAGAGGTCGGAAGCGACGGACCGACGATAAAATACAAACTTTTCGCGCCTGTGGCGGACGGCGAATGGAGTACGCTGTCGAAGGACAATCGCCTGCGGCTGACTGGAGCCAAGCTAGGAACGCCGCTAGATTGGAAATTGAGCAGAGTGGTTTCCGCCGACGGCGGCGATATTGAGCGTCAGCCAGAGGAGCGGCTTTTGTCCGTCAGGGTGGAGAACAACACCAACCGGCCTTATTATATCTACGCCGTAAACGCGACGCCCGACGCGAAGATTTTCCCCTTTCTGCCACTGGAAGAATTTACGACGCCGACATTGGTGAAGCCTGGCCAAAGCCTAGACTTTGAGCATCACCTCTTTTTCGAGGAAGAAGACGAGTACGCGCGCGTCTTTGCCACCTTAGACCCTATCAATATCCATATTTTGACCCAAGCTGCCATTGAAAAGTATCGAGGGGAAAAAAAGGGAAGCTTACGTGATAATAAGAATTCTGTCGAAGACATGCTCCGTGAGCAAATCTACCGCGGTAGCGCGCGCGGCAGCGGAGGTTTTTCTGGCGTGCCGCCCACGACGCTAACCAGCACAGGCGTACGATTTATGATAAAGCGGTGAGGCAAAGGTTTCCCCATGAGTTTCCGTCACATACCTCGCTCAAGGGCCTCGGCTTCCTGTATCACTACGGTATAGGAGTAGATCAGAACGACGCCGAGGTCGCGTCTTGGTACCGCGAGGCCGCCGCTCAAGGAGACGAGGACGCGAAGGAGGGGGGCGTCTCCAAAAAGAAGGAAAAATCCCCTAGGACACGCGGAACCGTTGCTCAGGGACATAGCCAGCCCTTCGCTACTAAGAAATGGGTAGCGGCATTTTACAAACGTTACGGAAAGGCGTGAGTCACGTGAAGTTGTTTCGATTTCTGGTGTTGGCGTTTACTGTGTTCTCGTGGAGCGCGCGCTCCATGGCGGCGGATTCATGGGAACCGGCGACGGCGGGACGCTACAGTGAAGCGCTGGAGCTTTACCGGCGGGAGCTGGAAACCCGCCGGGCGCTGTATGGCTCGGAGACAATGGAGGTCGCGGACGCTCTCAATAACCTTGGACACGCTTACGGCAACCTTAAAAGCTACGCGAGCGCGAAGGAATACCACGAGCGGGCGCTGGCGGTCCGCGTGAAGCTGTTCGGTGAGGACCACCCCGATACCGCGAGTTCCTTACTTGGCTTGGAAGTCGATTACGACGGCCTTAAAGACGACGCGAAGGCAAAAGAACCACGAGCGGGTATTGGCGATCCCTTTGAAGCTGTATGGCGAGGACCGCGCCGATGCCGCGCGCGCTCTCAATGACCTGGCAGACGCTTACAGAAGGCTTGAAGACTACATAGGCGGCTTCTGAACAACGTACACGTCTCTTTGCCTGTATGGTTACGAAGAAAGGGGGGAGCGTTGGCACGAAAATAACGTCACGTTAAAGCGGTTACGCGGGAAATAAGGCAGTGAGACGGGAGCGGGGTTCTTTTTAGCGAGGAGGTTTAAGCGATGAAAAGTAAGGGGGTAATTTTCATGAACGGGGAATGGCGGACGATGAAAAAACACGGGCTAAAAGCAACGTGGCTGGCGCTGATAGCCTTGGGGACGATTGCTTTGACGAGCGGCGCGGCCCAGGCTCTGGAGGAGTGGAGTCAGTTTCCGGGAAACTATGACGGCGTGAGTATCGCCATGAGGGTACATTATTTTCCCTACGATTGTAATGTCAATTGGAAATTTACGAACAATAATTCTTACCCGGTGAAAATCGAGGTGTTCAATAAGGTCTATCTGACCAACTACGGCGAGAAATTCATAGCGCGCGGGGATCAGACATTTGTAGAATTGAGGCCCGGAGAGTCCAGGTCCATGCTGGGCCTTGGCGACCAGTTGAGCTACGAAGATGTTGACTTTGGCGGGGTCCTCAACAGCAGAAGCAAGGGGAAGAACGGCAATAAGATGGCCACCTTCGTGGTGAAGGGGCTTAAAGGATGGGAATATAGGGTGACGCGACTTACAAGGTGACGCGACTCGCTGAGTGACTGACACAATTTCATCACATTAGCTCAAGCTTCGCGGCAAGTGCGCAAGGGTAAACCCCTTGGAAATTCAGGAACAAGCATCGAAAATAGGTCAAAAAGAAATGGCGTGGAGTCCTTTTTAGGGTTCAATTGTATCATTCAAAACACAATCACCTAGGAGGCTCACGCCATGGCAAGCATAACACAAACAAAGTTTTTTGAGAACGACCTTTCCTCAACGGTGGACGCATTCTTTCATGCTTTCAAACTTGGCTCTCTTCTGAAAATGGTTGGCGCTTACAAATCTAGAGGTATCCCAGTTCTTAGAGTATCTATCATAACCATGCTATCTTGATAAAGTTTACTTTGAAATACTGCATTTATAAAAATTGCTTTATAGCCTGAAGGCCCAAACAGGTGGGTTATGTTAGGAGCTC
>JAITGK010000040.1 GCA_031280635.1 Synergistaceae bacterium
TGTATTTCGAGAGTTTTTTAGACGATGACGATGAAATTTTGCCTGAAGAATCGCCTCCCGCGTCAGCAGCTGAAACATCTGATAAGGAACTTCAGACAGTCAATTACGCTGCCTCCAAAATTGTTGACATTGAATCACTAAGCACTATTTTTAAAGGAAGGAGTACATCAAGGAAAGACGACGCCGTTTTGAGTGACGAGTTTACCGTCCAAAAGAAGCTCCGGTTTCGTGATGATTCCGTCCACGTGAATCCCGGCGGCAACCGCGCCTCCAAAGGTATCGTTGCTGCCGAGAGCAATGTGAACAGTACCGTAGATTTTCTCATCCTCCAGAATGACGCCTGTGACCCGCGCCTTGTCGTTTGTGCCGATGCCCAGCTCCGCCAGGTTGCGGGCCATCGGGTTATCTCCAAGCATTGCCTCCAAACGTTCCGCGTCCGCGCCCTCCACTTTCGTTAATTTTCCTTTCTCAAAGGTGAGTTTTAAGGGAGATTGTAAAACGCCCAACCCCGCGAAAGAACCGTCGATAGCGACCACCCCTTCGGCTGAACCCTCCACAGGAGCGATATAGGCCTCTCCGGAGGGCAGATTTCCCGACTCTCCTTTGTTGCGGTAAACACCGCTGCTGACGATCCCTGCCCGTCCTTCAAGAGACATTTTCAAAACGTAGCCTCTGGATCGGAGTTCCGCTGTCTTTGCCATGTCGAGAAAGGCGGTTATTTTTTTCGTCAGCTCCGCGACTTTGTTGTAGTCCGCCGTGATCGGACCGTTGAAAAACATGTCCTCAGTGATCCGGGGCATGGTGGCAACGCGGGCTCCGGCTTTACAAGCGTTCTTCTTCGCCTGAGTGTGCGTTAGAGAAGCGCCCGTAGGCGCAACAACCACGTCGGACTCGGCCATCGCGCGAGCCACGACAGAAAAGGGCTCTTCACCGTTTTTTGCCAGCAATGGAATGCGGAGGGCCATCGCTTTCGCTCCCACTTGCCTGCCGGCCTCAAAAAACGCTTCGCCAACGCGAAGCGTTGTCTCGTCATAAACGACCAAAAGACTTTCTCCTGGCCTCAATCCCATGTTGTTCGTCAAAAGGCGCTTTGCTGTTTCTATCATACTCATGTCCTCACCCCACCAATTCTTTGACCGTGCGCGCGGCGATCCCTCTAGCGAGGATGACCGGTTTTTCCACGATCTCGCGCACGGTCTCCTGCATGGCGGACGTGTAACCTATGCAGTCCATGACGACAAGTTGAGCTCCCCAATCTTTCAACTCTAGCGCCGCCCGCTTCGCCGCCGCCATACCATCCACGTAGGGTGAGGAGGGGACGGACTTGACGGTGGGACTGACCTGACGCCAACGGCGTTCGGACTGTTCTACCTGATCCAGGGAGGGAGTCATCATTCCAAGCTTCAAACCCTCTCCCACAGCCGCGACAACGTTGAACAAGATTTTCTGGGGACGTATCAAAAGGCCGCTGGCGTCAAAACCGGGAAATTCTCCCGTGCACAAAAGGAAAACGAGGGAAACGCCGTCACGGAAGTGGCCGTTGATTTTCTCGACGATACGCGGCGTGATGTGGCGCTCGGCCACTTGCACGGAAGAGCCGTCGGTGAGTCGGGTTACCAACACGTAGTCGTTTCTGTTCGGAGCTAGCGTCGCGATCTCTTCTTTCGACATGCCGTCCAGGGCCCCGGCCTCCCGTATTTCCACGTCGGGGCCTAAAATGGAGGCGACCTCGGGGATGACGTCTGTTCTTGGCGACTGGCCAATCGTCACGGCGCCAATAACTTTTTTCATGTGCTCTCTCAAACTCCTTTGCCCATGGTCTGGAGGTGCGCCATCGAACCATATAGATCGGCGATACTCTGGAATTCCTTCTCGTCGTAAAACGCGGCTTTACCCTCACCGAAGGCCTTGGCCACCTCAATGGAAAAACGAACGGCGGCCTCGATGTCCATAATCTGAGAGGAACCCGTGGCGCAGCCGGGAACCGCCGTCTTAGCCGTCAAAGCCACGCCTGCCACTGGAGCCTTCGTAGCCGTACAGGGCTGGAGAATGCTGTTCAGGTGGTACAGGCCGTTACCATAGGGCGTGATGTCCTGCGTGGTTATAGCGAACACCACAGGATCTTCGCCCGTGACGTAACTCATGAGGGCCAGCAGATCATCGCTAACCCTAAGGATGTAACCCTCTTTGACTGTGGGGGATATAGCGAAACCTCGGTGGTTGATGACGCGATTGCCTCGAGTAGTGTCGATGGAAAGCACAGCGTCCAGCTCATCACTCATCTCCTCGGCGTTGGCGATCGCCATGTTGATAGGGGAGTCCATGAAGGGCACGGGGTCGTGGGGGCGAGTCGGGGCGTTCGGGCAAATGTGCGTGGAGACGAAAACGTCTCCCTTCAGCGCATCACCCAACGCTGCCATTTTCCCCAGTTTCATGGCCACGGCCAGGGCGGAGACCGCACCGTCCCCGTCCGAAACCAGCCCTACTCGCTCCGGGCGCGCGCCGATTCCTCCTAGACGCCCCACAATTCCAAGCGTCGGGGCCTTGCCTCCGTTCTTTTTCCCCTCCGAGCCGCAAAGCCATACCTTGATGAAGTCCGTATGACCTTTGGGGCCATAGACCGTTTTGACCTCCACTGCCTTTTCATCAACTCCGGCGGAGACAAGGGCGCTTTTGACGCTTTCTCCTGAAACGGAAGGGCTGTCCAGCAACTCGTAGGCTTCGATCGCGTATTTCATGGACATAGATCGTTCTCTCCTTAAATAAACTAATTACATAATAATTATGAACGCCAAAATAGTCTGTAAAAAAACTTATAATCAAAAAGTTTTGTTCATGAAAAAGCCAACGGTTTTGAATCAAAATCGAGGATTTTTTTGCCAACGATTGGCTCTATGGTTTTCAGCAAATCCTCGCAACGCATCCCTTCTCCGAGAATCAGTCGCGATTTTGAAACCAACAGCAAAAAAACGTTCTGCTCTTTTTTCAGTTCCGCCGTCGTCACGGGAAGCCCGTTCAAGGCGTCGAAGGTCATGATCAGGTCGGGAAAGGTTCCCAAACGTTTTCCGTTTTGCTCCAAGGTCATGAACTCGTTCCAAAAGGTGGTCTCAAAGCTCCCGATAACAACCCTGCCGCTGTCGAATCCTCCTCGCGTGGTCAACTCCAACTCAGAAACAGAACCACGCGCGACGACCTGCCCGCCTAAAAATTCCGCAGCGGCTTCTACCATTGCCTGGGGGGTTTTCGCTACTTTTATTTTTTGTCCCAGCTTGATTGCCTGTCTCAGCGCGCCGGGGGCTCCATATCGTTTCGCGTAAGAGGCCTTAACGGGGTTGCGCGCGACGGCCACCAGCCCTCCTGCTCGATCCGCCGCCGCTCGAATTAAAGGGGCGACGGCGTCCAGTTTCCCTGAGACATAAAGTTCTAGGTATAGCCCCTTTTGGGGATTTCCACCAGCGGCGGCTTGTTGGGAAACGTATTCCGGGTTCTTATGAAGCCCCATAGAGCCCATGGTTCCGGTGGGGTGCGCCCGGCCGTTGCAAAGCGCGTCCACAAGAGGTAGTCCCATCAGAGCGGCGGGAACCCAGCCGTTGGTGATGGAACTGCCGCCGCACTCGTTGGGGATAAAGCCTCCCGGTTTCGGGCAGCCGTTTTCCGAAAGAAGTTCGACCACCCGCGCATAGTCCTTTGGCAAAGCCTGAGCTTCTTTCGCGGCGGGCGCGCCGACCGCTGAACCAGTGACCAATATCGTCTCTGGTGGTACGTCGTCAACATCCACGAGTCGCAACTTTCCCGATACAAGGGCTTCCTTAGCGTTCGCGCGCCCTTTGGTCATGCCGCCACCCCCGCCGCCACCCAAAACAGCGCCTCCAAGAATCGCCGCTGCCGCCAGTTCTTCTGTTATTATCGTTTCAGCCATGACGGTCTCCTATTATATCGCGTTAACTCACCACTAGTCGAACCACAGCGGCTTCAGCTCGGACGGGATCCACAACCGGGACCCCCAGCGCTTCTCGCAGCCTGAGGGCCGCGCCTATCGTGGACATTCCGGTGCAGGCCAAAAGCAACACCTTCGCTCCGCGCTCCATAAGCTCGCGCCCGGCTTCTATCGTGACCGCCATACCCTCTGGTTTCATTAAGTCCAGCGTTGAAACAACGCCCCTGGGAATGGCATCCGCTTTGAAACATGACCCCAGTGTTTGCAGGATTGCGGACGGAACTTTTTCGGTGATTCCCAAAACTCCAACCGGGCGCTCCAGTACACGGGCCATGGCCGCAGCGGCGCGTCCGGCGCCTATGACGGGGATAGCAAGTTTTTTCGTCGCTAATTCGACGCCCGGATCGCCAGCGCAACTTACAACGACGGCTCCCATACCATCACTTTCCATTTTTTGAGCCAGCTCCAGCACTTTAGGGATTGCCGCCTTCTCCGTCTCGTCGTCGTGAACCCCGTCCGGCTGGTTGGGGATACAATTGGAAACGACTTCAAGTTCCGGGAACCAGTTCATGAGCATTTTCCCGTGAAGGTTCAAAAGTTCTTTGTTCTCCGTCGTCAGCACGCGGATCAAGCCAATTTGTTTTTTTCCCATGGTGAAAATTTATAAAAAGCTGCGAATAAGAGCGTTGATAAAGCCGTAGATTCCATCGCCGGCCACGAATCCGCCACCGTAGAGCTCCAGCTCGTTCTTGTACTTCTTTTCCAGTGGCCAGCGAATCAGGAGCGCGATAAGCAACCCGACGCCGTAGATGGGGTTATTGATGAGGAGCCCTGTCGCGAAAAGAATACCCAGGGCTTTCCTCGCGCCGCCAGCCCATTGGAGCAGCGCGCCGAAAATAGCGGCTATGAACAGATGATTTAAAATGCTTGGTTGAAGTCCCGCTTGGATGGTGGTGGCAAAGACTTTGCTGACGGGAGGAATCATATCCAACTTGAAGTGCATGTTCATGAGAAGCGCGGTAACAACAACGGCCAAAACGCCTCCTACCATCTCGGAGATCATCTGCTGACGGCGGCCGTCCAGCTCGTAGGCGACGTTCGTTCCCTTGCCGCGGATAATCCAGCCCGTTTTCAGGTCATATCCCATATCCGCGAAGCAGGGCCCCGTGCTGGCTACGTAACCCGTTAGCAAGATGAGAGCGTTGGGCGGGAAACCCATAAAAATACCGGCGATCAAGAAAATGACGCTGACGGCAAACCCCGGGAACCAGCCTGAGTGCATGGCGGCCAAGCCAACCAAAATTGGAGCCACTATGGCGGAAAAGGTGCACCATACGACCCACAAGACCAGCTTTATCAGCTCCATTTCCGCGGAAAGGCCACTCCACAGTCCTAAAATCAGCGCCCCGACAGCAAAAAGAAGAGTATGGAGGAAAAGTGTCTTTGTCATCGCGGCGGCCGAGACCGTGTAATTTTCTTCTGTGGCGGACGCCGCTGAATCTTTTCTCCTGAAGATAATGACCAGCGCCTGTACAAGGGACACCGCTCCCGCACCGATCATGAATCCCTGAGGAACATACGTGGAGCCGAGGTTTTTGGGAAGCTCAAAGCCAAACCACGACGCAACAGGAGCTAGAACTTCCGCGAGGTATGGGAAATAACCTCGGATGATGAGCCCCAACGCCAGCGCCACCATTGCGAAAACATTCGCGATAAAGGCGATTCCAATTCCTGCCATCGGCAAACCGTTGATGCCGAGAGCTGGGAAGGCAAGCAGTTTGCTGCTCCCGACAGCGCCGAGCAGGATACCGAAGACAAGGTTGCGCGCTTTTTTGCCTCCTTCGTCGCCTGCACTCAGCGCCTGAGCCGTAGCAACGCCAGGAGGCCAGGAACCCGCTGCCGGAAACAGCTCAGAGTCATAAATGGAGTAGACCATGTGCATACCGATCACTGTGGCAATCCCAGACCCGATAAGCATAGGAAAAACGAGACTCAGGTCTCCATAAGCGTAAAAAATGGCGACGGCCAACAGGGTACAGTTCGCCGCGCCGAATCCGGCGGCGGAGGCCATCGTTTGCACCAGGTTCTGGCGGTCAATGGAACGGAATTTTTTCATTGCCTCGAAAGGCAGGCGCGCCGCGGCCATCGCCAGCAGAGCTCCGATAATGGAGGTATTGGGCGTGAAACCGATGCGGGAAATGATTTGCATACAGATGATCGCGGAAGCCGCGGATACGACAAGACTGAAAAACAACGTTTTGGTTTCCAACGCTTTCACGTGCGGAGCAGGTGTTTCCTGGGGTGGCTTTTGGGGGGGAATCGTTGTGTTATTCATCTTTTCTGCCTCCATTTTCTGAAAGTATTTCGGCATAAGTTCGCGCAGCGTGCCCTTATATATATAAGGATTTATACTTCCTTACGCGAGTTCACTTGATTTTATCAAAAAAGTAGCCGATAAACCATACATACCTTGGCGGAACAAATACAACTCACTGTTTTTAAGTATTTTCGCCTGTGCTGGTGGTGTCGTTCTCCTACGATTTTATTGAAATAGTACTGTGGCTTCAAGTTTTTCAAACACACACTAACCACTATCCATTAGAGGCAGAATTTTCTCTATCGGGCCATCCGCGCGTATATATCCCTTTTCGAGCAGGATAGCTCGATTACAGAGATCCAGAGCGAAATCTAGGTCATGAACCGCGATCAGCATCGTTTGCGGTAGGTCCTTTAAAATCCTCAGCAGGTTGCGCCTCGCTCGTAAATCCAAAAAGGAGGAAGGCTCATCCATCAAAAGGAGGGATGGCTCCATAATCAACACACCGGCCAGCGCCGCCAGACGCTTTTCTCCCCCTGATAGTTTGTGAGTCATACGCTCTTTCAGGTGGAAAATATCAAGCCGAGCCAGAATCTCGTCCATCTGTCTGTTGATTTCCTCTTCTCCAATCTTACAGTTGCGCGGGCCAAACGCGATATCCTCGTACACAGTTGACATAAACAACTGGTCGTCCGGATTTTGAAATACCATCCCGATCCTGCGCCGAAGGTCCTGTATCGTGTCCTTCCGCATTGCAACACCATCAATGAATATCTCTCCCGCACAGGGTGGCAGGACACCGGCCACGGCCAAAAGCAACGTGGACTTTCCAGCACCGTTGGCTCCGATCAACGCTGCCTTTTCTCCACTGTTAACGTGAAATTCAACGTTCTTTAGTGCGCAGGCCGCGTCGGAGGAGTCGTATTTTATTGTTAGGTCCTTTATTGTCAACATTTTGCTTGTTGACGTTACATTATCAGCTCACCAAGAAAAAGACTCAGGTTGAACCAGCGCAGAATCATCAACCCAGCCATGAACACGCTGACGTAAATGTAATCACAGCGTCTGAATCTATCTCGCGCTTTTCCGTAGTATACGCCCTGAAAACCGCGGCACTTCATAGCCTGATAGACGCGTTCAGCGCGATCGAAGCTCCGCAAAACGAGTTGCCCTAGAAAACTGCCCATGTCCTTCATTTTCACAGCCTTTTCTCCTGACGCGCGCAGAATATAGGCTGTGAACATTGACGCCGCCTCAATGAGCAACACTGACAGATAACGGTACGTCATAACGAGCTGCAGACACAGGATATTTGGCATACCCAGCCGCGCCAGTTGACGCGCGATTTCCGCAAACGATGTCACGGCGATCAGAAGCAGCACGGCAAACACGGAGAGCAGAGTTTTCAGCATGATGGAAGCGAACGATATCATCCCGCGAGTGACGGAGAACCCACCAATGATGAAGACCGTTTCACGCAATAAAATCAGGTTGGCGACCCCTCCCATCAGAGAAAATGGCAACGCCAACAGAAGCCTTTCCGTCAGTGGCCAATAGGGTGTGCCAGACCACGGCGTCAGTACGGCCGGGTACAGAAGAAAAGAGAGCATTCCGCTGAAATTTTGTGATGGAAAGGAGAGAACGACGACCACATAAGCGATCGTCGTCAACAGTTTTGCCATAGGGTGCAGGCGGTGAATAGCCGAATTTCTCAGAGCTAGACGTTCTAGCCTATCCATTCCGCCAATGGCGTGGTTAAGCATCATACTGGGTTCTTCTGAGCTTTTTTTACCGTGTGAATGAGTAGCCCTATGCCGCCAGCAAGGACGACGGTCATGGCGCTGCCAATGAGCCCTGCCGCGGAAGTCCCCAGCGGAGACCCTTCGTCCCCAGTGAAGGAATAATCTGGCATAAATGCCGTTACCTCCACGGCGGACGCCGCAGCTTCATGGACAGTCCCACCCTGTTTTAGTTCCGCCGTTCCGGCGACGCCTTCCATCGACCATTCCAGTCCATCTGGATACGCTGAGGCAAAGAGGGACAGTCCCCCTCCGACAAGCGCGGTTAGCACTAAGAAAATCGCGAGAACTTTCTTTGTCGAGACGCTTCGCGAGATTTTTGCGTCCTGTAGGGCGTTTTCCAAAAGCTCAGGTCGAGCGTTGCGTACAAAAGACAGAACGGCAGCGGTGATAAATCCCTCCACAAGACCAATGGCGAGGTGAATGGGCTGCATAAGAGCGGCGAACGACGCAAAAGGCAGTTCGGTGACGCCAGAGAGAAGGGTTTCGAGCACCACACAGAACGCTCCAACCTGTAGACCCAACACGGTTGCGACTACAGAGGCCAGGAGAATACTTTGGGCATTCATTTTTCTACTGACGATGGGTTTATACAGGTATTGAAAGGCGAAGAGACAGGCTACGACGCCCATGTTGAAGACATTACAACCGTAAGCGAGCAGTCCACCGTCGGCAAAGAATAAACACTGGATCAGCAGGACGGCGGCTAGCGTGAGCAACGCCGGGAAAGGACCCAGAAGCGCCGCAAGCAGAACGCCACCCCCTATATGCCCACTGGAAGCCGTGGCTGGAATCGTGAAGTTGATCATTTGTCCCGCAAAAACAAACGCTCCCATGACGCCCATTATAGGAATCTTTTTCTCGTCCATACCGTTTTTTGAGATTTTTTTGACAGCGTACCCTAACGCAACCGCACTTACGGCGGTCATAGCCCCACCGACTGCGGGCGAAAGCAAAGCATCGGCCATGTGCATAATTTATCCCTCCTCAAAAACCATCAATAAGCAAAACAAGTTCTGGCCAGAGAATGCCATCCTCGTTACAACACGCTAAAGCTACCGCTCTAGGGCAAACACATAAGTCTTACCTTGAATTATTGCGGCAACTGGCTTTGTGTTATTTACCTAGGTATTCTGTTTAGAAAATAAACTTAGCTATAGCAAAACTTTACACCTTCATGCGTGTTTGCCCTAGCTACTGCCCTAGTCTTACATAAAGCGACTGTACGGCGCTAGAGTGACGCAAACGGAACCTCGCCTCAACTCCTCTCCTCTAAAGGCTTCCCCAGGGTACTTAATCAATACTTTCTTCGTATATAGTAGCATAAAATATTTAAATCGTAACACTAAATCTTCACTACTTCCACGCTGGTTTATAGCGGTTGGCTCTTTTCTGTGCAAAGTTTTTGCCGTTTATACCCGTTTTTTGGCCTCTTATTTCTGCTTATGATTATGCAAAACTCCATAAAGAGCGAAGCTCTGGCCAAGGAAGCCATACAGTGGGGGAAAAGATGGGACGTTATTTCTCCCGACTTTGACAGTTAAAAACAGGAAAATGTGATGTACAGGGTACTTTCAGGATTGAAGGCTTTCAGATTGTTTTATAATAAATGCTATCTTATATAGCGATTCCGGTATAGATTAGTGTTAAGATAAGGTATATATAATTATAGAGGATGTGATTGTAAGAGGTTTATATCCAATGAAAAACGAGAGCTAATAATTGAAGAGAAGCAGCGTGGAGAAAAAGAAG
>JAITGK010000086.1 GCA_031280635.1 Synergistaceae bacterium
ATCTTACGCGTTTTAGCGTTGATGATTATTTGCGTTTTCAGCGTGTGCCGTTTCTTCTTTCCCGAATAATATTTGCGCTGATTACGTTTAGGCCGCTCTATTGGACTTTCTGTCACATCCACTATGATTACCTCAAGGTCTTCGCCTGTTAAAAGTGTTTTTTTTCCGGCAGTCCGAATCTGCCGCTTTTTATCAATACATTTTCAACCCAAACCGTTATATCGTGAGCGGTACTTTCCGCTGCTCCGAACCCGGCCGCAAGGGATAGGAAGGTGACATATTCCCGCCAATATTTACACGCCGGTAAAAGCATGTCCGCAGCGTCCAGTTTGGCGTGCCTCCCGCGCCGCTTGTGTTTCGCTGCGTATGCCTTGCGCTACCGGCCGTCACCTTCATCGCCGTCTTCGTGTACCCATACAGCCTGCGAAACTGCACATCTATATCGGCACATTTAAACATTACTTTAATTCCCGAAGAGGTCTAATGAGCGTTCAGTGCGTTCCGAGCCGTGTCCTCACTTCGCCAGCGGAAGTAATCGACGACAAGTCCTTCGTTAGGAAGCTCGGAAATCCTGCAATCGAAACAGGCCAGGCCGTCAAGCAACAGGGAAAACTTCGCGCTGGCCTCGCCTGCCAAAATTGAGTTGAACTTTCGCGTCTTCCTTTTGAAGGCGCTCTCTCCCGCATCGAAAAGGAGCGATATTTCGTCGCTTTCCGTGAATCCATAGAGTACCTTAAAACCGCATTCCATAAGGTGTTTGGTGGTCTCCGTCATCATGTCCCTGAAGCGCGTGTCGAAGGGGGCTTCGAACTTGTGTGTCTTCTTCGTGAGGCAGGTGAAATTTCTGCCGTCTATCCGCGCGACGATAAATATTTCCGGCGGGACGACACGGTCCTGCGACGTTTCGTACACGCGCATTCTCTTATCGAGGTCGTCGAACTTCATTCAAGATAATCCTCCGCAACGAATTCAAAATCGGGAGTCATGCGAACGCAGCGCAGCGCGTCGAAGCCCTCCCCGTACTTTGGCAGCTCTAGTTTTTTGTAAACAGCGGCAACACCGGCGGTGGGTATTCGCTCTCCATTGTAAAACTCGCTCTTGCCAACAGCCTGTATCCCGACTTGTCAGCGGATTTTTGTTGGGGAAGCGTTAGAGCGTTTGAGAAAAGCCACGTTTTCCGTTCCCCTTGGCCGGTTTACAAGCGGCTAAGCCAAAGGGAGCGAACAATCAAAACAGATGACTATTGGTTATGAACGGTGACGCTCAGGCCATTTCGCGAAGCCATCGCGGCCGCGTAGTCGGCGTATTCGCTGAACATCCTACCCCGCACTTCTTGCGCGAGAGCGAGCACTTCCTCGTCGTCGGGTGCCAGTCCCAAGGCACTCTCCACGTAGCCGCGGGCGAGGTCGTAGTTAGGGATGTGACACAGATCCTTCGATGAAAAGATGCGCGCCCCGTCCTTGAGAAACGCCAAGGCTGCCTCTCGCGGAAGCCCGAATATGCCGATGCTTTTCTGTTCCATCCGCGAGGCGAAAACCGTGGCCTCGGCGTTGCGGCCCTCCCGTTCGAGGGCCAGGGCCAGCTTCCAGTCGATCCGGTCGTCCCAAAAGTACCACCATTTATGGTCCGCTCTGGCGAGCAGGTTGTCTAGGAGGACGTAGGTGTCCAACAGCTCGTCCTTGTCCTCGATCTCGGCCAGGCGCTTCAACTGCTCTATGGCCTCTATGGGCTTGAGTTCCTTCTCCAATGGGTTCAAGTCCTGAACTCTCCCGTAAGGAGGGAAAAACGGCAGGCTCTCGATGGAATAGCCCTCATCCCAAAGCGTGTTGACCTTTTCCACGGCGACGGCGACGTAACGCAGCCAGGTCTCCATAAAATCCAAAGCATTGCGGTGTCCCAAGACGAACTCCGCGTGTATCCTCTGCCACTCCTGCACGGAGGCGACGTCGTCCAAGGCCTTCACTTGGGCCAAAGCCGCCGCGCCCAAGGTTACTTGGCTCTGGTTGATGAACTCCAGCACGGGGTTGGCGCGGTGCACCCCGTCCAAAATGTCGCCCGCTTTCCCCCCGATCTTCATACGCTGAGACGGAGCCAGTGCCGGCGCGCCCACGCGCTCAATAAGCTCGTCCACCCCGTCCAGCTTCTTGCGCGTGTCGCGGATATACTCCATGCCCTCTTCTATGTTTTTCAGGACGCGCCGGGCGGACTCCGCCCGCTGCTCCGGGGTTTTCGCCGCGGCAGCCACGAGGCCCGCGGGGGTTTGGGTAAAGGGCTTGACGCCCTCCACGTGGGTAGCCATCCACTCCGTCAGTGGAACGACGGTTGTTCCCTGGATCAGCGCGCCGCCCTCCGTGCAGTCGAACACCGGCATCCCCAGCAAGGGAACGAAACGCTCCAAAAGCCGCAGGAACAGGAACCATATCGAGTGGGTCAGCACCATTCCACCCAAAGCGCCGGGCACGGTGAAATGGCGCTTCCAATCGCCTTCTTTGCTCTCCCCTTGTATCGCCGCCAGTGAGACCGTGGATTCGGCGTGGGTCCGCCGAGCCTCCCCGAACGCCAAATCCTGTCCCATCAGGGCCAGGGACGACGCACCCATGATCGCGGCCAGCCATACCCCCATGTGGGCCACGGAAAGGCCGGAGTAGAAGATATCCCCCTCAAGCACCTTGCCCACCAGCCAGATATCCGAGGGAACGTCCCCTTTCCCGACGACGATCTTCGGGCCCGGCCACTTTCCGGCGATCTCCGGTACGCAGACGGCCTGGGAGACCAGCAGGATTTTCTTCGTTTCCTCCGGATACCGGATCCACGTTTTTTCCAGATATTCGTAAATCGGCCTGCCGCGCTCCAAGGCCACCGAGATGTGCGGAATGATCCCCAGCCCCAGGAGCTTGTACATCACCGTGTCCGCACAGATGATGACGGCGCGGTCAGCGTTTTCCCTCAGCAGGTGCACGTTTTTATCCAGGGATGGCCCCGATGCCACCCAGATAAAGGGGCGTCCCTTGTAGGCAGCGGAGATCGTTGACAGGGAGGGCGCGAAGACGATCCACGGCGCCGACAGCGCGATCTGCCGGAAGCCCAGCAGGGTGTCCTCCGCGGAGTTGCCCAGTTCTTGCAGCTTGGTGACGACGCGCTCGCGCAGGGCTTTTTGCAACAGGGCCATCTGAGTCTGAAAGGCCTCGGCCTCACCAGGATGCACCCATAACCGAGCTTGGGAGGCGATGTAGGTCCCAAGGGATATAACGTTAACCTCCAACGCTTCCTCAATAGCTACTTCCTGCGGGTTCGTTGCGAAGGAGATGCGGCACCCCGTTGGCGCCGCCGCGTAGACGTTCGTCGTGTGCAGCAGGCAGGCCAGGAGTGCGAGGTTGGGCTCCAGCACCACCACACCCAGCGTTCCCTTCGGCAGGTCGCGCAGCATGCGGAACAGCCACGAGGATACCCCCACGCCGTAGATGAAAAAGAGCGGTACCTTTTTCTCCTCGTCCTTGCGCCATGGGCGTTCCGGGAGTCCGTTTGGCTGAAAAAAGGGCTCCAAAACGTTGGAATCCTCGGAGGGAAAGTCGCTGATCCACGTGCCGGCGGGCGTTTCCGTCTTCTCGTGCCTGAACGTCCGGCCGTGGAACGTCACCCAGTTCTCCAGCTCAGCGGCGAGTCGTGGCTGCAAACGCTGCAGTTCCTTTATGTTGGTGTTCCAGACAGACAAGTTTTTAGGGTCAAGCGCAACGGTTGTCATTGATTTTTCCCCTGTTCTCCCTGTTTTTTCGGGCGCACCGTCTTAAGTTTGGGGAGCTTCGAGAAAGCCGAGACGGGAAGCTGGGGCGTGGACACCGCCGTTTTCGCGGTCTGCCGGGCCGCTCTTGCCGCTTTCCGGTTTTCCTCCACAATGGCATCCCAAAGCTCCTTGCGCCAAATTTGTGTTTTCTGCGGGGCGTTGATGCCCAGACGCACCACGTCTCCCCGCACGTCGATAATGGTGACTTCGATGTCCTCGCCGATCTGTATGGACTCGTTGACGCGGCGGCTGAGGACCAACATCTACGCTTCCCCCGCCAGTTCCGCCAACGCCGCTGTCTTCATCGCATCCCGCACGTTCTCCGGGAAAACGACGTGGTGAATAGAGTATTCCTCGTTTAAAACAATGACCTGCACGGCCCTGCGGCTCTTCAGGTTCACGAGGATCGGCGCGCGGAGGTTAGCCGTCATATCCCACGGTGCGGCTTCCGGAATAGACACCACGATCAAAAGCGCCAAGTCGCTGGGGTCCTTGGAACCCACCAAATCCAGCTCGTCCTCCGGTATTTTGGCGTTGTAGTCCGACATCACCGCGTCCGGCGTCGTCACGGGCAGAGCCAGCTCACTGTCCTCCACGTTTTGGAGCCACTTGATGGCGTTCTCCTCCTCGCCCGCCAAAACCCAGCTGTGATTGTCCTCAAAGGCCGGCAGCCCTCGCGGAAAAACAAGAACATCTTCTTCTGTATATGAAATATTGCCGAAACGCGAACTCGCCACTGTTTGAACCATATCGGCCTCGTATCAGCGCAGGTAGTTGAGCAGCGTTGGCTGGACGATGTAGGAAATGACGCCCAGGCTTGCTTGATAGACGGTCTGAGCCATCATCAGCTGTGTGGTGAGTTCATCGATTTCGGGAACGAACAGCCTGTCGTGAGTCTCCGTCATGGAGATACCGTCAAGCTCCATCCGCGATCTGTTGCTCTCGTAACGGATCTGCAGGGCTCCGCTGGCGGATATGAACTTCAGCACGTTGTCCATGAAGGCGTCGATCTTGGGCAGCAGCTTATCCGATAAACCGTCGCGGTTCTCCGCCCGGACTGCAGCGGCAATGTCGTCCAGCACCCCGAAGAAGTTCTGCCGCGTCTGGTTCGCCCCGCTGCGCGTCACCACGTTCTGGGTGTAAATGCCCGGCGCTGCGCGGACATAACCCGGCGTGTTCGAGCCCTGCAGGTCGTACCCGCCCCGGTAGGGAGTGGATGAAGTTCCCGTTCCAAGGAAATCACCCGTTATATCCACAATGTTTGGAGGAACACTGGTGTCCGGCCCCCAAGCTTCTGCCTCTATCGAATATCCCCGTGGGGACCAGAGCACCAAACATCCGTCCTTGTTCAACTCGGCCCTCACGTCGTAGTCCTGCATCCGCGCGTTGATGGCGGCCACCAGGTCCGCCGCGTCCATGTTCCCGTTGCCGTTGATGTCGCGCATGGCCGTGAGGTCTATCGTGTGGGTGTAGCCCGCCACGGTTATGCTGAAAGTACTTGGAGGCGTGGCGCCGACGGCGGTTTGCCAATAATTGGGGTCAGCGGGATCGTCGAGTTTAAGGCTTCCCTGTATGCTGGTGTTGAGCAGCAGTTGATTTTGTGCCACCGTGCCCGCCGCGTCGATGACGTTCACAGCGGAGCCGTCCTTGGCGGCGATGGAGATAACCGGGTCGTTGCCGCCCAGGTAGCCCACGTTGCCCATGTTTTGGTCGAAGTAGTTGACGTAGAGCCAGTCTCCGGCCTGGGATCGCAGGCGATCCATGATGCTCTTCACCGTGTCGTTCGGTCCCACGTCGATCTCGACGCTGTGCCCCAGCGTCTCAAAGCGGATCGTTCCCGTGCTATTGACGATATCGTCGTCGTCCATAGCCGGAACGCTGGTTACACCGCCGTGAATGCCCATCTGGGCGGCGATGCCCGCCGTGTAGGAGTCGCTCCAGCTGGGGTCGAGAATAGGCAGGTCCACCACCTCGAAGGGCTCTCCCGTCACCGCCGCCAGGGACGCGGAGTTCGGCAGCGGCTGCCCGGTAACGTCGTCCACGGGAATGACGACCTTCATGATCTCGTAGCCTGCCTGCTCGTTGACCTGCTTGGCGATCTGCTCCATCACCTTCACCCGGTCGGCAAAGTGCGTGTTCGGGTCGTAGCCAGGCAGAGCAGGGTTGGGCTGATAGGCAGGGTTGAGAGTCCCCGCGTCCTTGCGCGTCAGGCGGATGTCGTAGGTCTTGCCGCAGGTCATTTGTACCCGAACCATCGCGGCCAGGTTATCGTCAAGGCAGGGCGCTGAGGGAAAGCGGATTTCGTCCAAACCCGTCTTGTCGTCCGTGCGCAGGGCCGTAGAAAGCCCCACGGTCTCCGCGTAACGCGATGCGTTCATGTCCATGATCGCCACGGGGGAGCCGTCCTTACTGCGGATAACGAGACGGCTGGTGGCGGGTTCCTCGTTGGCGCTGGTACCCAGGCCGGTCTCGTAGTCGTCCATGTTGGACGACCCCGGTGTTCGGGAGGGGTCCACCGTGACCTCCAGCCAGCCCACCCCGGCGTTCCTCAGGCGCTCGGCCAGCTGTTCCATGGTGTACTCGCCGGGGTTCAGCGTAATCTCTGTCACGTGGGAGCCGCTGACAACCCGCCAATGCAGGGGATCGCCCGTGTAGGTACCTGAACCAGGGGGTGTTTCCGTTCCCACTTTCAGCACCTCGCCCGCCTTGTACTCGCGGCTCGTCAGGGCCGTTTCCATGCCCAGATAGTCGAACACGTCGATGTGACTGTGGTCCACGGGGCGGGTCTGCTCCTTGGAGCCCACGATACCCTGTTCCAGCGTCGAGGCCGGCGCCACGGAGTGGGAATAATCGAACAAGGACATGGCCATGCCCTCGCCCCAGATAGTAAAAGAGGGGTAGTGCTGTTTTTCCTGGGCCGCGTTCACCGCCAAGGGGTCGGAAGGCGCGTCGCCCGTGCGCTGCGCGGCAACCACCAGCTGGGTACCGTCCGCCGACGTGCGGGCGTAAAGCCCCTCGATGGCGTTGAGGCGCTCGGCGATTTCCGTTATTCCGTCTCCCTCGTTGACGAAAACCCTCATGGGAAGGGCCTCACCCAGCTTCACCGTCAAGGAGCTGAAGGTGCTCTTTAATGGCGGCATCCCGCCCGCATAGCCGAAAAGCTGCATCGTTCCGCCGGAGGTGTACGGCGCTGTTGTGTCGTCCTGGACCTCGACCTGACCCAGCGTGGACTGCAGCACCAAGCGGCCCGCCACTAGAGAGGCGAAGGGTTCGTCCCCCGCTCCGGTGGGCATTTTGGCGTTGATGGCGTTTACCAACTCATTGATGTTTCTGTAGTCGTCCAGTTCGAAGGTCTCCGAGGGATGCCCCGCTATCGTGATGCTGATGGCCTTGTTCAAGCTGTCGCCCCGCCAGCCCAGCACGTTGGTCGTGCCCATCAGGCCGCTGTGCCTGGGAGGCTCGCTCACCTTTATCCCTCCCGTCACCGCGTCCAGCCCCGTGCCGTCAACCTGGATTTTGCTGCCAGGAGGAGAAGTGAAGACGATTTTACCGTTCCACGCGCTGGCCGTGACGCCAGCCGGAAGGTTCCCTGACATGTTCATCCAGGCGGCCAAATCGTCAACGGTTGGGTCCGGTGGGAAATATGAGGATAAAAAGCTGTTTAAATTCATGGCCGTCCCCGCCGTCCCGTCGAGGTACACGGTCAAAGCCTTTCCTGCCATGGCCCCGAAATTCGGCTCGGTGGAACCGACCAACCAAGTTTCATTCCAGTCATTGGATGAAAAAAAAGCGCTGTCCATCTTCAAGCCCGCTATCGACTGGGGCAGGGGGAGATAATCGGTGTCAGGCCAGTCGGTTATGGAGATCGGCTCGCCCGTGTTGCTTTTGAATACCAGGCGCTGCTGGTTAGAGTTGTAGTCCTTCTCCACGGTGGCCGTGACCAGCATGTCCGCGCCCTGCTCCTTCAAGGCGCGGTTGACCAGCGTGGACAGGTCGTCCAGAGAGATGCCCGTGAGTTCATCCGGGTCACGGAACTGGTTGTAGTCCGTGGGCTTCTCGGTTCCCGTGGCCACCTCGTCGAGCCACTGCTCCGGGATGTAAACCGGAAGGGTGCGGCTGCCCACCATGATCTGCACCTTTTCCTCGCGCCCCGTCCACTTCCAGTCAAGGGGCACGTAGTGGCTGCACACGAAGTAGCTCTGGTTGTCTTTGGGCACGATGTCCGCTCCCGTGAAGGAAACGTCGCCCAAAAGCCCTTCTTCTATCTCGTAACGGATGCGCTCGTTGGAGCCCACGTAACGGATCTGTCCGCTGGGGTCCATCACGAAGGGGGGATGCGTGGTATCTGCCCCACCGAAGATGTACTTCCCAGCGGCCTTCTTGTTGAGCGTGTCGAGAATTTGCTGTTTCATAGCTTCGATCTCGGTGGCGATGGCCTCGACTTCTGAGGGCCCCAACGTCCCGTTCCCCGCCTGTATAACCAGCTTCCTGATTTCCTCCACGCTGTCTACCACCGTCTGCATCGCGGTCTCCGAGAGTTTCAGCATGGTGATGGAGTCTTCCTGGTTGGTGATGTAGCGCGAGTTGGAAGCTATGGAAGACTGAAGAGAAAGCGCGCGGGCGATCTCCGCTGGACTGTCTGAAAGTTTGGAAAATTTTCTGCCCGTGGACATCTGCTGTTCCAGGTCCAGGAGCTTTTGCATGTTGCTTTGCAGAGACCCCGTCAGGGAGTTGTACATCATCGAGGTCGTAACCCGATAAGCCATGAATTTATCTCCTTTCCTAACTGAGGCGTCTCCCCGACCAACGGGAGGGCCCGTACAATTGCCTTTCCAGCGCGCGAAGCGCTATCGGGTCAAGGGGCTCCGCCCCTTGTTATCTGCCGACCACGCCGAAGCCATTTATCAGGCGGTCCAGCATTTCGTCGACGGTGGAGGCGTAGCGGGCCATGGCGTTGTAAGCTTGGTTCCATTTCAAGATGTCCAGCATTTCCTCGTCCACGTTGACGCCCATGACGGATTGACGCTGCTGGTCGATCTGCTCCGTCAGGCTTTCTTGGGTCTTGAGCATCAGGGCCGCGTGCCCGGCTTTACTGCCGATCTCCGCCAGGTAAGCCTCGTAGAAGCTGCCGAGGGACGCGCTGTTGCCGCTCAGGAGCGTCGTGTTTTTCAGCTCCGCCATTCGGGCGGCGTTGGTGCCGCTCCCCTCCCCGGAACTCTTGCCGGACACGGCCTTTCCATTCGCGTCGAGTTCCCCCGACGCCGCGCCGATGAGGCTGATGTCGTCGTCCACCGCCGTGGAGACCTTCAGCTTCGAAGCCGCGTCTGACTTGGAGGAAAGGGCTTCGAAAAACTCCACGCCGGTGGTATTGGCGTTGACGCCGATGCCGTAGCCCGAATACTGATAGGCGTTGAAGCTGTTGACCAGCGCCCAGGCCAGCTCGTCCAGCTCGCCCTTGAGCTTGGGAAGCAAGCCGTCGCGGACGTCCTCCAGTCCCTTGACAGAGCCGTCGCGGACGTGGTGACGGACGGTAATGGCCGTGCGCCCGACGCCCTTCAAGTCCAGCCATATCCCCTCACTGACCGCTTCCAGCGTCTTGGCGCTGTAGTCGGTGCGGTTGGTTCCCGCTGGGATGCGGCGCGCCTTCTCGAACTTGTTGTCCGCCGAGAGGAAATTCACCCCGTCGAAAGAGAACGACGCGTCTTCTGCCACCTTGGAGTAGGCCGTCACCTCGCGGTAAACGGGGTCGCCGCTGGCCGTCTCGCCCGTTTGCACCAGGGTCACGAGCCCTAAGCGGCGGAGGGTCTGCATGTTGCCGTCCTCGTCGCCCATAAGGGTGATGCGCTGAGCCTCCCCCACCACGTCGCTGGCGATGGAAAGGTGCCAGGACTGGTCGGTGTCCTGCACCAGCGCGGCGTGAACCCACTGTTCGGGGTTCGTCAAGCCGTAGGCCTCCTGATATTTTTCGTTGATTTTATTGCGGATGGTCTCCAGGGAGTCCGCCGCATCCACGTCGATGGTGATCACGGGGTTCTGGTTGACCATTCCCATTTGGGCGGCCAGGCTGCCGGTCACGTCGCTGACAGAGATCAGGTAGTTGTTATTGGACCCCACGGAGAACTGCGTGGGCGGGTTGCCCGTCCTGACGGTAAAGCCATCGTCTCCGCTGGAGGGCAGTACAGACCTCAGAAAGTCGGTGAGTTCCGTCACCGTCAAAACCGACCCCGTTGTCTGGACGGGATACGGCGTCGGCAGGGAAACGTAGGAAGTTCCTCCTGCGGTGTTGAAAACGTCGCTGGTCAGCAGCCATTTCTGGTAGGTTGGGCTTGCGGGATCGCTGTCCCAAGTCACCGTCACGTCGGCCTGGTAGTCCCCGGCCCCGAGCCGGAAGGTATAGGTCTCGCCGTCTTGCCCCGACCCCAGGACGTTGTTGCCGATGGCGGGGTTGGGGCTGTTAAAGATCTTCGACGCAACCTGGGTCCCCTGGCTGCCCACCTGAATACGGAAGGAGGTTGAGAGCCCCAGGGCCTCGGTGGCGGTCATAGGCCGCGTGCGCATGGGAATGGTATGCGGCGGCGCCGTAGGGCTCATTTTGAGGGTGCCGTCGTCGTTCAGGCAGAGCGGGTCTTGGCCGCCCACGGTCCAGGCCTCGCCGTTAGCGAGACGGTAGACGTTGAGCTGGTGGACGCCCTCGGGCCCCGTGGCCAGGGCCAAGGCCACGCCTGTGTCCTCCACGATGTCGAACTCGTTGTCCCGCACCTGCACGTCGTAGTAGATTTTGTTCTCCCACTGGAAAGCGTGGGCCACCAGCTCCCTCACCTTGTCCCCCTGAACCAGGGTGCGGCCGTTAAGGGTAATGAAAAACTCCCCCGTCACGCTGCCGTTGGAATAGGGGTCCTGAATGTCCACGTCCAGCATCTTCGACAGCTTGTCCAGAAGCAGGTCGCGTTTGTCCATCAGGTCGTTGGGGTTCTGTCCCAGGCCCTGAAGCTGGTATATCTGTTTATTCAGGGCCGCCACTTCGTAAAGTATCTCGTTGGCCTGGGTCACAGCGGTCTGCACCTCGTCGTTGACCAGCGAGGCGTATTGGTCATAGCCCTGCACGATCTGGCCGATCATCTCCCCCAGGGACTTAGCGGACTCTATTACGGAGCGCCGTATGGAGGGATCTTCCGGGTTCTTTTGAAGCTGCTGCAGGTCGTCCCAGAACGAGTCTAGAGCCACTCGCACCCCCTGACCGGCGGGCTCCTCCAGGTAGAGCTGAACGGTGTTGTACAAGCTGTTGACTTTACCCCAATAGCCTAGGGTGGAAAGCTCGGAACGGTATTGCAGGTCAAGAAACTCGTCCCGGATGCGGATGATATCGTCGAGCTTGGCCCCCGTACCAATTTGCCCCACAATGGCCGGGCTCGAAAGCCCAGGCGCCGCGTAAGGCGTCGTGGTGGAGATGTTCACCCGCTGACGCGAGTAGCCCTCCGTGTCCATATTGGTGACGTTGTGCCCCGCCACCTCAATTCCCTGGCGAAACGCGTTGAGAGCGCGCTTGCTCATTTCCAATCCAGCAAAATTGTTTAACATATCGCGTTACCCCCTAAAATCCAGCCCTCCGGCGCGCGTAAATCCCGCGTTAAGGCGTCTCCACTCGGAAAGAAGCATTGCGCTGTAACGCTCGTTCCGCTCGATCAGGCTGATCAAAACCGCCATCTCCGACTTCAAAGCGAAAACCACGTGCCCCAAACGGTCTCCCGCTCCTCGGAACAAGGCTCGCTCCCCGTCGGAAATGGCCGCCGCCAGGGCTGAAAGGCGGGGCTCACAGCCCAGTGCGGCGGCAAGGGACTCCGCCAAACGCGTCCTTTGGGCCTCCTTGGTCTGAATGCTAAAAAAAACGTCCTGGACGTCCTTCATCAAGTCCTGCATGAGTTCACGGTCGTCGTCCTTGACGGCCTCGCGCTGTTCCGTGACCAAATCAATCAGTTCGTCGAGCAGCTCGGCCTCCTCCAGCATGGCGTGGGTCAGGGCCTGCGCGGACAAGCGCTATTCCTCACCGTTCAGGATTCCGGCCAAAAAGAGGTTGTGGGCGACTTTTTCGAGAGGGGACTGGTATTCCCCCGCGTCCACTTTTTCCTTGAGTTCGTCGACAAGGTCCTGCCGAACATCGGGAACGCTCCTCAGCTCCCCAGAGATCCGGGCAAGCTCGACGGCGAACAGGCTGAAATTTGCCTCGTCTGAGCCGCTCCTGATTCCACCGGCCCCGCAGCCTTTTCGAGCTTTCGCCTTGGCGGCCGCCTCGACTCCATACTGACCCGTAATCTTTTCTATCAAGGGGATCCACTCCTTTACACGGAATATCCTTGAGTCCTCAAATTTTTACCGCGTTTTTACCGCGCCCCGCTTTCCCACGCCGCCACTTTTTCTCTGGGTTTGTATCGGCAAGTGCGCCAGAAGGCTTTAGAGCGTGTTTTAAAAGGTCTCAGATAGACCGAAGGCGTCTCAACATGAAGATTAGATCATAGCCAGTGTAAAGATGCAGAGAACCCTCCCTCAAATGACGGTGGGGGGGCTTTGTCACCGTCCTGATCGCCTCAGTGCTCATCGCAGGGCTTTTCGTAAAAATACTGGGGTGAAAGATTGCGAACACGTCCTAGTGCTCTAGTCCTTTTTCTTTCCGCGTCTGAGGCCGGCATAGAACAGCGCCAGCAGGGCCAACACGAACGCGGCGGCGAACCACTCCACTCCTGAGGAGGACAGGGACGTATGATCTTGCCTGTCCTCCACCCGCTCCATCTTGAAGCCCTTGACACTAACCTCTCCAGTGTCGCTTTCGGGGCCTGCCGCCGAGTTGGAGGGGGTGGCCTCACCCAGGTTTTTCAGCAGGTTCGCGCGGGCCTCCACCATCTCCTCAAGGCTTTTCTGCCCCGTTTTTTCCACTGCCAATTTGAACTCAGCTGTCATTTCGGGCGCCATGAGGCCCGGAATTGAGATGATGTTGAGCACCGTCTGGTGAAACTGCGGGTTGTTGCAGGTGTGGTCGCAGCAGGCGACTCCACGGTTTATCACGCTCATGGCGTAGTTCACAGCCAGCTTGCGCTCAATCTCCTCGCCGGCGTCCCAATAACCCCTGCGCGCCGTCTCCAGCATCCGCGCGGTCATGGACTGGTAGGCCCACGGGTTGTTCTCGTCCAGAAATTTGTGAATGTCCAGCCCGTACTTGTCCGTCACGTACACTTCGTAGGTCTGTTTCCACAGGGAATCGTCCACAGCCTCAGGCGTCGTCACCTGCCACCCCCAAAGGTGGTCTACGTAGTCGGACATCTCGGCGGCCCCGGCGTACTTCTCTTCCTTCATTCCCTCTATCCACCTGGGGTTCAGATAACGCGCCCGCGTCTCGCCCGCGAGGAATTTCTGGAGTGTCTTCATTTTGACCAAACCCCGTGTCCTCTGATCTGCCACCAGTGTATCCGGCGCGACACCGGACACGTGGCGTATGGCCATGGACAGGCCGCCGAGCCACTGAAACATGTCGTCGTTGTCCAGAAGTCCGTACAGGTTCGAAGAGACGGAATGCCACGCCACCTTTGAATCGCGCATGTTCTCGTCGAAAGCGCCTTGAGCCGGCTCACCCCACAGGCCCTCCCCATACGCGAAGCCGATCTGCTTCCTGTACACGTCGGACACGGCCGAATCCTCCTTCCACAGCCCGGACGCCGACACCATCTCGCTCACCCTGGTTCCGTAAGAACCCGGTCTCGCGGAGAATATCCTGACCTTTGAAAAACGCACGGCCTCCTCCTCACTCATGCCGGACGTCATCAGCCTTTCCTTGATGCGAAGGTCGTTCCTAGCGATGAAGTTTTCTATGTCATCCTGGACCACAGCCTGCCTGATGGCATTATCGATAAAGAGCAGCTTGTCCGGAAAAATATCCCGGTAAAGGCTGGAGGGGTTGATCAGCACATCTATCCTCGGACGCTTGAGGATGCTTCCCGGTATGGGCCGCGTGCCCGTCACCGTGCCTGAAGCGTTCCACACCGGCTCCACGCCGATCAGGGCGAATAGCGTGGCCTCGTTTAAGCCCTCGTTGCGCAGGGACTCCTCGGCCCACAGCACTACGGCCACTTTATCGGGGTACGTTCCGTGTTTGTCTGTATAAGCGGACACAATCTGCTCCGCGGCCTTTTGTCCTAGCTCCCACGCCGCAGGAGTGGGCAGCCGGTTCGGAAAAATCCCGTAAAAATTTTTCCCCGTGGGGAGCGCACCCGGGTTGCGGATCGGGTCCCCGGCCTCCGCTGGAGGCACGTAGCGACCCTCCAGTGCCCGCAGGAAGTTCGTCATCTCCGACGGCCCCGATCTCGAAAGGTTGTCCGCAGCCGCTTTCGCGCTCCAGTCCACGTTCTGTCTGACGATGGACGCGGCAAATTCCTTGACCTCGTCCTCCGCGGGAGAGCGCCCGTAAGTGTGAAGGCCGTAGGGCGCCGTGTCCGTTTCCAGGTACTCCAGGTACTCGGCGAGCGCCTCCACGTCCTCCTCCCCGCCGATTTCTTCGAGTCCCAGGTCCTTGTGGAGCCCCAGGCTCTCCGCCAGCGCCCGGACGCGCTCAAGGTACGTCTCTTCCGTCAGCGAACCGGTAGAAGCAGCGCTCTCGTATTGCGCGCAGAACTCCTTCAGTTCTTTGTATTCTGCGTAGCCCTCCGCTGGGGTCAGCGTCGGCGTCAGGTGATCCAGCGTCACGGCCCGCCCCCTGCGTTTAGCCTGAAGCCCTTCCCCGACCAAGTCCATGTTGTAGGGGTAGAGGTTCGGGACGTCTGTCACCATGACCTCCGGGGGGCAGGAAAGCGAAAGACCCGATTGCTTGCCCGGCAGCCACTCGTGGGTAGCATGCGTCCCCAGGTGCACCATCGCGTCGGCCCCGAAAACGCGCTCAAGCCAGAGGTAGACCGCAATATATTGATGGTGCGGGTAGATCACGGCGTCGTGGTAGAGCTTCATAGGGTCATCGGTAACGGCGCGCGGCGGTTCGGGAAGCATTACCAGGTTGCGGGAACTCACCATCGGGATAACGATGTTCCCGTCCTTGATCATAGGGCCGTCCCGACCCGGTTCCCCCCACTGTTCCGTCACGCGGCGCTTGAAGTCCTCAGGCAGCTCGGCGAACCATTTTTTGTACGTTTCGACCGGAAGGAGTTCCGCCTGCCCTGAGGCGATGAGGGCCTCCAGCTCCCCCGGCGCCCACGAGCCCACGTTGCGCCCTCCCCTCAGAACCAGCCCCTGGATGTTCTCCTCACGGAGCGCGGCGTTTGAAACCAAGTACCCGGCGTTCTGCAGAGCGGAGGAGATTTCTTCCAGGCTGCGGAACACGTTGAGGTAGCTTGCGCCGATTTTTTGTTTCCCCTGACTGTTATTATAGTAGAGAATCGCCACTTTTTTCTCCGAATTTGGTTTTTTCCTCAGCTTGATCCAGTTATGAATCCTTGGTGCCATTCTCTCCACCATGCCGGGGATAAGCACTGTACGGTACACCACGCCGCCGCTTGACGGGTGGCGTTCCTCCACTTTCGCCATCAGGGGCGTGGGCTCGACGATCCCGCTGATCTCCGGCGTCGCCAGGGTCCGCGTCACGTCCAGGACAGGCAGGCCTTGCTCGCTCCGGGACCATTCGTCAATCGTGAGCGACCTTATGTTGATAGCGTTGAACACCAGCGTATCCAGCGCCTCGATCAGCTTCCCCAGCTCCTCGTCCAGAGCGGAGTAAAATTTC
The DNA here is from genome assembly GCA_031280635.1 of Synergistaceae bacterium. GTDB lineage: Bacteria > Synergistota > Synergistia > Synergistales > Aminobacteriaceae > JAITGK01. The sequence goes on from JAITGK010000086.1 coordinate 15,537, forward strand.
AGCGTGAAAAGAAGAACGGCATCCACCCGGGGCCGTCTCTTTTCGTCCAGGAAAAACGACTCGAAGGTGACGCGGTCCGGGCCGAAGGCGACGATTACATTGAAGCCCTCACCCTCCAGTTTCGACACCAGCTCGTCCAGCGCGTCGCGCTGTCCCTCCAGGACGGACGTGGAAAAAACGGTGATTCCGAGCCTGGGAAGCTCAGCGTTGTAGGCGCTCCTGGACTCCGACCACCTCATGTAGTCCACGTAGTTGCCGAACGGGGACGGGGCGTCCGGGTGGTATAGGCCCGTTTTCAGCGTCTCCTCCACCGGCCCGTAGGACACGTCCCCGTCCAGAGTTTTGTGTATGGCGAGTTTCAGCATGTTGCGGATGTTTTCCCGGCCGATGTTCAGAAAATAGGCCGCGACCTCACTGTCGAACAGGAAGCCCCGTTCTCTCAGTTCTTTGTCGTCCCGAGAGCGTCTCAGGGCAAAGACCGTCTTACCCTCGGTCAAACCGTGGCTGAGCAGGTACTGCGCCAGGTTCCAGCCCATCACGTCCACTAGTATAACCTCGCTGCCGCGGACGAACTCCTCCGCTTCCGCGCTCTCCAAATCCGCCAAGCAATACGCTCGCGCACGGATATCTTGGGGAAGATCGAGATTTGCCATGGCCTCCTGTGCCACGAAACTGTCGGAATCGATAACAATCAAGGACACGTCCGCCGCCCAGCAAGCGGCGGGCGTCAGGACGAACATGGAGAAAAAGGCGATCGCAAAAAGAAAAATTTTTTTCACGGCGCAACTCCTTAAATTTTTTATAATACTAGTTTATAATACTAAGTTGAAGGTTACGTAAAACCTCCGCCCTTCCACCGGGTACCAAAGCACGCGCTCTGGACCGTTGTAGCCGTTGGAGCGCAGCCGCCAGCCGTCCGCGCTGTTGAAAACGTCGTTCACTCCCGCCATGAGCTGGGTCGTCGAACTCAGGTCATATTTGAGTCCCAGGTTCCACAGGTCGCGCCGGTCGAAAAGGACGGTCTCCTGGGCGTCGGCGAAGTTCCTCCCCACATACTGGTATTCCAAAAACGCGGAACCCCTGCTGAACTTTCGCATCAGGCGCAGAGCGCCGCTCCACTCCGGGCGGTTGGGCAGCCTCTTCCCGTCGTAGTACGCCGTCCCGGAGTCGGGGACGTTCCGGGTAGTGTTGATCCCCCGTAGCCACGTGGCCGAGCCCGACAGGCTCCACTTCTCCCAGTCCAGCGCCCCCTCCAGCTCCACCCCATTCACCTCGGCGTCCGATATATTTTCGTACCGGCCTACCCGGTGGCTCATCACCTGAAACTCAATGAGGTTCTCCACGTTGCGCCAGAACGCGGAGAGCGACGCCCTCGCTTTCGCGCTGTCCAGAGGTCGGATAGAGCCATTCCACATGAGCCCTAGGTCGAACTGCACGCCGGTCTCCCACTTCAAACCGCCGGAGGAGGGCATGATGAATGCGCCGTCGCCGTGCCTCTCAAACAAATTCGGTGCGCGGGCGTAAGCGCCATAGGTTCCTTTCAACATCCAGCGAGGCGAGAACTCCTTGGTTAGCGCTATCTGCCAGGTGAAGTGGCTGTCGCCGTCCAGCATATGCCAGCGGACGGACGGCGTGGCCAGAAACGTTCCGGCCCTGTTCAGGGCGACGGTGTCCTGAAAGTTCACGTTCCAGTCCTCGCGTCTGAAATGGCTGTCCCCGGCCAGCACGTCCGCCACGAAGCGATCCCCGGAAATTCTGAGGCTCTCGTTGGAATACTCGGCCAGTAGTTCCAGGAAGTGACGTTCCCCGGCGCTGAGGCTGGCGCTGAGAGACAGCCCGATCCTGTCCGAGCCGTATTTCACGCGGCGCGTGTAGGCATACCCTATCGGATCCGTGCCAGTGCTTGTCCTGCTGTCGTAGATTCTCTCCTGCCCGGTGTAGGAGAGCCCCCATATCCAGTCCACGGCCCCGTTTCTCTGAGTCCTGGCCAAGGACAAGTCCCACCTCTCTGTGTCTTGGGTGGGACCTGGGGGCTGACTGAGGCCGAAATTGTCCGTACCAGGCCCCGCAATGGCAAGCTCCCGATTCCTCCGCACCCACGAGGCCCGCGCCTTCCAATAGCCGTTCTCCCACTTCAACAGAGTGTCAACGTTGTCGAATCCGTTATTGCGGCGTTTGCCATCGTAATCGTCCGTAAGGTTGTAGGGCGTTCCGTTGTCGTTCCAGTAGGTGAAATCCCCACCGTAGGTCTCGTAGCCCAGCGACGTGAAGAATTTGCCGCGTCCGGCCGGGGCGCTGTGGGACGCTGTCGCGGCGAGGCGCCCAAAGGAACCCGCCTCCAGGGACAGTCGTGTCTCCGGCTTTTCAGATGTCTGGGTCACGATATTGATGATCCCGCCCATGCCCTGCGCGCCGAATCGGGCCGGGATGTACCCCCGATAAACCTCTACCCGCTCCACGCTGCCCATGGGAATCCGGGAGAGGTCCACCGCGGACTCACCCTGAAGGTTCATCAGCATGCCGTCTACGTACACGGCCACCTGCGCGGAGGTGCTGCCCCTGACGGAGGCGAAGACGTAGCCGTAGCGCCCGCGGAGCGCGATGACCCGCAGGCCCGGCACGTCCTGCAAAAGCTCTGGCAGGGTGAGCTGCTCGCCCGCCCTGTCCTCGGCGGGACGTATCACCGTCACCATGCCCGGTGAGACATACTTGTCCTCCTCCCTGTCGTAGATCACCGACCCGCTCACCACCTCCTCCAGCATCTCCGCCGCCGCTCCCGCCGGGAGCGCAGCGGGAAAAAACAGGATCAGGACGGCAACCAGCGCCCAAAGCCGGGAACAGTGGGCTCCACCCGGCCTCATGCCCCGCACCTCCGCAGCCGCAACGCCGGAACCAGAAGCCAAACAAGCCCCCAGACCCCGGCGGAGCACCCGCTAGGCGCACCATCGCCGCCCCCGCTCCCGTCCCCCAGGCTGAGCCTCTCCACTGGGGCAAACGCCACTGTGTTGTTTGTCCCTTTGTGCTGGTCCTCGGCGAGGGATGCCCTCAAAATTCCGTCTTCGCCGTAGGCGGCAAACCGCCTGTTGGCCATGTACCAGAACGTCCCGTCGTCTTCGTCGTAGATCAGGTCCACCCTGCCCGGCGCGCCGTCATAATACGCCAAACAGGTGACATTTGGGGCGACCCCGGCGTCCAAGTCTGCGACGGTGGCACGCATCAGCACGGAGTAATAATTAGAACTGGCGTAGTCATAACCCACGAGAAACACAACGCCGGTGTTCGAAATGGAAATCCGGTGGAAACCTCTCATGTTGGCGGTGGGACGCGAAATCTCGGAAATTGTCAGCAGCTTCGTCACCGTCAGGTCGTCGGCCGTCACCTTCCATATTGCACCATCTTTGGAGGTGTCGCCGGTTGTTCCTCCCGTCGCCGCGATGTAAAAATTGCCTTCGTAAAACGCCATGTTGTTCACGTTCCGGCCTGCCGTCCAGCTATCGTCGTCCGGGGCGGAAGACTCCTCAATCCACGCTTTGTTTTCAAGGTCGAGATTCTCGTTGAAACAAAATATCTCACTGGCGTCGTAGGGTGTGCTGGTTTTATAGGACATGGAGAGCACGTAGACTTTCCCGTTGCGGACGTAGATGTCCTGCCCTCTTCTGTAGGTTTCGGCAGAGTTTCTGTATCCGTCCGTGAGGCCCTCGAAATTGTATCGCACCACCTCCCTGTAGCCGTCTTCCATGTCTAGCTTTATCACCGACCCTGACCTCAAATTGGCGGTTCCGACGTCGCCGTTGCTCACAAATTTCTGCGAGCAGGTGATATAAAGGTAGCGCCCCGCCGCGGCCGCCCCGTTGATAGAGTAGCAGTTGATGGCTTTCGTGTTGTGGACAGGCCGACTCCAGTCCATGGGGTCATAGATGGAGAGCACGTCGTTTCCTGAACCTGCGGTGTACTCATTCACCAGCACGCGGTCTCGGCCGAGCATATCCTGATAGGAAAACACTGAGACGGAGACGCCGGACTTGAGGCCAGTAACCAAAAACGGGTGGGCTTCGTAGCCCGAGCCGCTTGGCGTTATAGCCCCCAGAAAATTGCCGCCCGATGGGTCTCCGATGTAGAGCAGCTCCGCGCGGGCGGAATCGACCCCAACCATAAGCGACAGAGCCAACAAAAAAATTTTGAAACGTTTCACTGAAATCCTCTCCTTACTCGCCAACGTTCACTTTTCCCCCAGTATGCCGCGATACGCCTCGAGCCTCGTTCGCAGGTTCCCCTCGTCCTCGGTCGCGTAATCGGTCTCCAGCCGTATGAACTTCAGCCCGCCCTCCTTCAGCGCACCTTCCAGGCCCCGGCTCTCTATATCGTAAAGGTGACACCCTTTCAGGACGTGAAACACCACCCCGCGGAAATCAATTCCCTCCCGCTGTCCCAGGATGTTGTTGATCCGCCTGTCGTTGTCGATGAACGTGGGGCACAGGCAACCCTGGTGGTAACGCTCCGCCAGTGCTGTCATCATCCCATGCAGAGAGGAATCCCGGTACGTGACCGCGCCGGGGATGATTCGCTCCGACGAGCAAAGGTCGTCGGAGGCCATGTAAAGCCCCACCTCTTCCATCAGCAGAGGAATTTTGAAATTAGGGAAAAAAATCGGAGATCCGGCCAAAAACACCCTCGCCTTTTCTTCTGTGGGGTCTAGAGCAGGCGAGCCGGTTATCTTCTTGGCCGCCTCGCTCCACCTTTCGGGCGAATCCGAAAAAAACGAACCTGCTATCAGCATGAACCAAACCGCCGCGAGACGCCCCTCCTTCCGCATGGCCGACAGGCGACTCAAAGCGGCCCAGGCCCTTTGGTACCGCTCAATCGCTTGAGCGAGAGATTTTTTATCTACCCTGCGCCCGATGCTTTCGAGAAAGTCTTTCAGCTCGTATACTTCATTCAGCCACCTTTTCTGCCCATGCTCGCCGTCCTTCAGATGAGGCAGCTCCAGCCAGTGCATCTTCGGTGAAAAAACGCGCCCTTCCCGGGAGGCCAGCTCAGGAAACTTGACGACCCAGTCGCAGGTGGTGGGAAGCACCCAGATGGACTCGCGGGTCTCGTCCTTCATGCCGACGGCCCCCAGCACCGCGCGCAGCATGGGACACATCAGGGCCGGAGTGCCTTGGACCGTCAGACTGGAGACGGCGGGCGAGCCGCTCCACACCTTGAGCGGATGAAAGCCCGCCGCGCTCACTAGCTCCACTGGAACCTGAATACACAGCAATTTCGCCACGGGCCGCCCGGTTTTCTCCGCCATGGCCTCGGGTATGCCGCCGTTCTCGGCGAGATCCAGGAAGTAATCAAATTGCGGCGAATAATCACCTCTGGCCCTCAAAAACTCGGCGCACCTGCGGGCCTCCTGAGTGACCCGTTCCGCCGCCCTCTCACGCCTGTTCAAGCCGCCTGATCCGGCGGTCACGATTTCCTTCTCCACGGTGTTCTCATTTTTGATACCTCCAGTCCGCTACTCTCGTCCGTCTTTGACGTCCCCAGTCCCGCCGCGCGCGCCCGCGACGCCGAAAATATACGTCTCCTAAAAAATGACAAGAACAGCGCGTCGTCCGAGGGGCACGCCTTCACACATTCCGCGCAGCCGAGACACTCGTCGGCCTGCACGTCGCTGGAAACTCTTTCCCTGTAGACGACCTCGATCTGCATCGGGCACGCCCTGCGGCAGCTGCCGCACCCGATACAGCTCTCCGGACGCTTCACGAGCCTGAGCGCGGTCAAGGGTTTTAAGATATGTATTATGGCCAACATGGGGCAAAAAACGCAGAAAAAACGCTCCCTCAACAACATCCCCGCCAGCATGAAGCCTGTGATGGAGGTGAGAGCCGCGGAATACCAAAACCGTATGTCGTTGTCGAAGTTAATATTGAAGTAGAGCGTTTTTCCCTCGAACAGGGGGAGAAGGGTCTTTCCGGGACAGATTTTGCAGAACGGGAGGTAGAAATCCCTGTGAAGCGCGCCGGCGGTGACTAACAGCGGAATGACGGCCATGCAGAGCAGCAACCCGTATTTTATGTAAGAAAGCCTGCGAAGCGTCTTTGGGAATAGCAGTGTCTCGCGTATCCCAAGCTCCCGACGTATGGAAGTCATCCAGTCTTGGAGAAGCCCCATCGGGCAAAGCCAGCCGCACCAGGCTTTACCCAGGAACGCCACAGATAAGACGAAAAGGGTGAGCCACCCCAGCGCTTTGAGCAACCCCACGCCGGTGGCCTGAACCAGGGTCATGCCGAAACCGATGGAGCCCTGGAAGCCCATGAGGTAACAGTTGCCTCCGCAGCCCGACACATATGGGCAGGAAAAACAGGGGACGGCGCGCCCTAAGTTGAAACCGGCCCGTCCGCCGTATATCATCACGAGAAAGCTAATGTGCTTGACCAAGAGCTTGAGGTTGGAAAATTTCATCTGATTCGGCATCTCCTGTTCTGGCGGGTCAAAAACAACAGCCCCACACACGTCCCGATACAGACCGAGACGAGTCCGTGCCGGAGACTGATCTTGCCGTAATAGACGCGATACAGCGGCAGATACAGGCTTATCGTGCCTGTGCCATCCGAAATTTTCGCCTCCATGACCAAATCTTTGTACGTCGTGTAGCTTGCCTGCGACAATGCCTCGTCGTGGGGAGGAGTGTAGCTGTACAACCCCAACTCGCCGCGCCGGACCGATGCCGTTAGATTCCTGTCCTCGAAAACCCTCACGGTCTCCGAGGCCGCGTCGCAATCGATTAGGACGGGCGTTTCCGTGCGCGCCCGGATAAAATCCAGGTCGGCAAAACGAAACGCAGGCCAGTCCGGGATACGGTCAATCCGCTCTATGTCCATATCCCGCGCCTCGAAGCCGCCGTTGCCGGTGAACATGGTCTGCGCATAATACAGGTCATCTCCGCTGCGTATCCTGGAGAACAGTTCCACGCGCTCCGAGCGTCCGCTGCGTATGGTTATCACCGGTTTCTCTCCGTTCGCTGGGATGCCGACAACTTTCCGATACGCCTCTGGCGGGCCGTAGCGCCTCATCGACCGTTTTCCGATTTGCGGGTAAGTAACATAAAAAGCGGCTATTTCACCGGGTGCTTTACCGTCGGGCATCATCAGCTCAAAGACGGTGAGCATGCTGCCATCGCGGTCTATCTCTTGGGCTGTCATTCTCCACCAGGTAAAATCCATCGCCTCGCCGGAGCACGCGGCAGAGCCGCCGGTTTGAGTGAAACAAAACCACATCGCTAGACCTAATGCCAGGCGAAACTGCCTCATAGAACACCACTCGCTTTAGAGCCTCGGGCTCAATATTTGGGCCATTGCTGGGTGCATAATTACGAAACCGCCATAAAGTGACCTTTAGGACAACAAAAAGCCCGGACCACTCAAAGTGACCCGGGCATCCCATTTCCGCTCGATCATTATGAAATTGTATTATAGCTACCGCCCTTTCGCGCGCGATAAATTCAGAACATCAGATTTTACGCGAGATTTTAGAGCTGCTATAACCGGCGAGACCCTGAATTCCCCCCAGGCTTCTCAATCCGCTTTCGCCCAGGCAGGTCTTCTGGCTCGTCCTCTTTTTCACGGTCTTCCCATCGGCGAAGTGACAGTGACCCTAACATCGTGAAAAAGCCCGCCATCGTCTGGCGGCCGGACTTACAGTGATGGGTTCGCTCCTGACTTTCACAGGATTCCCTATTCTCTCTAAAAGAGCACCTGAACGAGGTATATTTTATCTGCCCACTATTGGTTTGTCAATCGTACTGATCCAATTCCCAGGGCAAACGCATCAAACGGCGGCAAGCAACTGGAGGATATAATCGTCGTTCCAGGAGGCTTTAAGAAGCTTGCCTCTAAGAGCGTGTTTTAAAAGAATGAGGAGGCTCTACATTATGCTAATGCTGTATTATATATATGATACGTGCTAAATATGCTGCAGACTTAAACGACGAAGATTGGAATGCAGCGGAAGGCCTTATCCCTTCGGCCTGCGAAGGCGGACGTCCGCGCAGTGCAGATATGAGGGAAATTTTAAACGCTGTCTTTTACATCCTGCGAGCTGGATGTGCGCGGCGCCTTCTTCCGCATGACCTGCCTCCATGGCACGTTCACTTTCCAGTCGCCTTGTGTGTTACTATGAGCTAAACAAAAAAATTTGTGCTCCATCGGAGGCGAAACGAATATGGCAGTGATGAAAAGCGTTTTGGAGGCCATTGGCAACACCCCCCTTGTGGACTTGGAGCGGCTTGTAAAGCACTGGAAGCTGGACGGGCGGATTCTGGCGAAGTTAGACAGCTTGAACCCGTCGGGGAGCAAAAAAGACCGCATCGCCCTTGGAATGATCCGCGCGGCGGAGCGCAAGGGACTTCTGAAGCCGGGGCAGACGGTTATCGAGGAAACCAGCGGCAACACGGGCAACGGCTTGGCACTGGTGTGCTCGCTTCTGGGGTACCCTTTCATCGCGGTAATGTCGAAGGGAAACTCGATAGAGCGAGTGCGGATCTGCCAGGCCTTCGGCGCGAAGGTGGTACGCGTGGACCAAGCACCGGGTTCCAAGCCGGGGGCAGTGAGTTCGGCGGATATGGATTTGGTAATGGCGGAGACGGAGCGCCTGACCAAAGAACTGGGCGCATTCTGCGTGGGGCAGTTCCGCAACGCGGACAACGCGGCCGCGCAGGAGACCACGGGCGACGAAATGTGGGAGCAATCCGGGGGGAAAATTGACGCCATCGCCGACTTTATAGGAACGGGAGGCGGCTTCACCGGAATCGCCACGGCCATGCGCCGCCGCAGTCCCGGCGTTCGATGTTACGTTGTGGAGCCCGAAAACGTTCCCTGCTACAGCGGAGAAAAACCAAAAGGGGGCGGGCATCGGATTCAGGGCGGCGGCTATGGCCGGGAAGTTCCCTTTCTGGACCGCTCCCTTATCACCGGGTGCGTGGGTGTGAGCGACGACGAAGCCATTGAGGGCGCGCGGCTTTTGTCCGGCGTGGAGGGCATTTTCTGCGGGTTCTCCTCCGGGGCCCACGCCGCGGCGGCCCGGAAGCTGCTTCAAGGTCCCGAAAAGGGCAAAACCGTCGCCATTGTTATCTGCGACACGGGCCTCAAGTACCTGAGCACGGATCTTTACGCTTAGCAGCCATATATCTTTAGTACACATATATCTAAGGAGGAGAGAACATGAAAATTGTGGTGCTGGACGGAGATACCCTGAGCTTGAAGGACGTTCCCTGGGACCCTATAGCCAAGCTGGGGGAGTTGAAGGTGTACGAGCGGACCGCGCCGGAAGACGTGGTTCCGCGGGCGAAGGAGTGCGAGTGCCTCTTCACCAACAAGACCGTTTTGAGCGCCGACACTATTGCCCAACTGCCGAACCTGCGTTACATTGGGGTGCTGGCGACGGGCTACGACGTGGTTGACGTGACGGCGGCGAAGACGAGAAACATCCCGGTCTGCAACGTCCCCACTTACGGCACGGCCTCCGTGGCACAGCTGGCGATAGCCCTGGTTCTCGAACACTACCTGGCGGCGGGGGCGCACAGCAAACACGTGGCTGAGGGAGGCTGGGCCCGCTACCCCGATTACTCCTATCAGCTTCAGCCCCTGCACGAGCTATCGGGAAGGACCATCGGCTTCATCGGGTTCGGACGTATCGGCCAAAGGACGGCGGACATCGCGGGAGCCCTGGGAATGAACATTGTGGCCTCCGACCCCGTCCGCAGCGACCAAAGCGCGAGAAAGAACTTCCGCTGGGCGGAGCTGGACGAACTCTACGCCGTCTCCGACGTTATCAGCCTGCACTGCAACCTCACCCCAGAGAACAAGGGAATGATCAACAAAGACAGCATCGCCAAGATGAAACCCCACGCGCTGATCGTCAACACCGCCCGCGGGGGCCTGATCAACGAGTCCGACCTCCTGGACGCCCTGCAATCGCAGCGCATCGGCGGCGCGGCTTTAGACGTCATCTCCCAGGAACCGCCAGTGAACGGCAATATCCTCATCGGGGCGCCCAACGCCATCGTCACCCCGCACATCGCCTGGTCCAGCGTGGAAGCCCGCAGCCGCCTGATGGACATCGCCGCTGCCAGCTTGGAGTCCTTCCTGAACGGCAAAACCGTCAACTGCGTGTATTAAGGAAGCGCTGATTAAGCCCTTGCGGGGCTCTGCCCCACGCCCCGCTTAGGGGTCGCGGACCCCAAGGGGCCTCAGGCCCCTCCCCATTAATCAGTGCTTTCTTATGTTCTTTCTATACTCCGGTACCATCTGGCGGAGCAGCTCCAGGGCGCGGCCCGGTTCGTCCAGGCTCTGGCGGAGGAGTTCCGCCACGGGCGCGGTCTTCGGCGCCGTCAAGCGCGAGGCGAAGACCTTCGGATGCGCGGTGGGGCGCACGGCGTCGGGGTCGTAAAAAAGCTCCTCGAACAGCTTTTCCCCAGGTCGTATCCCCGTGTAGACGATGGAGACGTCCTTTCTCGGCTCGTAGCCGTGCAGGCGTATCAGGAGTTCCGCCATCTCGGTAATGGAAACCGGCTCTCCCATGTCCAGCGCGAAAAGCTCCCCGCCCTGCCCGATGGCCCCGGCTTCGATCACCAGACTGACGGCCTCGGGAATCAACATGAAGTAGCGCTTCATCGCGGGGTCCGTGACGGTCACTGGCCCGCCGTTCGCGATCTGCTGCTCGAACTTCGGGATGACGCTGCCGCGGCTGCCCAGGACGTTACCGAAGCGCACCGCCATGTAGACCGTGCTGGGGAAGCGCTCCTGCGCCTCCCCTAACAGCAGTTCCGCGACACGCTTGCTCGCCCCCATGACGCTGGACGGGTTAACGGCCTTGTCAGTGGAGATCAGCACCATCCGCTCCGCGCGGAATTCACCGGCAAGTTCCGCCGTCGTCAGGGTTCCCAGGGCGTTGACGCGCAGGGCCTCGCGGGGGCAGTCCTCCATCAGGGGAACGTGCTTGTGAGCTGCGGCGTGGAAGACCACCTGGGGCCTCCACCGCGCAAAAACACCCCTCATGCCCGCCGCGTCCGCCGCGTCCGCGATGATGGGGCACAGGGGAACGGGTGAATCCCGGAGGGACTCCAGCAGCAGGTAAATGGACTGCTCCCCGTGCCCCAGCAGGACGACCTCTTTTGGGCCGTTCCGCAGGACCTGCCGGACGATCTCGCTCCCAATGGAGCCTCCCGCTCCCGTGACCAGGACGCTGCGCCCCCGCAGGTACGCGGCGACCTTCTGGATGTCGAGCTGCACGGGTTCCCTTCCCAAGAGGTCTTCGAGGCGGATATGGCGCAGGCGGCTGACGGAGATGTTTCCGCCCGCCAGCTCGTGAAGGCTGGGAAGCACGCGCACGCTGACGCCTAGGGGGGCCAGGGCATCATAGAGCGTGCGTATCCTGCGGCCGTTGACTGACGGAAGGGCCACCAGCACCACCTTGATCTGGTGCCGGCGCACCAAGGAAGGCAGGGCTTCGCTGCCCCCCAGGACGGCAAGCCCAGCGATCCGTTTGCCTTCCTTCTGGAGGTCGTCATCGATAAAGCCGCGGAGACGCAGCTCTCCCGGATTGCGAAGCAGGTCCCGCGCCAAAAGCGTCCCCGCTTCCCCCGCTCCAAAGATCAGCGCGTCGAGCTGAAGCTGGCTCGTGGGGTGCGGTGGAAGCGCAAGCCGCCAAGAAACCCGCAGCGCCCCGCAGAAGATCATTCCGGAGAAGAGCATAATCGCAAAGGAGGTCCGGGGCAGTAAAAACAGCGCGCGGGACGGCAAGGCCAAGCGCCAGGAAAAAAACACCGCCGCGAACAGGAGCGCCCCCAAGACGTAAAGGCGCGCGAAGCGCACGTAGTCCTCAAAGCCGGCCTGGGTCCAGAGCGTTCCATACTGCCGCCCGGCGAGGAAAATTACGACTATCGAGGCAGGGAAGACGAGCGCGACGCGTCCCAAATCAGGGAGGTTCACGGGGGGGATGAAGAGGGTCAGGCGTATGGCGTAACCCAGATAGGCGGCGAACGCCAGGAAAACAAAATCAAGCGCGGCTACGCAGAAGCCGCGCCCAGCGAGTTTTTTCCAGATTGTACACAGACGGTTTAACATAGGGGCGCGGGAAGCCCGCCCCACGTCACAGGATGAGCTTCTTCCCGCCGCCTTGATGCCGGTCGCCCATGCGGTCGAGCTGGCTCAGCACTGCCGCGGGAGCCACGTCGATCTTGGGTTTCTGCTGTTTCGCCATGGCGTCGGACACGCGCTTTTCATACTCCGCCATCGTTTTCTTGAGGGTGGCTGCGTCCCCCTTGAGCCACAGCAGAAGCCCCTTGGCGGTGCTTTCCAGAACCTCGGCAGAGGGAAGCTCCTCGATGAGTCCCAAGTCCTTCAAAATCCGGTGCTCCTCCCGCACGGAATCCAACACGTCCTGGTCGGAGATCAGGCCCTTTTTGTAAAGGACGCGGAACATGATGTTGAAACGGCTTTTCTGGTTTTCCGACTCCATCGCCATCCCGTCCACCCGAGACAAAAGCATCGAAAGCAACTCGTCAAGTCCAATCTGCATGGGCATGGTATCCCCTCCTTGTTTAGCTTAATTCTAGCACACCAAGGCCCCAGCCGCTGCCGAATCTGGCAGGATGCCCATTCCTCCGGCATGTTTGGGGCTTTTTTGTCGTTTAGGATAAATTTCATTTAAAATATTTGTTCTTCCACATATATATAAAATCCGCCGTCACTATATACTCTTTGTAAAAAGAAACGCGAAAGGTGGCTGAGGGCGTGGAGTACCCGCTGGAGGATATTGGCTACGCGGAGGCGGCGTTCAACCGGTTCTACGACATTGGCGTCACGGACAGCGGCGGCGTGACCCGTCTCGGATACAGCAAAGAAGAGGAGAAAATGCACGCCGCTTTCTCAGAACTGGGGCGCGGCCTGGGGATGGAGGTTTACACCGACGCGGTAGGGAACACCTTCGTCTCCAACGGCGGTGTTTCCAGCGGCTATTACCTCATCGGCTCCCACCTGGACTCGGTGGTGGACGGCGGTCGGTACGACGGCGTGGCGGGCATTCTGGCCGGACTCCTGGCGCTGCGGTGGGCCAAGCGCGACGGACTGGCCCTGTCCCTCCGCGTCGCGGCCTTCCGCTGCGAGGAGTCCAGCAGCTTCGGCTTCAGCACCCTGGGAAGCTCCCTGGTGGCTAAGGGAGGCGTTGGGGCGGAAGTGTGGGCGCTCAGGGACAAGGATAAACGAGCCCTTGGCGAGGTCTTCGCGGAGCGCGGCTACAACCCCAAGCCCGACCGCATTTCAGGGGTTCGGGAGTACCTGGAGGTTCACATTGAGCAGGGCAGGGTACTGGAGGAGTACAAGCAGAAAATCGGTATCGTGACCACCATCGCCGGCCCGCGGCGCTTCAACCTGTACATTCAGGGCAGGGCCGAGCACTCCGGCGCGACCCCCATGGTCATGCGCAACGACGCCCTCTGCGCGGCGGCGGAGCTGATCCTGGAGATCGAAAAGATCGGCATGGCGGAGTCCGTGCGGAACTCGGTGGCGACGGTGGGGGTGATAGAAAACCAGCCCAACGCCCTGAACGTCATCCCTGGCGAGGTGAAACTGCAGGTGGACACCCGCGGTATTGAGATTGCCAGCCTGGACGAAATGGAGCAGCGCATCAAGCAGGCGGGGAAAACCGTCTGCGGCAGGCGCGGGGCAACTTTCCTCAAGGAGAAGATAGGTGAGACAAAGCCGGTGGCCATGGACCACAAGATGCAGGACAAGCTGGCGCGGGCGGCCCACAGCCTGGGAATCAGTCACCGAAGAATGATCAGCGGGGCGGGGCACGACGCTATGCAGATGGCGGAGGTTTGCGACGCGGCCCTGCTCTTCATCCCCTGCCGGGACGGCGTGAGCCACAGCAAAAAAGAATTTGCCCACATGGAAAGCGTCTGCGACGGGGCAAGGGTCATCTACAAATACCTTCAGGAGGAGTGCGGCCAAGATGATACTCATTAAAGACGGCCGGCTGATCGACCCCAAGTCCGGCGTTGACGAGGTTCGTGACGTGGTGCTGGAGGGGGAGCGGGTCAAGTACATCGGAAAATTTCACGTCAGTGACGAGTACGAGCGGGTGATCGACGCCCGCTCCAAGGTGATCGCCCCCGGTCTGGTGGACGTGCACGTGCACTTTCGCGAGCCCGGCTTCACCTACAAGGAAGACATCTCCAGCGGCGCGGCGGCGGCGGCCCGCGGCGGCTTCACCACGGTGGTCTGCATGGCAAACACCAAACCGGCGGCGGACAACCCACAGGTGCTCCAACAGGTGCTGGAGAGCGCGGCTAGGGTTCCCATCCGCGTGAGGACCGTGGCGGCGGTGAGCAAAGGGTTCGAAGGCAGGGAGCTGACCGACATGGGTGAGCTGAAGGCCGCGGGGGCCGTGGGGTTCAGCGATGACGGCGTTCCCATCACTGACCCCGCCTTTCTGCGGGAGGCCATGAGGGCCGTCCGGGAGCTGGACGTGCCCGTCAGCCTTCACGAGGAGGACCCTTCCCTTATTGGCAGGGCGGGGATCAACGACGGGGAGGTGGCCGCCGCTCTGGGCCTCGTGGGCGCGCCCAAGGTTTCGGAAAGCTCCATGGTGGCCAGGGACTGTATGCTAGCTCTGGACACGGGGGCCAAGGTTCACATGCAGCACGTGAGCTGCGCGGAATCTATCGCCGTCATCCGGCTGGCCAAGGAACTGGGGGCCAGGGTGACGGCGGAGGCGACCCCCTCGCACTTTTCCCTGACGGAAAAGGCCCTTTTGGAAAAGGGAACCCTGGCAAAGCTGAACCCTCCCCTGCGGAACGAGAGAGACCGCTACGCCCTCGTTGCCGGGCTGAAGGACGGCGCCATCGACATGATCGCCACCGACCACGCGCCACACAGCGACGAGGAAAAAAGAAAAAAACTGACGGAGGCCCCCAGCGGCCTCACGGGGCTTGAAACCTCCCTGGCCCTGGGAATTACCAACCTGGTTCGCAATGGGCGCCTGACCCTGTTCAATCTTATAGAAAAAATGGCGCTGTCCCCCGCGCGGCTTTATGGGTTCGACGCCGGGTATCTGGCGGAGGGCGCTCCCGCGGACGTCGTCATCTTTGACGACAAGGAGAGCTGGGTTGTCTCCAATTTCGCGTCGAAGGCGAATAACTCCCCATTTGTGGGACAAACGCTCCTCGGTAAGGTAAAATATACCATCTGCCAGGGCAAAATCGTTTATGAGGGTGAGTGAGCGATGGCGGTATCGAAAATTGTACGGAACGAGCAGTATAGCCGGGATTTTTACGGGATGACAGTGGAGTGTCCCAATCAGGCGCGGATGGGGCAGTTTTACATGCTTCGGGCGTGGGAAAACTATCCGTTGCTCTCCCGGCCTATAAGCGTGTTCGACTCCGACGGAAAAACCGTTTCCTTTCTCTACAAGGTGGTGGGCAAGGGAACGGAGGTCTTCGCCGGGTTGAAGGCCGGGGACGGCGTTACCCTGCAGGGCCCCCTGGGGAACTCCTTCCCGGAGGTGGACGGAAAGGTCGCCTTGGTGGGAGGCGGGGTTGGCATCGCGCCGCTTTTCCTGGCGGCTAAACAGCTCAGGGCCGCGCACCCCGGCTGCCAGCTGGACCTCTACCTGGGCTTCAGCGGCCAAGCGCTTCTGACCGACGAGTACCGGCGCGCCGCGGACAGCGTCACCATCGACGTTGGGGGCTTCATCACGGACAAGGTCGATCCTTCGGGGTATGACCACCTGCTGACCTGCGGCCCCGAGATTATGATGCGGGCCCTCTACGGGAAGTGTAAGGGAGCCGACGCGGCAAAGGTGTACGTGTCCATGGAAAACCGCATGGCCTGCGGCGTGGGGGCGTGTCTGGTGTGCAGCTGCAGAACGGCGGGCGGGAACAAAAAAGTCTGCAAGGACGGCCCCGTGTTCAAAGGAAAGGAGGTGTTCGGCCTGTGAGCAGCCGCCTGAAAACGGAATTCGCCGGGGTTTCCTTCAAAAACCCGGTGGCGCTGGCCTCCGGCACCTGCGGGTTTGGGCGCGAGTACGCCGAGATTTTCGACGTTCGGCGGCTGGGCGGTCTCTGTTCGAAGGGGCTGACTCTGAACCCCCGGCCCGGCAACGAGGGCATGCGGATATGGGAGACCGCCAGCGGCGTCATGAACAGCGTCGGCCTGGAAAACCCCGGCGTGAGGGCCTTTATCGAGAAGGACTTGGACTGGGTGAACGGCCTGGGTGTGGTGAACATCGTCAACCTAGGGGGCCACTCCATAGAGGACTATTTGGAGGGCGTGGAGCTTCTGAACGAGGTGAAACTGGACATTTTGGAGCTGAACATCTCCTGCCCCAACGTTAAGTCCGGGGGCATGAACTTCGGCATCAAGACCGATCTGGCGCGGGAGGTGGTGCGGAAGGTCCGCGGGGTGTGCCGGCACAAGCTGATGGTAAAACTCTCGCCCAACGCGGAGGACGTCGTGGCCCTGGCCCGTGCCTGCGAGGAAGAGGGGGCAGATGGTATTTCCCTGGTGAACACCTTTTTGGCTATGGCCATTGACTTGAAAAAGCGGGCCCCCGTCTTCCAGAACACCTACGCGGGCCTTTCCGGCCCGGCGATTAAGCCTATCGCCCTGCGAATGGTACATCAGGCCGCGAAGGCGGTGCGGATTCCCGTGATGGGTATCGGTGGGATAACCACCTGGCAGGACGCAATGGAGTTCATCATGGCCGGGGCCGCCGTGGTGCAGATTGGCACGGGAAGCTTTATCAACCCCTCCCTGGCTCTGGACGTGATCGAGGGAATAGAAAAGTACCTCGAATCGCAGGGGAAAAACATCGCGGAACTCCGTGGCTGTATATAATGGGGTCAAGGGGAGCCTGCTCCCCTTGCGGGGTTTGGGGCAGAGCCCCAAGTTCTTTATTCTTTAAGGGAGGTTTTATCGTGAAGGTCAGTCGTTTCGTTTTCGCTCTATTGGTTTGCGTGATGGCCGCCGTACCTGCGGCATTTGCCGCCGAGCCGCTGCTGATCCGTTTCAGCCACAACCAGCCCGTGGGCAGCCCGGAGGACGTGGGCGCTCAGGCACTGAAGGCAAAACTGGAGGAACTTGCCGGCGGCAAGGTGAAGGTGGAGGTCTACCCAGCCTCTCAGCTGGGAAACCTGCGGGAGCAGATCGAAAGCACCCAAATGGGCGTCATTCACCTTTCGCTGCAGCCCGTGTCCGTGCTCACGCCGTTCGTGGACGACATCAAGCTCATCGACTTCCCGTACCTGCTGCCCTCCGACCGGAACAAAGTGTTCCAGGTTCTCGACAGCGAGGTGGGGCAGGAGGCGCTCTCGCCCCTGGACAGGGTTGGGCTCAAGGGCCTAGGTTATTGGTTCGCCGGTTACAAACTCTTTACCACCAAGAAAAACGAAATCCATGCCCCTGGTGACTTCAAAGGCCTCCGCATCCGCGTAATGGACTCCCCGCTCCTGATCTCCCAGTACAAGACCTGGGGCGCCACGGCCGTTCCCATCGCCTACTCTGAACTTTACAACTCCTTGCAGCAAAACGTCGTGGACGGGCAGGAAAACCCCATCCAGACCATCGTCCTGAACAACTACCACGAGGTTCAGGGGCAGATCATTCAGAGTTATCACGGGAGCATGACCTATATTTTGGTGAGCAACAAGTCCTGGTTCGAGGCGCTGGACGCGGAGATAAGGGGCTTCATCGCGGAGGCTGAGAAGTTTGGCCGCGTGTCCTCCCGTGAAAATTACGCGGTGCAGGAAAAAGAGTACATCGAAAAGGTGAAAAACGCCCCCAACGTCCACTACTACTCCTTGACCGAGGAGGAGATCGCCCGCTTTAGGGAAGCGTCCCTGCCCGTCTACGCCGAGCACGCCACCAGCGATTGGCAGAAACAGCACCTGAAAAAACTTCAGGAAGCCTTCACGGGTAAATAAAATGGCATACGACGTCACGATAGTGGAACTGCCCGCCAAGCGCCTGGTGGGGCTGGACGAGCGCATGAACATGGGTGAGTACGGGGGTCGCGGGTAAGTGAGGAGCGTGAGTTGGTTTGAAACCGGAAAAGGAGAGAGCCGCTGACAGGATTTTTCCTGTCGATGAGGAGAGTTTTATCGCTATCGCGCTTTTGTGCTCTACCGCCGTTCTTTTCCTGAACGTGGTACTGCGTTACGTTTTCAGTAAGAGCTTGACTTGGGCGGAGGAGTTCATCCGCTACTCCATGATCTGGATCAGCTTCATCGGGTCGGCGGCCTGCTTCAAAAAGGGCATCCACTTCGGCGTGGACTTGATTCTGCGGGTGAAATCCAAGTGGTTCGTGCGCGCCGTGAAGATTTTCATCGAAACGACCGGTCTTGTCTTTTGCTGTTTCCTGCTTAAGTTCAGCCTCGACTTGGTGTTCTTCTCCAAGCAAAGCGGCCAAATCTCGCCCGCTATGCAGGTGCCGCTCTGGATCGTGTACGCCGTTATTCCCTTCAGCGCGGCTTTGGCGGTGATTTACGAGAGCGTGCGGGTGCTCCTGCTCTGCATCGGGGCGGAGCCGCCTTCGGGACTAGACAGCGAGCCAAAGGAGGAGGCTGGACAATGATCACCGCGCTCGTGACGGGCATCGTCATTTTTTTGCTGCTGGGCGTGCCCATTTACGTTTCCTTGGCGCTCTCCAGCTTCATTGCGGTGGTGTTTTTCTCCAACCTTCCCCCTATGGTGCTGGTGCAGCGGTTTTTCGGGGGCATGGACACCTTCGCGCTCATGGCCCTGCCCTTCTTCATCCTGGCGGCCAACTTGATGGACACCGGCGGCCTGTCCCGCCGTATCCTCAAGACGGCCAGGGCCCTGGTGGGGCACATCTCCGGCGGCATGGCCATGACTACCCAGCTCGCCAGCATGTTTTTCGGCGCGCTGTCGGGTTCAGCGCCCTCCACCGTGGTGGCCATCGGCAAGGTCATGTACCCCGAGCTGCGCGGCGGCGGCTACGACGTGTCCTTCTCGTCAGGGCTCCTGGCCTCGGCCGGGTCGGTGTCTTTGATTATCCCTCCTAGTATCACCTTCATCATCTACGCGTCGGTGACAGGGGTTTCGGTGGGCAAGCTGTTCATGGCGGGACTGGGGGCGGGCATCATCTACGGCGGCGCGAGCCTCGTTTATATCTACTTTCACTCCAAAAAACACAACATTCCCAAGGACAGGAAGGCGACAGGTCAAGAACTCGCCGTCAGCCTGAAGGAGTCTGCCTGGGCCCTGATGATTCCCGTGATCATTCTCGGCGGCATCTACACCGGTGTCTTCACGCCCACGGAGGCCGCAGGAATTTCTGCCGTGTACTCCGTGGGCGTCGGCATGTTCATCTACAGAGAGCTGGACATGAAGGGCCTTGTGGCGGCCTGCCGCGCCACGGCTGTGAGCTGCGGGCAGATCCTGGTGATGGTGGCCGGCGCCCAGTCTTTAGGGTGGATTCTTACCATGGGGCAGGTCCCGCAGTTCGTCACCACGAAAGTCTTGCTCGCCATTGGCTCCGACTCCAAACTCGTCTTTCTCGCGCTGCTCAACCTGATCCTGCTCGTCATGGGCATGTTCATGGAGGGCGTGGCCGCCATCATTATCGTGGCGCCCTTGATCTTCCCCATCATCGGGCAGCTCGGCATCGACCCCGTCCACCTGGGCACCATCATGGTCTCCAACCTGGCCATAGGTATGTTCACCCCGCCTTTCGGCATGAACATCTTCGTAACCAGCTCCATCGCCCGGTGCGACCTGGTGGACATGCTCCCCGGCCTCGTCCGCTTTTTTCTGGTGGACCTGGCGGCGCTGCTCCTGATTACCTACGTTCCCCAGATATCCCTGTGGATTCCCTCCATGTTCTGAGTTCTTCGTTCTGAGTTCTTTGGAAACGGACCCGGCGGCCGCTACTTTCGGCTGCCGGGCTTGATTAAGGGTACGCCCTGGCGGCACAGGGGGCAGTCGGCGGCGTCCCAGGCTTTCATGTCTAGAGTGGCCAGGGCATAAAAAGGAACGCCGAAGTCCACGGTTCCGTTGGAGCGGTCAACCACCGCCCCAACCCCGACGACCTCCGCGCCTTGGCCGCGCAGAAGCTCCATGACCTCGCGGGTGGAGCCTCCCGTCGTTACCACGTCTTCCGTCACCAGCGCCCGGCAGCCCTCCATCACGGCGTCAGCGAAGCCCCGCCGCAGGGTCATAACCCCTTCTTCCCGCTCCGCGAAGAGGCTGCGCGCTCCCAGAACCCGCGCCACCTCGTATGCGATGATGATACCCCCTAAAGCGGGCCCCACCACGATGTTCACGTTCTTGCCCTGAAAGGCCTCCGCGATCTCCCCGCAAACCCTGGCGCTCTCCGCCGGGTACTGAAAAAGCCGCGCGCACTGCATGTAGCGGTCGCTGTGCAGTCCCGACGTGAACCTGAAATGCCCCTCCAACATCACGCCGGTACGCCGAAAAATCTCCCATGCTTGTTCCAACCGCATATAATATTCCTCCCTGTCGCTGTGTCCATAATGACACGCTATACACCGCACAACTTTTTGCTATAATGACAACGCCCTAGGGATAGGGGTCTTGACGGCGCTTCTCCGCCAAGCGGTCGACCCCGTGATGCCGGCGGCGTGCCGTGGTGGTATTTCAGTTTCGCGTATCCCTGGAGCATCACGCTGGATAATGCCAGTCGTTGCAGGGACAAAACCCCGCAATCGACTCGGCAGAAAGCGGAGAGAGCTTTTCCAAGGATGCAATCGCGGCGCCGATCATGCAGCGTCGGAGATACCGTCTATACTTCCCATTGCCCAGCGTATCCATCCCGCCCGGCTATGGGCGGCATAGGCTTAACCAAGGCTCCATCGGCCTCGCGATCCTTGCGAAAACCTCTCATATCAACCATCGAGGAGATGAAAACGATGAGAATTATGATTCAGGAAAACGAGCGCGGCTTTTTGTTCAAAAACGGGCGCTTCGTCCGCATGCTGGAGCCCGGGCGGCACATGACCCTGCCCTTTTTTGGCCATAGAGTGAACGTCGTAGAGGTCGGCGATCAACCGTTTACGGACGAGCGTCTGATAGCGACCTACGGCAAAGACGAAAATTTTCAGAAGAGCATCGTGAAGGTGGACGTGGGCGACGGCCAGATCGCTCTGCATTACGTAGACGGCCGTTACTCTGGGGTACTTGAGAAAGGAGGCTATGCCTATTGGAACGTTTTCCGCAAGCATGCGTTCCAAATCACAGATACGCTGGACAACACCTCCCTGGAAAACGTCCCCCTGATGGCATACAGCAAGGACGAAAATTTTCAGAAGCATATCGTGAAGGTGGACGTGGCCGATGGTCAGATCGCTCTGCATTACGTAGACGGCCGTTACTGTGGGGTACTTGAGAAAGGAGGTTACGCCTACTGGAATACCTTTCACAAACATACGTTCAAAATCGTTAGCATGCTGGACGACACGTCCCTGAAGGACATTCCCCTGATGGCATACGGCAAAGACGAAAATTTTCAGAAGCACATAGTGAAGGTGGACGTGGCCGATGGTCAGATCGCTCTGCACTACGTAGACGGCCGTTACTGTGGAGTACTTGAGAAAGGAGGCTACGCCTACTGGAATACCTTTCACAAACATACGTTCAGAATCGCGGACATGCTGGACGACGCATCCTCGAAAGATATTCCCCTTCCGATTCTGGCCAGTCTCCAGAACCGGCTCTGCACGCAGGTTGTCGTGGATGACTGGCAGGCCGTGCTGCTCTACATCGACGGAGCTTTTGTTCGCAGGCTGCCCTCCGGCAGGCATTTTTTCTGGCAGAATGGGCGAGTGATATCCCTGGTCGAATATGACATGAGGACGGTACAAATGGAGGTTCTGGGGCAGGAGATACTGACTCTGGACAAGGTGGGACTCCGGGTGAACTTCGTCTGCCAGTATCGCGTTATCGACCCGATTCAGCTGCACAACGAGTTCCAGGATTACCAAAAGCAGCTCTACGTCACGCTGCAGCTGACCCTGCGCGAGATCATCGGACGGCTCCGCCTCGACGAGATTCTCGAACTCAGGAACAGCATTGCCGATAAAGCGCTCGATCTTTTGAGGGAAAAGAAAGACTTTCCGCTGGAGTTCCAGAGCGCTGGCGTAAAAGACATCATCCTGCCGGGAGAGATCCGCGACATCATGAACACGGTACTGGTCGCTGAAAAGAAGGCGCAGGCGAACGTGATCACGAGGCGCGAGGAGGTTGCTTCGACTCGCAGCCTGCTCAACACGGCCCGCCTGATGGACGAGAACAAAACCCTTTATAAGCTGAAAGAGCTGGAGTACCTGGAAAAAATATGCGAGAACGTAAGCAGCATCTCCGTAAGCAGCGCCTCTGGCCTGCTTGAACAACTGAGTTCTATTATGAAGGTGTAGGAGAAGCACTCAGCGTTCCTCTATTATTTTTCTCAAATCGTCTCTCATTTTCAAGGTCTCGTCGCGGGCGGCGGCGGCGAAGTTCTCGGTGTTCCGCTTCTTGTAAGCAAGGAGCAGGCTGCGGGAGGCGTTCACCACCACCCCGCGTCCCTTTCCGTCAAAACACCCAGCCAGGTCCTTCGCCGTGGCCCCTTGGGCGCCGTAGCCGGGAACCAGGAAAAAAGTGTGAGGAAGAAGCTCACGCAGCCTTTTTCCCTCGTCCGGCCAGGTGGCCCCCACCACCGCCCCCACCGAGCTGTAGCCGTGTTCTCCCATCAAGGTACTGCCCCATTCAGCCGCTTTGAGCCCCATGTGCTCGTACAGAGGGCGCTCCATTCCGTCCGCGCCCCGAAGGCTCAGGTTTTGGAACTCCCCCGCCGAGGGGTTCGAGGTGCGGACCAAGACGAAAATTCCCCCTCCGTTTTTTTCGCACTGAGTCAGAAAGGGATTGACCCCGTCCGAGCCTAAATAGGCGTTGATGGTGACGAAGTCCGCGGAGAAGGGGGCCAAGCTCTCTCCTCCCAGGTACGCGGCGGCGTAGGCCTCCGCTGTCGAGCCGATATCATTGCGCTTCACGTCCGCGATAGTAATTAGGCCCTTTTCGCGGGCGTAGAGCAGCGTGTCCCGGAACGTCCTCATGCCCTCAGGCCCTAATGCCTCGTAGCAGGCGGCCTGAACCTTCACACAGGGTACTATGTCGGCCAGCGTGTCGATCAGAACGCGATTAAAGGCGCGGACCGCTCCAGCCGGGTCGGGAAAATCGCCGCGAAAAGACGGGGGAAGGTACTCGGCCCGGGTGTCAAGCCCTAAGGCCGCGGGGTTTCCGGTGGTTTCAATCGCTTCAATTAAACGGTCTATCGAAGTCATTATTGATAGATGCAACTCCTTTATAGATGGGATTCTCAAGGGTCTGCGGCCCTTAAGCGGGGTTTGACCCCAAAGGTTTTCCTCTACTCCTCCAGTTACTCCTCCAGTTCCATCAGCGCCACCTCATCGGAAGTGTCAAAAGGGGCGATACGGACGGCGATCATCTCGCTGCGGGAGGTGGGAACGTTCTTGCCCACAAAATCGGCGCGAATGGGAAGTTCCCGGTGCCCCCGGTCCACCAGAACGGCAAGCTGAATGGAGCGGGGGCGCCCGCTGTCCATCAACGCATCCAGGGCGGCGCGGACCGTGCGTCCCGTGAAGAGCACGTCGTCCACCAGCACCACCGTCCGCTCCGTGATGCCGAAGGGAATATCCGTGCCGTTCAGTACCGGATGTTCATTCATCGCGGAGAGATC
Source organism: Synergistaceae bacterium (assembly GCA_031280635.1). GTDB lineage: Bacteria > Synergistota > Synergistia > Synergistales > Aminobacteriaceae > JAITGK01. The sequence goes on from JAITGK010000086.1 coordinate 39,294, forward strand.
GTCCCGGTAAAAGGTAATATCCAGAACCCCTACGGGAATTTTAACCCCCTCGGCCTTCTCGATGTTCTCGGCCAGTCGCCTGGCCAAGGGAATGCCCCGGCGCTGAACGCCGATCAGCACCACGTCCGACACGCCCTTGTTCTTCTCGATGATTTCGTGGGCAATGCGTGACAACGCGCGTTCCATGCCCTGAGCGTCCATGATTTTCGCTTTTTCTTTCATAATGCAACCCTCCTTTTGGGAATGACGCGCATAAAAAACGCCCTGCTGACCTTTGTTCAAGGCTGGCAGGGCACGATACGCGCAGGTATCCGCTGCGGAATTTTTCGTAAATTTTGCCTTGCCAGTCTCTCAGGACTGAGTTAAAGGACACGGTTACAAACTGAGAGAAGTATATCACCCTCCACCCTGTTTGTCCAATTTTTAGTTCAGGAGGGTCAAAAATTTTCTGCTGGGGGCGGGGAGGGTCAGGCGCTCGAGGGAGTTGGGGGCGTGGAGGCTCCACTGGCCTAGGCGCTCTTTCTCGCGGAAAGCTGGGGAAAGCGCGGTTTCACAGGCCACGACCCAGGCCGTCACCCGGTAACTCGTGAAAGAAAAACGCACCACACCCAACTCTCTGTAGGAGAGACACTCTATCCCGACCTCGCTGACCCAGGCCTTTATCTCGGCGGGAGCGTCTCCTGTCCTGCGCGGGAACCAGGGAAGCTCCCACAACCCCGCCCAAAGCCCCTCCTTCGGACGGCGGCGCAGCAGGCAAGCGCCATCGGAGAAAAGCAGCACTCCCCACGCCGGAACCTTTTCCACCGCAGGACGCGGCCTCGCCAAGGGACGCTGAGTCTGAACGCCCAGAGCCCTCGACAGGCAGAGGGAACCCCAGGGGCACTCCGGGCAAGCTGGAAGCTTAGGCAAGCAGACCAGGGCCCCCAGTTCCATCAGAGCTTGGTTGAAATCCCGCGCTTCTTCTTTCGGCATCATGTCCAGGACGCGCTCTGCGGCCAGGTGTTTGAGCGTGGGGCTTCCGGCGCGTTCCGTCAGGTTCAGCAGGCGCGAGATCACGCGTTCCACGTTGCCGTCCACGGCGGGAACGGGCAGGTTATAGGCAATGCTGGCCATGGCCCCCGCCGTGTAGAGACCAATACCCGGATAACGCAGAAGGGCTTCGGCGGAAGGCGGGGGATTGTCCAGGCCCTCCTGCACCATGGCCCGCGCGGCGGCCAGCAGACGGCGACACCGCGAGTAGTACCCAAGCCCCTCCCACAGCTTCTCCACGTCCTCTTCGTCGGCCCGCGCCAAAGAGGCCAGGTCGGGGTAACGTTCCATCCACCGGGCGAAATAGGGCAGCACCGTTTCAACCTGAGTTTGCTGAAGCATGAACTCCGACACCAAAATCTTGTAAGGATCGTAGCCCTCCCGCCAAGGGAGTGACCTGGCGCTGTGGTGGAACCACTCCAGCAGCGGCGCGGCTGCCTCCTCCAAAAAGCTTGCAGAACTCAAAAAAATCTGCCTCCTTCGCAGAAATGTGTTATTCTTTAATACAAGACTTCGTGTACCACAATTTATGATAAACTTTTTTTATTACAGGTGCTTCACATCATCGATAAATATTATGAACAAATGCAGGAGCGGACATGAAAACGAAAAAACATATTCTCGAACGGACAACGAAATTGGGAGGCTGGGGATTGTCACGGCTCGCGTTTTTGACCTGCCTTTTTGTCTTCCTCTCGCGGCCTGTCCTGGCAGGAGAGTTGCCGCGGGCGCAGCTGGACGAGTCCGAGCGCCACTTCACGGAGGCCTACATGCGCTTCTTGAACCGGGATTACTGGGGGGCCTCCAGCTATCTGGACCGCGCGCTGAAGGCTAACACTTATTTGGTGGACTACTACCTCATGAAGGGACTGGCGATGGATCGAACGGGGGACTACGTCTCAGGACGAGAAGCCCTGGTTTATTATTTGGAGGTTCGCCCACTGGACATCACCGCGCCCCGGATACTTTCCCACGCTATAGCCCAACAGCGCGACCTGCGGCGGCTTCTTGGAACCTCCGCCCTCTCCGTCAGGTGGCAGATATCCCCGCTGGACTTGCAGATGGAGTTGGGAATGGGAACTTTTCGACCCTTCAGCGTCGTGGGGATGGGGAAGGCTAAGGCGTGGGGATCGGTTCTGTGCGTGGCGGACACTTTGGGGAACAAGGTCGCCTACGTCAAGAAATCTTCGGGCAAGGCCAGCGACTTCGTTTTAGACGCTCCCATCGCGCCCCTGCCCCTTGGAGACGGTACCTTTTACGCCGTCACGGTTTCTGGGGATGTGTATGCCTTTGACGCTCTTTCGAACGCCCCGGCCTCACCGGACTTAAAAGGCACGCTGGACGTGGCGGGAGTGGTGGCCGACGCGGCGGCGCTGTCAGGGGGCGAACTGGTTGTTGCTGACCCCGTGGCCCGTCAGATGGCCTTTTATTCCCTGACCACCTCCGCAAACACGGGGGTTTGGGCCCCACCGGAGGAAGAGGGCGCGATGCTTTTTGAGCCCGTGGCCCTTGCGGCCTATGGCCCGTGGCTGGCTGTGGCCGACAGGGGTAATGGGAAGATTTTTTTCCTGAATGGAGCGAATCGGCGCGATTTTTTCTCAGTCAACATGCCCCGCCCGAGGGACGTGGCCTGGTCCCCCATAGGGGAGCTTTTCGTCATCAACGAAGACGGGAACTTATACCGGATTCCCGCTGACTTCCGCGACCGAAAGACGGGCACGCCCGACCTGATGGAGAGCGGCCTTGCTGAGGGCTGGACGCTTTTCGCCGCGCCGGGGGGGGACTTGTACTGCATGGATATCTCCGCCTCCCGGCTATGGAAGGCCGTTCCCGTGCCCGATGTGGATATCTCATCGGGTTTCCTCAGCCTTTCCCATCCCAAAGTGGAACGTGAGGAGAACAAGGAGAGCTTCGTCCTGGAGGCCATCCTGTCTTCACCTTTCGTAACTTATGCAAAGAAAACGGTTCCCGTGGTTTATTCCGTGTGGAACAACAGGTCTATCTCCTCTGCCGCTGCGTGGCTGGATGAACCGAAGAAGGCGGAGGTTCTTGTCTTCCACCGCCCCGCATCCCCCGGCATGGTTTACCCGGCGCTTCAGAACAGAGTGGCGGAGAACGGAACGGACATTCAGCTCGCCCTGCCCGCCCTGTGGAGCACTCAGAGGACGTCTTTGACGAACATCGTGGTGGATTCTTCTATTATTTTCTCGCCGGACGAACTGGACGCTTTGACCCTTTTCTGCCTGAACAACGGGCTGGAACTGGACGTTTGGGCGCGTTCCATCCCCTCGGTGGAGCTGACGCGGGCTTCTGCCCTTACAGGCGGGAAAACCCTCCTCTCGATGACCAACGCGCCGGACTTAAACCCGCCGCGCAATAAAATGCAGGTGCGTATTCCCCTCCCTCAGGAGCTTTCCTCATCGGGCTACCCCAGCCGCTCCATGCTCACGGTGTTCCTCGACGTGGGCATGATGCACACGAAAGATTGGATACCGTTGTGGCCTGACCTTTTGGAGTGATTCAAATGCTGGCCCATTGCCATGCCTGTTCTCGACTTATTCCACGGCTTTGTGGTTTCCTGTACCTCGCCCGTAATCGCTTCCATTGCTTCCAAATATTAGGAAGCACTGATTAATGGAGTTCTTAGAGCGTGTCTAGTATCTTTCCATAATGAAAAGATACAAGAGTCAACTTAAGGAGGCACTGATTAATGGGCTTCTTAGGAGCCTGAAGCCCCTAAAGCAGGGCGTGGATCAGAGTCCTATAAGGGGTTAATCAGCGTTTCCTTAACCATACTAAGCGTTGTTTCAATAAGACGTTCGCAGTTTTTCCATAAACAACAACATTTATCCAGCCACCCAAATGTACGCTCAATTCAAGGTTTTCCTCCTAATCAACTTTAGTTGCACAATAACTACGCCCCTTCGCCATGTAACAGCTCTTAACCGTCTCAGACTACTACGAGCGTTCCGTACCCATGCAGGATCAGGTTCTTTAACAATGCAGATTGTCGGTTTCGCTTCGTTACCACGAGGCGCACTTGCCTTTAAGGCGTGTTTTAAAACTAACTATTCCCAAAAAAACAGTCGTTTTTAGGCACTTTTTTAATGCATTTATAGTGAATATAGGAGTTTTTAAACACACCCTAGCCTTTTGTCTTCACTGTCTACACATATAAAAGGGGAGGAAGACATGTATGCGTTTTATGTCATGGACCTGAGTGACTGACACAATTTCATTACATTAGCAAGTGAAATTATAAATCAATGTCAACAACTTAAAATCTAAAAGCGTATTAAGACTAAGAATAGGCTGATTGAATATGTAAAAATAAGGCAAATACATTATTGAGAGAATCTAACAATG
>JAITGK010000136.1 GCA_031280635.1 Synergistaceae bacterium
GAGTATCTATCATAACCATGCTATCTTGATAAAGTTTACTTTGAAATACTGCATTTATAAAAATTGCTTTATAGCCTGAAGGCCCAAACAGGTGGGTTATGTTAGGAGCTCTAAGGAAAAATTCTATTGGAATCGATATCTATTGAAGAATATTTTGAAGTAATGAAGCAATCTATTCAGCCCGTGTAATTATGTCTGTTCGATTAGAGCCGTTGGCTCTTTTCCGCGCAAAGTTTTTGCCGTTTGTATCCGGTTTTTGGCCTCTTATTTCTGCCCGCTATAAACGTTTTATCCTGCTAAAAGCCGACGGGCGTGTTCCTGGGCCTCGGGAAGGGTCACGTCGCCGGAGAGCATTCGAGCCAGCTCTAGGACGCGTTCCTCTCCCTCCACTCGCTGGATGGACGACTCCCCGCCGTCCTTTCGCACGACGTAATGCCGGCCGCCTAGCGCGGCGATGGAGGCCTCGTGCGTGACTAAGATCACCTGACACTTGCGGGAAAGTTCTCGCAGTTTCAGTCCCGACAGCACGGCAGCCCTTCCTCCCAGGCCCGCCTCCACCTCGTCGAACACCAGCGTCGGAGGCAGCCACTCGTCAGAAAGCGAAAGCTGCAATGCCAGAAGCAGACGACTTAGCTCTCCACCCGAAGCGATCTTATCCACTCGTCCGCTCCGCTCGTTGGCCGCGCCCTTGTTTGTCACAAGGATGAACTCCACTCCATCCGCGCCGTCGCGCCGCAACTTGGGCAGCTCCGTGAAGTGGATCTCGAACGCGACTCCCTCCATCGCCAAGCTCCCCAACAGGGCATTGACCCGCTCTTCCAAGACCCTGGCGGCCAATTTGCGGGCTTGCCGCAGCGCTTGAGCCGCGTCACTGGCCGATTGGGCTGAATCTCCAGCCTCGCGGGAGGCTCTTTCCAAACGCTCGTAGCTTCTCTCTAACCAGGTCAGGTTCTCCTCCGCGTCCCGGCAGTAGGCGAGAAGTTCTTCCTCGCCCCTAGCGCCCGTCAGGCGGCGTAGCTTACGGAGCGCCCCAAGGCGCTGTTCCAGGCGCTCAATTTCCTCCGAAGAGATCTCTGGGGATCCGGCATAGGGATGAACTATCTCCGTGATATCTCGAAAATTTTGCAGGCCGTCCAACGCCATCCGCTTGACGCTTGCCACGTCTTCGGCAGCGGGCAGGCATTCCATCAGGGTCTTGCAAATGCCCTCCAGTTCGTCCAGAAGACCGCGCCCGGCTAGCCCTCCAGTCAGCTGGTCAAGTCCTTGAGCGATTTTGGCCCTGTTCTCAGCCTGAAGGGAAAGGGCGGCTATCTCCGCCTCCAGCCCCGCCTCCAGCCCCGCTTCGGGATTCACCTTCCTCACCAGGGGAACGACCTCGGCGGCGTTGGCGTAGCGCCGCTCAATCTCCGCGCGCCGCTCCGTAATCTCTCTTTTCTCCCGAAACTTGAGTCGGGCCCTTTCGAAGGCCTCGTGAAGCTCACTCAAGGTCGCGAGGAGCGGCGGTCCCCCGCAGGAGTCCACCATAGCCAGTTGGTGTCCGGCGTCCAGCAGCTCCATTTGGGCAAACTGGCTTTGGATGTGAACCAACTGACCTAGAGTCGAGGCATAGAGCAGCAAAGGCACTGGATTTCCCTGAATGACCGCGCGTCCCCGACCGCCCCGAGACAGGCTACGTTTGGCGAAAAAAGCGCCCTCGGCGGGTTGCAGTTCGTCTTCTAGGCCGGATAGTCGGGTCTCCGTTTGAAAGATAGCCTCCACGGCGGCTTCCTCCTCACCCGCGCGGATGAGGGTGGCTTGAGCGCGTTTACCCACCACGATCTCAATGGCGCGGACGATGCTACTCTTCCCCGCGCCGCTCTCGCCCGTGACGACGGTAAGTCCTTCTTCGAAAAAAACCTCACAGCGGCTGATACCGCCCACGTTGCGGATGCAAAGGCGCTGCAACACAGTGGCCGTTCACTCCTTGTCCGTGAGGACGCGACTCTGTCCCCAGCCCAGCTTTTCCTGCACCAAGTCCAGGAACGTCCGACCTGGCATGGAAATCGTGCGAATTCGGCGGTCTTTTGAGAGGGAGATGTTCAGGGAGTCGCCCGTCAGCACCTCGTAGGCCAGCTGTCCGTCCTGGGTTAGGGTAACGTCCCGCGCGCCGCTGCGGAGGCTCAACGTGATGGTGTCCTCTGGCGCGGCTAGGATCGGGCGCGAATAGAGAGTGTGGGCGCATATTGGCACCAAAAGCATACTTTGCATGTGGGGAGGGAGAATGGGTCCGCCCGCCGAGAGCGCATAGGCCGTAGAGCCCGTGGGCGACGAAATGATAACCCCGTCCGCAGGGAGTACCCCGAAAAATTTCTCGTTGAAGCGCACCTCAATACGCAGAAGACGCGCAATGGCGTTTTTGGTCAGTACCACGTCGTTCAGGGCATGTATGGTGTGGACAGGGGCGCCGTCCCGGAAAAGCGCGCAACGCAACAGGAAGCGCTCCACCAGCGCGTAATCGCCGTTCACGATGCGCTCCAGGTCCTTCTCGGCATCCTCCGGCTTACCGGACGCTAGAAAGCCCAAGTGTCCTAAGTTGACGCCGTAGAGGGGTATTCCGGCCTCCAACACGTAGCGGCCGGCGCGCAGAAACGTACCGTCCCCGCCCACGACGATGGCGACCTCGGCGGCCTTGAGCCACTCCTCGTCAGAAAGTCCTTCGTCGGATAGCACGGCGGCCTCATGCTGCGGCAAAAGAAGCGGCACGCCCGCCTCCCTTGCCCACCTCAGCAGGCGACGGCTCATCTCAACCGCCTCAGGCTTCTGCGCGTTGATAATCATTCCCAGTTTCTTCATGCAAACCACCCGATCTCACATTATATACGAACCTCCGGCGCGTCCTCGGCTTTACCAAAAAACATAAAAAAACCCCCAGCAAGGCCGGGGGTATCTTTGCTCAATGGGGCCTCTACAGTTCGGCGAAATACTTAATGGCGCGGACCATCTGACTAACGTAGGAGTTTTCGTTGTCGTACCAGGAAACAATTTTCACCAGGGTTTTGCCGCCCGGCAGGGGTGTGACTCTGGTCTGAGTGGCGTCAAACAGGGAGCCATAGGTGATGCCGATAACGTCGCTGGAGACGATTTCCTCGTCATTGTAACCGAAGGAGGCAGAAGCGGCGGCTTTCATGGCGGAGTTGACTTTGTCAACGGTGAGTTCACCATCACAGACGGCCACAAGCTCGGTGGTGGAGCCGGTGGGTACCGGAACACGCTGGGCGGAACCATCCAGTTTTTTGTTCAATTCCGGGATGACCAACCCGATGGCCTTGGCCGCTCCGGTAGAGTTCGGGACGATGTTGCAGGCCGCAGCGCGGGCGCGGCGCAAGTCTCCCTTACGATGCGGACCGTCCAGCACCATCTGGTCGCCGGTGTAGGCGTGAATGGTGGTCATGAAACCCTTCACGATGGGGCAGAGTTTGTTCAGAGTGTAGGCCATGGGAGCCAGGCAATTGGTGGTGCAAGACGCGGTGGAGATGACGGTGTCCTCCTTCTTCAGCGTCTTCTCGTTGACCGAAAACACAATGGTCGGTAGGTTATCGCCGGCCGGGGCGGAGATGACGACCTTCTTGGCGCCCGCCTTGACATGGACCTCCGCTTTATCCTTGCTGGCGTAGAAACCTGTGCACTCCAGCACCACGTCCACTCCGATCTTGCCCCACGGCAAGTCGGCGGCGTTCTTTTCGGCGTAAATGGTGATCTCCTTGCCATCCACTACAATGGCGCTCTCCTTGGCGGACACCTTGTCCCAAAGGGCGTAACGGCCTTGGGCGGAGTCGTACTTCAACAGATGCGCCAGCATTTTCGCGTCGGTCAGGTCGTTGATGGCGACGACCTCATATCCAGGCGCTCCAAACATCTGGCGGAACGCGAGACGGCCGATTCGGCCAAAACCGTTGATTGCAACCTTTGTAGCCATGAAAAACACACCTCCATATAATGTAAAAATTTTTTACAGTAACTTTCTTATTTCATTATCCCACCCTCCTCCCCAACACGCAAGCCCCATGAGGACGAGCTTCAGGGCAAACGCGTCAAATTTTCAGCCGACGCGCCAACCACGAGAGCTTCGATACTCTACGACGTTTTGAACGACTTCATCATGGACGCTACGATAGATGTGACGAGCGCTTCCGAGCGTGACCTTGCTTTGCGGCACATGGACAAACTCGACATGATTTATCCGGACGCAAAAAAGCTTCTCATCTTTGACCGAGGTTATCCTTACCGCCGACATGTTCCTTAAGAGTATCTATCATAACCATGCTATCTTGATAAAGTTTACTTTGAAATACTGCATTTATAAAAATTGCTTTATAGCCTGAAGGCCCAAACAGGTGGGTTATGTTAGGAGCTCT
>JAITGK010000038.1 GCA_031280635.1 Synergistaceae bacterium
GCTTGGTCTGGGCAGTTTGGAATATGAACTGATAAATTTGCGATGACCGAGACCGTAACAAGGGAACTCATCTACCTCTGGTACTATTTTGGGAGGTGTTGTTTTTCTAATGATTTGACCAGGGGGAAGTCTTGCAATATAAGGGATTGCCTGAGCAATATCATTAAAAAAGCAACACTCCCGATATTTTTATAGCGGGTTGCATAATCATGCGCGGAAATAAGAGACCAAAATCGGATATAAACGGCAAAAACTTTGCGCGGAAAAGAGCCAACGGCTTTAAACCAAACACTTGCGGCGCAATAATCTTCAAAATCATGATACACATGTTGAAAAATCGTATGACACGTGGATTTTTCGCGATATGATTATTGTTGGGGCAACACTTTCCCAATTCCCACCTATAATAAGGAGGCGTGTCCATGACCGGCGCCAACGCACCTAAGGCCGCCAATGACGGCGTTTACCATCTTCAACTGAAACCAGGCGACGTCCCGGGGTACGTCATTCTGCCCGGCGCGCCAGAGCGCGCGACGCTGATCGCGAAACGCTGGACCGGCGTCCGCGAGTTGGCGTCCTACAGGGAGTTCAAAACCGTGACCGGCGAGTACGATGGGATGAAGTTGGCCGCGACTTCCACTGGCATAGGCGGTCCCAGCTCCGAGATATGCCTTCATGAGCTGAACGTCCTGGGCGTCCACACCTGTATCCGGGTAGGTACCACCGGCAGCATCACGCCGCGCTTTGACCTAGGGGACTTGATCATTCCCGTCGCCTGTGTCCGCAGGGATGGTACCTCCACGTCCTACGTGGGACCAGAGTTCCCAGCTTTCGCGGATACGCAGGTTGTTCTGGCCCTGGCGCAGGCCTGTGAAAAATTGGGATTCCGCTATGGGCTGGGACTCGCCTGCACGGTGGGTTCCTTCTACATCGGACAGGGGCGCCCCCTCGGCGAGGGAGGGTACTGGCCCAGTTTCGCGGAGCGGATCATCCCCGACTTGCGGCAGGCCCGTGTGACGAACCTAGAGATGGAGACCGCGGCCCAGTACGTGGTGGGCTACCTCCATGGAATGCGCATGGGCGCGGTGTTGTCGGTTATCGCCAACCGTCCGCTGAACCGCTGGGGCGACGAGGGCGGTGAGGAAAAAGCCTGTCTCGCCGCTTGCGAGGCCATGAAAATCTTGGAGCAGGGGCAAACCCCTGGTTCCGTTAGCCTTCGATTCAACACGTCAAGAGAGGGCGTCAGGGCAAACGCGTGAGTCTCACCTTGAATTTCTTTCCGTCGACGCGTTTTGCGACGCGGTACGAGGCGTATCGAGAATATTCTCTCCACAAAATAACGCGGTACTAAATCTATTTGGTGAGAGATTTAGGCGGGCATTCAGGTTCACGCGTTCGCGCCGCTATAAGAGCCGTCTTGCTTGGCGGAAAGGTACGAATTCAACTTCAAGAGTACCTCTTCGAAGTCCAGGGGTTTGCCGATGTGATCGTTCATTCCAGCGCTAAGACACTTTTCTATGTCTTCTAGAAACACGTTGGCCGTCATCGCGATTATGGGAACCTCCTTCGCCCGCGGGTAGCTCAAGGCGCGGATGCGGCGCGTGGCCTCGTAGCCGTCCATCTCAGGCATTTGGACGTCCATAAAAATAATATCGTACCTGCTCGGCGAGGCGGAAAACTTTTCCAGCGCCTCGGCCCCGTTTTCCGCGCATTCTATATCAAGGCACATGGGTTCCAAAAGCGCTAAGACGATCTCGCGGTTTATCTCCACATCCTCCGCCAGAAGCGCGCGGAATCCATCGAAATGCTGCCTTGGCTCCGAGGCGGCCTTGACGCTCTTCGCTTCCCGCGCCTCTTGCCGCGCGGCGCGCTTCACTCGCGCGGTGAAGATAAAGTCGGAGCCCTCGCCAGGCTTAGACTCGACCCAAATCTTGCCGTTCATCATCTCCACAATGTTTTTGGAGATGGCCAGACCTAGGCCAGTGCCGCCGAATTTCCGCGCCGTGCCGCTCTCCGCCTGCTCGAACGACCGGAACAGGCGCGCCCTCTGCTCTTCCGTGATACCTATACCTGTATCACGCACGTTGAAACGCAGCGTGCACCGATCCTCTTCCTTGGACGTCAAGCGGACGCCAAGGGAGATCTTCCCCCCTTCCGGCGTGAACTTGACGGCGTTGGACAACAGGTTGGTTATGACTTGAGTCAGTCGCTGGTCGTCGCCGACGAGCCTATCGGGTATGTCTTTGTCCAGATCGACGTGAAACTTCTGTTTTTTTTCATCGACGCGGAAGCTGTTAACGGTGGCCACTTTATGCAGCACGCGCTCCAGGCTGAACTCGGCCAGGGAGAGCTCCAACTTCCCCGCCTCGATTTTCGACATGTCGAGAATATCGTTGATGACGCCCAGCAGGTGCGTGGAGGCCTCCTCAATGCGCTCCAGACAGTAGTCCTTGCGCCCCGCCTCTGTGGAGGACTTGGCTATAGTGGTCATGCCTATAATAGCGTTCATGGGCGTGCGTATCTCGTGGCTCATATTCGACAAGAAATCGCTTTTGGCGCGGCTGGCTCGCACCGCGTTTTCTAGCGCCTCAATGCGGGCCTTGTCCACCCTTCGGTGCAACAGCACGTTCAGGGAGCCGCAGACAACGACGAGTAAAACGCCTAGGGTCAAGACCGTGCTCAGGGCGTTCACCTTGTCGCGCACGGATAAAATCTGTTCGTCGCCTATATCAATGCCCGCGATGGCGATGACGCTTCCTTTCCTGTCAAAGATTGGCGCGTAGGCCGACAGCAGGCCGTCATAACCGATGGAGTAGCTTTCGAGGGGAGTTATGGCCGCCTGGCCACCCAGCGCCTTCAAGGGTATTTTCTCCCAGGGGATGGGCTCCGACGTGAGGTTGACGGTCTCTTCCGTCAAGTCGTTATCTATAATAAACTGCGCTTGGCCGTCGGAGTCGCGCATGTAGTACACGAACGTCACGTTGTTTTCCCTCGAGAACTTCACCAACCTCTGCTTCAGTTCGGCGAACAGCGGAGTTTCCACATCCTCGGGCTTTTGCAGGGAGCTTATCTCGTCAGCGGTGACGATGTTGGCGGCGTAACGACTCAACGCGACCAGGCGGTCCCCAATATCCGCGTAGATGTACATAGATATGGATCGCATCATCACGCCTGTGTAAACGCAAAGCGCCAGCACAATGGCGGCGGAGATGAAGAACAACGCCAATACCAGCCTGCCGCGTAGAAAGCCCTTCAAAATGCCTGACCCTCCGTTCGGCGTGCCACAAGACCGGCCAAGTCCAAACCCGCGAACAAAACTTTTACGTCCATGCGCCTGATTCGCTTCCCTCCGGCGTCACCTTCCACCGATACAAATAATACCCGTTATCGTTCAATCCAGCAACCTTGGGCAAGCCTTTTATCACTTCTCGACACCGCGCTTAACGTACTCATTTCAGGGCAAACGCGTGAGCTTGACGTTGAATTATCGCGACAACTGACTTTGCGTTATTTACCTAGGTATTTCCGTCTAAGGAAAAATTCAGTCATATCAATACTTTATATCTTCAAGCGTTTGCCCTGGCGCTTACTTATGGAGGTATTGCTTTTTTAAGGAAACGATGTAAAATTACACAAAACTTCATAGGGATTCCGCTTACGATAACGCGCTGGGAAAGTCAACGGCTTTAGCCATTGGATAAAAACCGCAACATCACCACGGTGCCCGCTTTGTTTTTTTGGCTTCTTGCCGCGTCAAGGTGGCTGTAAATATACTCAGAGCGGGGACATCCACTCTTAAGGGAGAAGATGTAAGACTGGCTTCGGTCGGTTGTCTTTGTTGAGTGCCCACTGGCTTTAGCTGTGGGAGTATGTCAAGAAAAACACAAATTTCTCGTAGAAAGAAGTTTAAATATCATGTGTTTTACCGACGTTTTATTTGATTCGATATGGTATAATTTCAGGGGTTCAGGGGTTCAGGGGTTCAGGGGTTCAGGGGTTCAGGGGTTCAGGGGTTCAGGGGTTCAGGGGTTCAGGGGTTCAGGGGTTCAGGGGTTCAGGGGTTCAGGGGCTGAATCGCGTCCTTCTAATCGTTTTGCTCCCTCGGTACTTCATTCTCAATCCATTGCCCGCGCTCAAACCCACGAAGCGCCGCGTCCATGTGTTGAGCTGATGTTTGCCTCCATTCACTGGCGTTTCCCAAACGTTTCCTCTCATATTGATTGCTCATGACACACAAAGAAATAAACAAACCAACGGACACAACAGAGCTGCGGCTCTAAAAATTCGAAAGGGAGGTTCACATGGTATGAGACTTAGGTCAACAGTCAAATGGGCGCTGGTGGTGTTGTTGCTGTTACTTTTCGCGGCGTTGGTGGTGGCCACGGCGCGGGAGGCCGTCGTGGCAAGCAACGTCTCCAACACCGCGGCCTTCCACGAGCTTTCGGGAATCCAGGGCGCGGACACGACGCAAAACGTCGCTCAACAGAAAAAGGTCATGGACGCGGGCAAGGAGGCGGAGGCCAAAGAGCTGGCCGAGATACGCCAGAAGAAGGTAGGGCACTTCAGGGTCATCAGCGCGGCTCAGGAGGCCCAGAACAACTACTACAAGGCCAACACCGAAGGCGGGGACATCTCCGCTCGCCGCGCCGAGCTGGAGCAGCGCATCCCAGAGGCCCGCGGCTCTTTGGAGGAAGTTCGGCTGCTGACGGACAGGGAGGTCGCCATTTTGGAGGAACTCGGCAACAGCGAGGCCGCCATTTCCATCGCGAGGTCTTTTTACAAGGCCTTGGAAACCACCGTCAACACGCTCCAAGTGGAGGACTTGACCGAGCAACAGATGGAAGAGCGGGAGAAAAACATCCGTATAGCGGGTAACAGCGCCATAGCCACGGCCCACAACATGGCCCGCGGCTTCAGACAGAACGATATGAACGAGGAGGAAAAGACGACGCTGGACAAGGATGTGGTGGAGCCGGGAGAAAAGGCCGTGAAGGGCCTGGGGTCCGTGCTCACCAACATGCCGCAAATCATCTGGGCCTCGTTCCAGGGGCTTTCAGAGAGTTACAACGTGGCCACCCAAGCCTTGAAGAGTTACCAGAACGCCCAAGGCGGGTTGGGGCAGATGTTGCACGACCTCAGTTACAACCAGGGGATGTTCAGTCGCGGCAACATGAGCGCCTATCAAAAGCGACTGGACGCCTTCAGCGCGGGCGTTCAGCAGTTCCTGGGAACCTATTCCCCCTTCGTAAAGACCGTGGGGCAGAGCATCGGACGCCAGGCGAACCTGGACGCTATGGGATATGGGGAAAACGTCGTCATTCGGTTTGCCGACGCCTACAGCCGCCTCTACGTCGTGAGTGAAAACGACCACATGCGCGTCCTGGTGGACAAGACCAGAACCCAATGGGGTGACGGCGACCACGAGGTTCGCACGATGATCATCTACGAATACGACGACGAGGGAGTCGAAGACGCCGTGGAGGACATTGAGCAGTTCGCCCCCGGCTTCTCGCGCTATATCCGGGACTCGCGCATCGTTTACATTTATCGGGGTTACCGACCCTCTGTCTGGAAAGCCTTTCTGTACGAGATCAACTTCCAGGACGCCAATGGACAGGAGAGGTACCACTATAGCGACCCCACCATTCCCAAGGGAGATTTCATCCGCAGACACTCCTGGGACAGCGAGGTCTTGGAGAAAATAGCGGTGCTCACGCCGCCCAAAGACCCCAGCGTGTTCCGCGGACGCTTCGGGGACAGGGTCGTGCCCAAAAAGGGCGGAGAGAACACGGCAACGCCAGCGGGAGACAAGAAGCCCAAAAAGGAAACGCCCAAACCAGGGGCAAAGCCGTCCAAAGTGTCGAAGAAGGGCTCGATCCAGCCTCCCACCGAGGGAGTCGAGTTATTTAACGGCTTTGACCTCGACGAGGCACAGAAGTCCGCCCTCGTGGAAGAGCACAACAAGGGCGTCGAGAACTACAACGCGGGCAAGTACGCCATCGCCGCGCGGCAGTTCGGGCGCGCGGCGTCCATGCACAAGGAGAACCACCTGGACGCTTACTGGGCGGCGCTGGCCGCGCACAACGCCAAGAACAAGGCGGGCGCGAAAGAATGGTTGGATCGCTGCGTCGGCATCAAGGGCGACTATCTGCCCGCGCTTGAGATGAAAAAGGCTCTGGGCCTGAAATGAACAAGGGGGGCCTTCCCTCCTTCTTTTCATAGCCCATTCGCGTAGCTGAACGCAAACAGCAAAAATTTCGCGCGGAAAAGAGCCAAGTAAAAACCGCTCTAAGATTGGTATAATCTTCAATGCGCGGTCAAGGAGGTGGGGGTCGGCGGACGTGGGTAACAGCGGATAATGAGGAGAAGAGCGTGGAGCGGGAGGGGCCTGGCTTGTGCTTCTTTGGGAACCGGGGTCGCGTCCCCGGAATTTACGAAAGGGGATTTTGTTATGAGGAAATTTATTGGGTTGTTGTTGGCAGCGGCGTTATTGGCGGGAAACGTCGCCTGGGCGGACATCAAGACCAGCACTACCACGGCCACGCGGGATATTCTGCTGGTTGACGAGGACGAACCCGCGCTTGCCCAGACGAAGGTCGAGGAGATGTCCCAAGGCGACTTCGCCGTGTCGCTTTCCACCGACAAGAAAGACAGCGTTTACAGTTCAGGCGAGAAGATCGTTCTGACCTTCAAGTCCGAGAAGGACTCCTATCTGACCATTCTGGATTTCACCCCCAGTGGTCAGATCGTGGTACTGTTTCCCAACAAGTGGGTGGAGAACAACTTCGTCAAGGCCGGTCAGGAGATAAAAATCCCCGCCGAGGGGCAGAAGTTCGCCATGAGAGCTGGAAACGCCGTGGGGGTGGACGTGGTCAAGGCCATCGCTACGGAGAAAGACGTCCAGGTGTTCAACCTCGACAACAAGCAGCTCGCCGGCCCCTTCTCCGTCCTTCAGGACGCTAAGATGGGAACGCGGGACATCCTGCTTTTCGAGGAAGAGGCTGAGTCCGCTTCGGCGACAGACCCGCTGAAGTGGACCGTGGCCTCTCTCGCCCTGATGACGAAGGGTGACGGCCCCTCTGGCTTCGCGACCGCGGACGGCCAGGAAGCGGCGGTCAAAATGTGGACCAACGTGGCAAGCTACTTGACGGGGGACAACGTCTTCGTCAAGTTCTTGAGCGACAAGCCCGGCAAGCTGGTTTCCCTGGTCAACATCGGCGCCAGCGCGTCGGAGAACAACCTGTTGCCCGCGGACGCGGACGTGTCCTTGAAGGCCGGGGAAATTCTCGTCCTGCCCCGCAAGGACGATAAGTGGAAGCTGGTCGCGTCGGGCAAGGCGGGCAAGGACATCGTGAAAGGAAAGCTGGCGTTTGACGACGGCACGGAGATGGAACTCGCTCTTGAAGTGACCGTCGAAGAGGATTAACGTCGGTTGACGATGAAGACCAAAACGCTTGGGGTTCTGCCCCAAACCGCGCTGAAGGGTCCTGGGCCCTTCAGCCCTCTGTTTCAGCGCATACCATGCCTGGCGCTCCTTTTCGTGACCCTTTTGTTCCTTTTAACACCACTCTCCCTCTCCTTCGCCGCCGCTTCATCCAACACGACGCTGATGGAGCGGGCCAAAAACCTTTACTCCATTCAGGACTACAACAACGCCCTGACGCTGTTCGAGAAACTTCTGACGATGGAGCCGGAGAACGGCGAGGCCTGGGACTACGCGAGCTGGTGCCATCGCTATTTAGGGAACTGGAACCAGGCGCGCCAGGGATTCGAGCGGGCGGAGACGCTTTTGCCGGGCGCGGAGGCCAAATGGGTTAAGGTGGGACTGGGTGAGACGTTCCTGGGAGCCGGGCAGGGAGGCAATTCCGCTCGAGCCTTTTCTGAGGCCATCGAACTGGCGCCGGAGGACAACGA
Source organism: Synergistaceae bacterium (assembly GCA_031280635.1). Taxonomy (GTDB): domain Bacteria; phylum Synergistota; class Synergistia; order Synergistales; family Aminobacteriaceae; genus JAITGK01. Next base: position 7,915 of record JAITGK010000038.1, read on the forward strand.
GTTGGTGGTCCGGTCGCTGAAGGGCCTTGTTCTGGCGCGCGCCTCCATGGGGGAAGCCCCCCAGATGGAGGAAGCCCTGAACCGCCTGAAGGAGAAAGACGCCGCCGCCGCTGAGATCATCAAGAACGACGCCACGACGCTCTTGGAGAAAAACAAGCCCGCGGAGCCGGGGAAGAATCCGGAGGAGGATGAATCCCCCAAACCCGAGCCGGGGGAGCTGACAGACCTGAGTGCGCGCCAGTGGCTGGCCGCCAAGAGCGTGGTCTGGGTCAAGAAACCAGCCTCCCCCGAAGCCCAGGCCGCTCAGGATACCGTGCCCAAAGAACCTGTGAATGACGTGTCGGTCGCGGAGCCTACCTCTTCGCCAGAGGATGAAAAAACGCCGGAGGGCAAAAAAGCGCCGCTTGTGGTTTGGGGTCTCCCTGTTGGGGAGCCCATTCAGGCCGCGGTGGTCCAATTGGTCGGAGAGGAGATCGAGGTACAAAAAAACGAAGAGCCTACGAAATTCGGCTCCTGGTTCTACACGGCGAAACTTCCTTACTTCTCGTCCCTGCTGCCGGAATTGGCGCGGACGGACGCGGACTCAGCGCTTCTTATCTTGGAAGAGTACCAGGAGAAGCTACTCTCCATAAGCGTCACCGCCACGTGGAAGGAGCGCAAAAACAGCATAAGCCTGAAGGAAGAGCTTTTTGTGGAGCTGTCGGGTAAGCTTGGCCAGAAATATGGCCCCTCCGCGGGCCTCAACGATAATGGTATCTTCGCTGAGGCGCAGTGGGTTCCTGACGACAAACGCTTCATCGCCCTGGAGGTCACGGCGGGTCTGGACGGGCAGGTCGTCTTGAACGTCAGCTACAGCGACCTTCCAGGTTTGAGCGTTTTCTGGGAAGAAACCGCGCAGACCAGCGAGCGAAAGTGAACGTGGAGACAAACCAAAGCGGGGGTGAGGCCAAGGCGCGGCTTCATCCCCCTTTTTTAGGGAAGCGCTGATTAAATGGGGTTCTTAGGGGTCCGCGACCCCTAAGTCGGGGTTTGGGGCAAGGCCCCAAAGTGTTTGATCAGCGTTTCCTTAGAGCCATTAGCTCTTTTAGCCGTTGGCTCTTTTACGCGCAAAGTTTTTACCGTTTTCCGCGCGTGATTGCGCAATCCGCTATAGGTATGGAGGAAGCAGGATGAAGACAAGGACAAAGTTTTTTGTGGTTTTGACCCTTTGCCTCGCGCTTTTGAGGGGGACGGCCTGGGGCGCGGAAGGGGACGCGCTCTTCAACAAGGCGATAGCCGCCTACCAGGCGGGAAAGTGGGTAGACGCCGCCGAGGCCTTTGGGCAGGCGGGCGAGGCCTATGAAAAGGAAAAAAACAACCTGAAGGCCGCGCAGTGCTACTATAACCAAGGATTGTGCCTGAACGCCGGACCCCAAACGGAGCCTGCCGTCGAGGCCTTCGAGCGGGCCGCGCCCATTTACCAAAAAATAGGCGATGCCGTGGGGGAGTGCAACGCCCGCTTCTCCGCCGCGCAGATTCATATGGCCGCCGCCCGGTGGGACAAGGCCGAGGAGCACTACACGCGGGGCGTTAAGATCGCCAAGACCCCGCTGTTGCGGGGGCTGGCCCAGGAGGGGGCGGGTCGCGTCCATCGGGAAAAAGGGGCTTTGGACGCGGCGGAAAAATCTTTCAAATCGGCGGAAAGGCACTTCAAAGACAATCTGGGCAGCCGGTTAAGGGTGAGACTACAGTTGGCCTACATCACCGGTCTGCAGGGAAACATCCTCGAAGCGCTTAAAATCTACGACTCCGTCGCCGCCGACGCCGCCGCTCTTCAAAAAAACGAAAAGACCCGCGCCGAGGGCAACAGACTCGTTTTTTACGCTTTGAGCGACAAGGGAACCCTTTTGCTGACCACCGGTTGGTTCTCCGAGGCGCAGAAGACCCTAGCCGAGGCTCTGACGGCGGCCGATGATCTGGGGACGCCCTACGCCCCGGAGGTTCTGGGCGCGAAAAATAATTACGCCGAGACCTTCATGTACCTGGGGGACTTCGACAAGGCCGAGGCGGAGTTGAGCGAGCTTTTGAACGTGGCGGTGGGGTCGAGGAACGAGGTTTTGACCCTGGAACTCAACGCGGAGCTGGGGGTGCTGAACCGCATGAGGGGCCGCTACGAGGACGCCTTGACCTTCTTTCAGGGATTCAAGTCCAGGGCGGAGAAAGCCGGTTTGGGGCAGCGCCTCGCCCAGGCCTACATCCAGTTGGGCAACCTGTACGGACACACCGGTGTTTGGAACGAGGCGGCGACCCACTACCAGGAGGCGTTCTCCGTCGCCCTCAGGGCGCGAGACATGGACAGCGCCCTGCTGGCCATGCAGGGCATCTACGCGGGGGACATCCGAAGCGAGCTGGGGCTTGTGGGCAAGGTGGATTACCGGTCGGCGCAGGGCCTTCCATGGCGAGCCGCGCTCACGGCGCGGACGTTCAGCGATAAGCAAGATACAGGTTTCTTAATGGCATGGGAGAAGGTGGACTCCTTGCGGAAGGAAATCTTCGCGCCCATCCCCAGCCTGGACGGGTTCCGCCTGATCCGCGAAATGGCCTTCCGGGGCGCTCCCGAGATACGCCACTACTATCAAGAGGCCAAGACAGCCTGGGACGTGGGGGACGCGACGCTGCGCCGGGCGGCGGGGCGCCTGCGGACGGCGCGAAGCGCGGAGAAGGCGCTTCTAGAACTGGCCGCTCGCGTGGGGGAGGCCGCCGACCGCCAGTACGTTCAGCGCGCTTTCTCCACATCCCTGGACCTCCTGCGCGCTCTGGCAGGTGAGGAGACGTTATCCGCTCCCAAGGAAGGCGTGTTCATTCAGATCGGCGGGATACTCCTTGACGCGACGGACCCGGAGGAACAATCCGCCGCCGAGGCCGCGAAAGCCGGAACCCTGGAGGCGGACCTTAGAGCTTTGTCGCGGATGGTTCCGCTGCTGTCCCTGAAGCCAGCCGAATCCGACAGACTCCAAAAGGCCCTGATCGCCGGCGAGCCCTTCCCCGGTCCCATGAGGGACAAGCTGAGAAAAACCCTTTTCTCTCAAGCCCTCAAAGCGACTCCCTCCCGTGAGGAGTTGCGAAAGACCCTTCTGAGGCTCTTGGAAACCACTCACCCCTCGCTGAAAAAGGATGCTGGGAGCCTGGCTTCCCAAGGGGGTAAACTCTATAGTTATGCCAAGAAAAAACTGAAAAATCAGCAGGAGCAGTTGGAGAAGGACGCCGAAAAACTGCTTCCGCGGACCTCGGAGTATCTTCTGCTCACCCTGGGCGCTGGAGAGGATATCCTCGCCTACCTGGACGCCTGGCGGGACGTCCGCCGCCGCGTTCTTGTCCTGCGGGAGGTCGGGGTGTCCCTCAAGGCCAACAGAAATTGGGAGGCGTTTTTAGCCCAGTTCGGGGACGCCGTCACGAAGGGCAAGAGCGCCTTCAAGTCCTCCTTCGCTCTAACCCCAGAGAAATCGGACGCGGCGGCGGTGAAGAAACTTCGGGCCCTGGCGGAGAAACTGGCCCTGCTGGAGCTGCGGGAGGAGGCCGAAAACATCACGGGCCTTCTGGCGGCGGAGGGAAAGGTCTCCCATGACGACCGCCTGGCCCTTCTGGAGCTGCAGTCCCGCGTTTTTTACGCCCTCTCCGAGCCCGCCAAGGCGGAGGAGTTGGCCAAAAAGCTGCTTACCCTCGTGAGCGGCCCCGGAGGCCAGCCCACCGAGGCCCGGCCCGACGCGCAGTGGCGAGCCTACGCCCTGCTGGCCCAGACCGCGGAGGATCGGAAGGACTACGGCAAGGCGCGGGATCTGTACGCCGCGGCGCTTTCCCAGGTGGAGAAAATCCACCCGGTGGAAGGGAACGCCAGCCAGAGCGCCTCCGACCGGGTCGCCCTTTACGGCGGGGCCATCCGCTCCGCCTTTGCCCTGTGGCGGGACAACCCCTCCGCCAAAGCCGCTGAGAACATCTGGAGTCTATTGGAGGGCATGAAAGGCCGCCAGTGGAGGGAGATGCTGGCCACCACGGGCGGGGAGTTCCTGAACGCCCTGCCGCCTGAGGTCCGCGCCCAGGTGCGGGAGCTGGAGATGAAGCGGGTGGCCTTGGAGGGCGCGTACCGCCGGGCCAGCTTCGAGGGGCAGCGCGAGGTGATGGCTCAGGTCAACGCCGACATGAAAAGCCTGCGGGAAAAACGCGCGAAGCTGACTCAAGGCCTGACGGTGGACGTGGACGCCATACCAGGAACCGAAGCCACGCGGGCCCTGCTGCCCCAGGACTGGGCCCTGGTTGACTATTACCTCTCATCCTCCCTGTCCTTTGCCGTTATGCTGAGAAAAGAGGGAGAACCCAAGATCGTTCCCCTCGACGTGGACTACGACTCCCTCTTTGGCTACGCCTATTGGATGCGTTACACTGTGCCGGATCAGATATATGAATACCAGCAGGACAAGATTAGCCAGAAACGTCCCGTCACCGCCTGTGGATTGTTGCCGGAGGACGTGGGAAACGTCCTTTTCCAGCCTGTGGCCGCCGAGTGCGGAGATTTGAGGAAGCTCTTGATCATCCCTCACGACATCCTCTACATCCTTCCCTTTGAGGCCATGCGGCGTACCGATAAGGACAACAAAGTTTACCTGATCCGGGACTGGACCTTCGCGGAGCTGCCCAGCGCGTTTTTGCTGACCCGTCCGGCAGCGCGGGCAATCGGGCCGGAGGATGGAAAGTCCCTGCTTTTGCTGGCCAACCCGGCCTACGGAAAGTTGTTCCGGAAGGTGGACGGCGAGACATGGAGCGAATTTTCAGGAGCGTGGCGGAGCGTCATCAAGCACAACCCAGAGATGCGGGCCGCCCTTGAGGAACACGTGAAGGACGCGCCTTTGTCCCGACTTACCGCCTCCAAGGCCTCGCCGGAGGAACAGAAGGCGTTTAGAGACATCCTGGAGGCGGCCTGGAAGAAAATCCTCTCCGAGACGGAGAAGGAGGCGAAATGGGCCTCCGTGGTCAAGGAGGACTTCGCGCAGTCAATGAAACCGCTGCCGGGTTCCCAGTTCGAGGCCGACATTTTGACGAGGCTGTGGGAGGAAAAGGGCGCTCCCGCTCCCGTCCTGTTGCTGGAGGAACGCGCCTCGGAACAGGTCTTCTGGGAGAGTACCCCCGCGCGGTTCCGCTACGTCCACATCGCTTGCCACGGGTACGACCGGGGAAGCATCCCCGACCTTCAGCCGGGGCTGGCCCTCTCGCCCGTCCTGGACCTTCACAACGACTCATTCCTGCAAATGGGGGAGCTGGCCACCGTCCGGTGGGACGCGGAACTCATCAGCCTGTCCGCCTGCGAGACGGGGTTGGGAGACCTCTACGTGGGAGACGGCATGTTTGGGCTCTCCACGGTGCTGCTGGCGGGCGGGGCCAAGGGCTCCATCCTCACCCGGTGGCGGGCCGTGGACGAGAGCGCCCCCATCCTCATGGAAAAAATGTACTCCGCTATCTTGGACGGCGCGTCTCCCGTGGACGCCCTCCGTCGGGCCCAGTTGTTCCTGTTGGACGAGGATTCCTTCAAAGCCCCCCAGCATTGGGCCCTCTTCAAATACGTCGGCATCCCCTGGTAGGGGGCCCGTTCAAAGAGCAACCGGGAAATCCCTCCCGTTGACCGAGGCATAGGGGCAAAGCAAACGGCCAACGGGAGCGGAATCCTCGCTTCCCTTGTGGAATGGAGGGTTAAGGAAGCGCTGAACCGGGGGCTTCGCCCCATGCCCCGGAACCCCATTTATAGCGGATCGCGTAATCACGCGCGGAAATGAGAGACCAAAAGCCGGACATAGCGAATCGCGTAATTATGAATATCAAAATAGCGCTAAAAAGCTCATAACCACCGTCAAAGTTTTGTTCAGAAAAGAGCCGACGGCTCCAAACGGCAAAGACTTTGCGAAGAGTCCACGACTTTAAGAGGGAAGAAACCATGATGAGAAAAGTTGCTTTATTTTTGCTGGCGGCGCTGCTGTTTCCGGTGGCGGCGGTGGGGGCGGACGCGGAAAGGGCGCTGCGCGAGCGCGCGAAGAACCTCTATGATGTGGGGGACTATCGCATGGCGTTGAACCTTTACGAAAGAATTTTGGAGCGAAACCCCAAGGACGGCGCGGCGCTGGACCTTTCCGGCTGGTGCCTCCGCTACCTGGGCGATCGGAAGAGCGCGGAGGAGCGATTCGAGAACGCCCTGACGTGGTTGAGCGGCGAGGACGCCGTGTGGGTGCTGATCGGCTTGGGAGAACTTTACTTGGACGGGAACCTCTACGACAAGGCTCAAACGCGTCTGGAGGAGGCTCTGAAAGTCGCGCCGAGCAACGCCGAGGCCGTCGAGCGAGCCGCGCGAGGACTGACGGCAGCCAGGAAAAACCTGGAAAAAGCCGCGTCAACGCCGGCAACAATGACGACGGCGCTGGACAACGCGGACGACCGGAAGTTGCAGGCGTTTCGTCCCCAGATTGACCAAGTCGACTGGACGTCCCCAGAGGAAACGCCGAAAGAAGCGCCTGAGGAAACACCGAAAGAAGCGTCAAAGGAAGCGCCCAAGAAAACGCCAAAGGAGACGTCAAAGGAAGCGCCCAAGGAGACGCCAAAGGAGACGCCAAAAGAGAAACCAAAGGAAAAACCGCGCGAAAAACCGAAAAAACCTGAAAAACCGGCTCGGCGCGAGGTTGTTTATGGAGTGTCCCTGGGGGTAGACATCGAAACGGCGCTGGCGGACTTAGAAAGAGCCGGACACCCGCTCGCGGACGAACCTTTCACCAAAGCGGGTAAGGTCTACTATCTCCTGCGAGGACTGCCCGCGAGGCCGCCGCGTTCCCTGAACAGCGAAGCGACGCGCTTCTACATCACTGCCTACAACGGCGCGGTACTGTCGGTCATCATCCAAACGAGCTACGGCAAGGAGCGCTCCTTTGACGAGGTGAAGGAGCTTCTACGGGAGACCCTGGCGGAAATAGGCGAAAGAGACGCGCGGGGACTCAAGATAACGGAGAACATTTTCAGCTACGAGATGAGCCTGGCCCTCTCCAACTCTCACGGGCTGTGGCTCAGCGCGGTGGACAAGGCCAACGGCAGCAGCTTGGTGGAAATCGAACACATCGATCTGGTCAACGTGAGTCACTACTGGATGGCTGGTGGAAGGTGAGGGGTTAGGTGTTCAAGTATCTTTTGGGCTAAGGCGGGGCCAATGCCGGGGGCGGCGGCAAGCTCCTCGGGGGTCAGTTGGGAGATGCGGCGGACGCTTCCAAATCTCACGATAAGTTGCGTGGCCCGGGCCTTGCCGATCCCCGTCACTTCCTCCAGCGCGGAACGACGCAGACGGCTGGCCCGCGCGCCCCGGTGCGTGGTGATGGAGTAACGGTGCGCTTCGTCGCGGAGGCGTTGCAGGAGCTTCAGCGTTGAGTCGTCCAGGGAAAGGGGCTCGGTTCGAGCCGGAAGATAGACCAGCTCTTCGCGTTTGGCCAAAGCGACGACGGGGAGGTCCAGCTTCAGCTCCTCTAGTGACCTCACAGCGAACTCCAATTGCACGGGTCCGCCGTCGATCAAGGCAAGCTGCGGCAGGGGTTCGGCGTTTTCCAGCACACGGCGGTAGCGTCGCAGCACCGTCTCCTGAATCGCGCGGAAATCATCGACCTCACACTCCGCGAGAGAGAGGATTTTGAAGCGCCGGTAAAGCGAGGGGTTGGGTCGTCCCTGTTCAAACACCACACAACACCCGTACATCTCGCGCCCCGCCATGTGAGAGATGTCAAAGGCGTCGATCCGCCAAGGAAGGGTTTTCAGGCCCAATATCTCCTGCAGTTTCGTCAAGACCTGCCAGGTCTCGGAGTCCAGGTCTTCTTGAAGCGCCTCGGAAACGCGCTGGCGCGAGATCCGCCAGAGGGCGCGTATGGTGTCCCGGTAATGGGCGGCCTCCTCAAAGGCCAGACTCCTTGCCGCCGCGTCCATGCGCCGCCTCATCCGCTCCACCAATTCCGCGGAGCCGCCCCGCAACAGCAGGGCTACGTCGTTCACCCGCTCGCGGTATTCGACTTCCGCGCAGCGGCCCGCGCAGGGTCCTAGACAGCGACCCAGCGAGAACTCCAGGCAGGGACGTCTGTCGGGAGTTCCCTTCAAGAGTTCGCCTTTGCAGTGGCGCAAGGGAAAGTACCGCTCCACCAGGCGCAGCAGAGCGCGGATGTTCCCCGCGCTGACGTAGGGGCCAAACCAAGCCGAATCGTCGTTTTCTTTCCGGCGCGTCACGGTCAGGCGTGGAAAGGGCTCGTTTGTAAGGCGGATGTAGGGGTAGCGGTCGGTCATCTTAAGGTCGATGTTGAAAAAGGGGGAATAGCGCCGGATGAGCTTGGCCTCAACGATGAGCGCCTCGGCCTCCGTCTCGGTGCGCAGGATAGAGATGTCCTCCACAAGCTCCACCAGCTTGCGCAGGCGCGGCGACGCGAAGTTTGAGTGTCGGAAATAGGACGAGACCCGACGTTTCAGTCGCTTGGCCTTGCCCACATAAAGAACCTCCCCTTTCGCGTCCCGCATGATGTATACGCCGGGCCTCTCGGGGAGGTTTTTCAAAATAGCCGTGATGTTCGGCTTTGTCATGGTCGCTTTGGCGCGCCTGTGTTTCCGCTTGACTGAGTCCTAACTGAAGGTGGACCAGGAGAAGGCGTCCAGGGCCTTTTCATCCACGTCCTTCTGATAACGGATACGAGGCATCCCCATGGTGACGATCCCGGAGTTAGAGTCAAGGGAGTAGCTGCGCGCGTCGGCCTCGGGGTCTTCTCCGATCACGGTGTTGTCAGGGATGTAGTTGTGGGCGTCCACAATGGCGCGGCTGATACGGCAGTTCCGCCCAATGACCACGCCTTGAGCGATGACGCTCTCTTTAATAGTTGTGCCCGGCTGCACCACACAGTTCCGCGAGAGGACGGACTTGTACACCTCCGCGCCCAAGATACGGCATCCCTCCGCGATGAGAGCGCGGTTGACGGTACATTCGTGACCCTCCGCCGGGTAAGAGTAAGAGGGCGGGTCGGCGTAGGAGATGGTGCGTATTGGCCACATCGGGTTGTAAAGCGTCATCTCGGAGTCATAAGAGAGAAGTTCCATGTGGGCCTGCCAGTAGGCCTTGATCGTGCCTACGTCGCGCCAGTAGGGCTTATCATCGCGCCACTGGTGCATCCTTTCGATCTCGCGAGTAGAGTGGGGCAGGACGTTGGTGGAGAAGTCGTAGGCATAGACCCTGGCGTTCTGTTGTACCAGGCCGGGGATGATGTCGCGCCCGAAGTCGTGACTGGTGGGCTGCTGGGAGTCCTGAACGAGGGCCTCCTCTAGGATGTGTCGATCGAAGATGTAGTTGCCCATGGAGGCGTAGCAGAACCCCGGCCTGTCGGGGATCTCCGGCGGTACGGAGGGCTTCTCAAGGAACTCGACGATGCGCCCGGAGGCGTCGGTCTTGATGCAACCGAACTGAGACGCGTCAGCGACGGGAACCACGTTGGCCGCGACGGTGACGTCGGCCTTTTTAGTGAGGTGGTATTGCAGCATTTGCTCCACGTCCATCTTGTAGATGTGGTCTGCCGCGAAAATGCACACCTGGTCGGCCTTGAAAAGGGAAACGAGGTGCAGGTTCTGGAAGACGGCGTCCGCCGTTCCCTGGAACCAGTGCTCGCCGCGCCACATCTGCGCGGGTACCAAGGTCACGAAGAAGTCGCGCCCGCGCATGGCCCCGCCGAACTGCCACCCCTGCTCAATGTGCTCGTTCAAGGACTGACTCTTGAACTGGACGAGGACGTAAATGGCGTAGATACCACTGTTGACCAGATTGGAAAGGGCGAAATCGACAATGCGGTACTTGGCCCCAAAGTAAACGGCCGGTTTCGCCCGATAACGGGTCAAGGGCATAAGGCGTTCCCCTTTGCCCCCCGCGAGCACAACGCCGAGAACTCTCCCGTACTTCCCTCCGTACATGGATGGCATCCCCTCCCTAAAGAATTTTTTTGTAAAGCTCTCCATAGAGACGCGCGGATTTATCCCAGGAGAAATCCTCCGCCATGCCCCGCGCGCGTATTTTCTGCCAGGCCTTGACGTTGGAGAAGCGCTCTATGGCGCGTTTCAGAGACCAAAGCATCCCTTGGGTATCGTAGGTCAGGAAAGTGAAGCCGTTGCCGCCGTTCTCCACGTCGGCGTCGGTCACGGTGTCGCGAAGCCCCCCTACCTCGCGCACCACGGGAACGGCGCCATAGCGCATGGCAATCATCTGGGACAGACCGCAGGGCTCGAAAAGCGACGGCATCAGGTAAATGTCCCCCCCAGCGTAAAGAAGATGGGCTAGGGGCTCGCTGTAGCCAGGGAAGAAGCACACGGAGTCGCTGTTGGACGCGCTGACGTCCCTCAACGCATCCTCGATCCACCGGTGTCCACTGCCTAGAAAGACGAACTTCGCCCCCAACGCCCTCACCTGTTTCAGGGCAGGCAGAACGATATCAAACCCCTTCTGCTCCACCAAACGAGAAACACAGACCACGATGGGACCGCTGTAGGCGGGGTCAAAGGAGGTGTTTTTCAGAAGCTCCGCGCGGCACGTTGCCTTGCCCGCCAGCGAGGAAGCGCTGTAGCACTCTGGCAGGAGGGGGTCTGTCGCGGGGTTCCAAAGGTCCACGTCGATGCCGTTCAAAATGCCGCTCAACTTATGGCGCTGAGAGTAGAGAACGCCCGACAGGGCCTGAGTGGACTCGTAGGTCTGTATCTCCCAGGCGTAGCGCGGGGAAACGGTGGTCAGCGCCGACGCGGTGAAGATCGCGCCCTTCAAGAGGCTGACCTGCCCGTAAAACTCGAGCCCGCCGGCGTTGAAACAAGAGGGATCCATGCCGGACTCATCGAAAAACGAGCCCGGATAGAACATCCCCTGATGGGCGGCGTTGTGCATCGTCAAAACGCTTTTCTGCCCCTGGTCGCGGAGCTTGCGGTGCCAGGCCAAGGCGCAGGGCAGGTAAGAACTCGTCCAGTCATGGCAGTGGTAGACGTCCGGCGCCCAACCAATGACCTTTTTCAAGTCCAGAGCCTGCATGGCGAAAATGGCAAAGGGGCGCACCGTCCAGGAGTTCAAATCCCAGGGGTACATCTCGCCCGCGTAGTACTCCGACTCCAAGAAGTAGACCGGCGCCCCGTCCACGTCAACCCGGTGCACCGTGGCGTCGGCGGCCTGCCAAGCGTAGGAGGCGCTCGCCTTTTGGGGGAAGGTGGAGACTTTGTACCCTCCCTCCCGCAACCGCTCCATGACCCCCGACCAGGCGGGCGTTACCACGCGGACGTCGATGCCCTGTTGAAGCAGGGCTTTTGGCAGGGAGCCCATCACATCTCCCAGTCCGCCCACTTTGGAGAAAGGGGATAACTCCGTCCCGACAAAAAGAACCCTCAAGTTTGACCCCTCCGAGTCTGTAATTTTCGATTCCGAAGGTTTTGGACTCAGCGACTTTGGCCCTGAAAGCTTCACCCCCGAAGAACTCGTTTTGGAAGCCGTTTTTTTGGCTGAGGCCTTAGAAGAAACTTCGGGAGCCGCGGCTGTGGAAGCCTTAGAAGCCCGTACTTTCACCACTGACTCCGACGCCGCGGCTTTAGGAGCCGCGGGCTTGGAGGCCGGACGCTTTGAACTTGGGCTTTCAGACCCCGATTTCCGTCCGCGGTCCTGCTGCGCGGCCATGACCCTACATTCCCCGGAAATCCACGGAGTACGCTTTCGCGGCGTATTCCCTGACCACGCGGTGGGTGTTGAAAAACGAGGCGTTGAGAGCGATGGTGTGCTGCATCATGCTCACCCATTTTTCATGGTTGTTGTAGTAAGTGGGGATGATCTTTTTTTCGAGCTTTTCGTAGAGGTCGATGGCGTCCAGGGACTCGTCATAATGGCTATCGTAGTCCGCCGCGCTGGGCTCCGGTCCGATGGACCAGCCCGTAATGTCCTCGATCCAGCCCTCGATCCACCAACCGTCTAGGACGGAGAAGTTCATGATACCGTTCATCGTGCACTTCATGCCGCTGGTACCACTAGCCTCCCGGGGGCGCATGGGAGTGTTCAACCACAGGTCCACGCCCTGGGTCAGGAGGGAGGCGATCTCCATGTTGTAGTTGTCGATAAAGACGATGGAGATGGAGTCCTGAAGGTCTTTCGCCGTCCTGTGGATTTTTTGCAACACGGCCTTGCCGCCGTTGTCGCTGGGGTGCGCCTTGCCCGCGAAGATGAACTGTACCTTGCGTCCACCCACCACCTCCAAGAAACGGTTGACATTGGAAAACAGCAGGTCGGCCCGCTTGTACGTGGCGGCGCGGCGCGCGAAGCCCAGGGTCAGCGCTTCCGGGTCCAACTGCTTGCCCGTAGTCTCCAGAACGCGGGCAAACAACCTCAACTTGGCGGCCTGGTGCGCCGCCCAAATATCCCGCTTGGGAATGGTCAGGGCCTGGACAAGGCGACCGGGGTCTTGCTCCCAGCCGGGGATGTGCTTGTTATAGAGTTTACGCATACCAGAACTGACCCAGGTGGTCGGGTGCACGCCGTTGGTCACCCAGTCCACGGTCTCCATCTTGAACATGGCGTTGCTGACCTCGGCGTGCTTTTTGGCGACGCCGTTGACATAACGGCTGTAGCGCAAGCCCAGTTCCGTCATGGACACGCCCTGCACGTCGGGCATCATTCGCCGGATGGTGGCCAACGCGTCGGGCGGGAAGGCGCGCTCAATGAGGCTGAACTCGAAATAGTCGTGGCCCGCGGGCACGGGTGTGTGTGTGGTGAAGACCACCTGCTCCCGGATTTTGTCGGGGTCGTAGTACCCCTGCTCCCGCATCAGCTCAAGGGTTAAAAATCCCGCGTGACCTTCATTTAAATGGAAGGTCTCGATATTCATGTAGCCCAGGTCGCGCAGCACGCGAAGCCCGCCCACGCCCAGAATGAACTCCTGACAGAGGCGGTAGTAGTTATCCCCGCCGTAGAGGTACCAGCAGAGCCTGCGATCGTCGGGGTGGTTGGGCTCGAAGTCGGTGTCCAGGAAATACACGGGCAGGGGGTAGCCCGTCTCGCCAACGATCACGTACACCCACACGCCCACGTGAATCTCGCGTCCTTGAAGGGTCAAAGAAATCTTGTTGGGGAGCAGGGTCAACTCATGAGAGGGGTTCCACTGAACGGGCTTTTCCTTCTGCCAGCCGTCCTCGTTGAACTCTTGAACGAAGTATCCTTTGCGGTACAAGAGGGTGACGCCCGCCATGGGAAGCCCCACGTCGGCCGCGCTCTTTAAAATATCGCCCGCTAGAACTCCTAGCCCGCCGGAGTAGGTAGGAATGGATTCCTTCAACCCCACCTCCATCGAAAAGTAGGCGAGAGGCCTAAAAGCTGGGTCGTTTTCCATTAAGGTTCTCAAAGAATTGCCCAAGTCGCTCTTGTGAAGTCTCTGAATCATTCCCAACTGCTCCTTTCCATTTCCACCATACTCAACTCACATACCGAATTGAACAATCAATATGGCATGAATTATTTCCGATTGTTTCATTATCTCATAATTTTCTCCGAATTTCAGAGCCGTTTCAAAAAATTTTAGAGCTTTGCCCTACGCTTTGCCCTGCCTATGCTCTACCGTAGAGACGGGAAAGGGTTTTGAGGTGGGTCGCTAGGGCGTCCGAAGTTTGAGCCGGCAGCATACGCCACTCCCAGTTCCCCGTGGGCGTGGAGGGGACGTTCATCCGAGCCTCTTCCCCCAGCTCTAAGTAATCCTGCATCTGAATGACGGCCGTCTCCGCCACAGAGAACATCGCCATGCGTATCATGTCGCCGCAGATCGTCGCGCGGCTGATATTCTTGTCCAAGTAGAAAACCAGGTTGGCGATCTCCTTTGAAGTCCCTTCCTCGTCGAACCAGCCAAGAGAGGTGTTGTTGTCGTGGGTACCCGTGTAGACCACGTTGTCGGGAGTGTGGTTGTGGGGAGCGTAAAGGTTCTGTCCAGGGTCGTCGAAGCCGAAGTGTAAGATCAGCATGCCCGGAAGCCCCATGCCCTTGCGCGCGGCCTCGATCTCTGGCGTGAGAACGCCCAGGTTCTCGGCCCAGAAGGGCCTGTTGGGAAACTCCCAGCTCAGGCGTTCAAAAAAACTCTGATGAGGCGCGGCGCGCCAACAGCCCGTCTCGGCGGTTTTCGAGCCAGCGGGTACCGCCCAATAGCCAATAAACCCCCGGAAATGGTCTATCCGTATTTTGTCGAAAACATGTAGAAGGTGACGCAGACGGCTCATCCACCACTGAAAGCCGTCGGACTCCATCACGTCCCATCGGTAGAGGGGGTTCCCCCACAACTGCCCTGTCTTGCTGAAGTAGTCGGGAGGAACGCCTGCCACGGAAATGGGCGTCAACCGCTCATCCAACTCGAAGAGGTGGGGATTTGCCCAAACGTCGGCGCAGTCAAGGGTTACGTAAATGGGCATGTCGCCCACAAACTCAATGTCGCACTGCCGCAAACAGTCCTTTAGCGCCGCCAGCTGGGAGTAGAAAACGAACTGAACGAATCGGTGGTACTCAATTTCGTCCTGAAGGGTCTCCCAAGTTTTGTGCAACGCCTCGTGGTGACGGTATTTCAAGGGGTCGGGCCAATGGTACCAGCACTTTCCCTCCTGGCTTTCCTTGAGCGCCGCGAAGAAGCTGTAGGACTCCAGCCAGTGGCGGTGGGAGGTGAAAAATTTCTCGTACTCTGTCCTTTGCCCCGCCTTCTTGAAGTTCGACCAGGCTAGGCGCGTGAGTCTTCCTTTGTAGCCGCGCGCTAGATCGTAGTCAATCCGTCCTTGGGCGAACTCCGGGGCGTCTTTTAGGTCGTCCGCGCTCAACAAGCCTGAATCGGCCATGACCTCCGGGCTGATGAGCAACGGGTTGCCCGCGAAGGCTGACGGGGGGCTGTAGGGCGAGTTTCCGCTGCCGCCGTCTACCACGGTCAAGGGCAGTACCTGCCACACCGTCTGCCCGGCTTTTTTCAGAAACTTGGCAAACCGGAACGCCTCCGGGCCCAAGTCCCCTATGCCGTATTTCGACGACAAAGAGGTCATGGACAAAAGAATTCCACTTTTGCGTACCATAAAGCTCGCTTCCCTCCGTCTAACGTTTGGGGTTCCGCTTTCGATACCCCAGACAGCTACGCGATCGCTCGCGCCCTCTCCCATTTTTGATTATACCTCAGGATATGATAAAACACTTATCTATGGAATTTTTGGTTTGAAGTCTTTGAGAAAACCCACGACTTGTTGTTCGCGAAAGCTCAACCCGCGACGTATCCTCGCCCTGATTGAGCGCGTACGTTATGATTGCGGCGTGGTATGACATTATCGGCTACACAAGCAGTCGCTCTGGGGTTGACAGTTAAGGGGCAAGACAGCATACTTTTCCGATAGAACGCCCATGCGGCGCGGTGAAAAAACGAGGCGCGTAATCGCGCGAAAACTGAAAGTAAGGTGTATAAATGGCTACAAAACCACATCGCAGGCGAAGCGCGCTTGCGGCGGGAAAGACAGGAAAAAGTGCGCGGTTGAGGTTCATCCCCCTGGGAGGGGTGGGAGAGATTGGAAAGAACATGTACGTCCTCGAATACGGCGACGACATCATTGTGATCGACAGCGGCCTGATGTTCCCCGACCAGGAACTACCGGGGATTGACTTCATCGTCCCGGACATTTCCTACTTGGAGGCCAACCGGGAGAAGGTGTTGGGCATCCTTCTAACCCACGGGCATGAGGACCACACTGGGGGGCTTCCTTTTGTCCTGCAGCGGCTCAACGTTCCCCTTTACGGGACGCGCTTGACCCTGGGTCTGGTGGGGAATAAGCTGCGGGAGGACCTACCCCTGTTGGAACCCCGGATGAAGGAGGTCAAGGCGGGGGACGTGGTCGAGGTCGGACCGTTCAATATCCGCTTCATCGCGGTCAGCCACTCGATACCGGACGGCGTCGCTCTCTCCATCGAGACTCCTCTGGGTCGGGTGGTTCACACGGGCGACTTCAAGCTTGACTCCACGCCCATCGACGGACGGATCACGGACTACGGGGCCTTCGCTGAAGAAGGAGACAAGGGGGCGCTCTTGTTGCTGTCCGACTCCACCAATGCTGAACGCAAGGGCTTCACTCCGTCGGAGCGACTCATTGGCGGTACTCTCGACCACCTCTACAGGAACTACAGGACGCGGCGATTGATCATTTCATCATTCGCCAGCAACGTCCACCGCATTCAGCAGGTGGTGGACGGGGCGGCGCGCTTCAACCGCAAGGTGGTGTTTCTGGGGCGTAGCATGGTGCGCAACGTGGAACTGGCGAAAAGCCTGGGATACCTCCACGTGGACGAAAAAATGGTGCTGCCCGTGGAGGACATCGGGAAGGCCCCAGAAAACCAGCTTGTGGTTATGACCACAGGTAGTCAGGGAGAGCCCTTTTCTGGATTGGTAATGATGAGTCGGGGCGAGCACAAGCAGATCTCCCTGGGTGAGCGGGACGCGGTGTTCCTTTTGGCCTCGGTTATTCCTGGCAACGAGAAGCTGGTCAACAACACCATCAACCGCCTGTTCTCCATCGGCTGCGAGGTTGTCTACGAGTCGGACAAGCTGACTCACGTCTCTGGACACGCCTCGTCCGAGGAGCTCAAGATCATGCTGAACTTGGTGCGTCCCCAATACTTTGTTCCCATTCACGGGGAATATCGCCACCTGGCTCATCATTCTCAACTCGCCCAGGACGTGGGGATTCCAGCGCGTAACATCTTTATCATGGCCAACGGCGAGGTGCTGACCTTTCAGAAGGGGGCTCGGCCCCACACGCGGGAGCGCGTCCAGGCAGGGGCCGTGGTCATCGACGGGAACGCCGTGGGCGAGATCAAGGGCCGGGTGATGAAGGAGCGTTTGGAGCTGGCGGAGGGCGGCATCATCGTGATTTCCCTGGCGCTGGGGCAGGGGGGGAGCCTTTTGGCGCCCGTGATCGTGGAGAGTCGGGGGTTTTTCGTTCAGGACGAGGACAGCGACGTTCTGAACGAGATACGTTCCGCCTCGGAGAAAGTAGTGAAGGAACTTTCAGGAAGCCAGATGATCGACGCTGAGGCGTTGGCCAAGGGAATAAAGAATCGCGTGCGGGAGGTTATGCGCCGCCGTAACGCCTCTTATGCCGTCGTTCTGCCCCTGATCTCTGTAACAGGCGGCAGTCGGGGCTCCAAGAACTGGTTCGAACTATAAAGACCTGAGGAGGGTTTTGGTGACAATGGATTCCGTTTGGCAAACGCTAGCTCTCGGCGCCGTGCAGGGCGCGGCGGAGTTTCTTCCGGTGAGCAGCTCCGGGCATCTGGCCCTGTTGCAGACCTTCTTCGGGATGTCCTCCGACGGTCTTTTGGCCTTCGACCTGTTGCTCCATTGCGCCACGGCGCTGGCCGTCTTGATTTTTTTCCGCGAAGACGCGACCGCCTTCTTGGGGCAGTGGTGCAAGGGATTGTTCAGCGGGGAGACCCGCGCGTCGGAGGGTTGGCGCTACGGCTGGCTGACGCTGGCGGGAACAGCCATGACGGCCCTGGTTGCCCTGCCGCTGAAAGGCGCGGTCGAGGCGGCAATGGCGTCGCCGCTTATGGTCGGTTGCGGCTTTTTGACAACGGCAGGGCTTTTGTGCCTAGCGCCCCTGGCTCAGGAGCGGCGAGGCCTGACCCTGGCGGCGGCGTTGGTCGTGGGGTTGGCGCAGGGCTTGGCCGTTTTTCCGGGGGTGTCGCGTTCGGGGGCCACTATAGCGGCAGCGCTATTTATGGGCCTGCCCGCGGCGGAGGCGTTTCGCTTTTCCTTTCTCATGTCCGTTCCCGCCATCTTGGGGGCGAGTTTGCTGGAAGGACTCGAATTTCCGCGCGCGCCCCTGCCCATGGGCTGGCCCTGGGCGGCTCTCCTCGCCTTTGCCCTAGGGTGCTGTTCCCTCTCGCTCCTACGTCGGTTGGTGCTGTCGGGTCGCTGGGCCTACTTCGGGCTCTACTGCTTTCTGTTGGGGCTGGTCGCCGTCGTCTCCGGCATCATGACGGCTTTCTGATGCCTGTCGGCGTCGACGTTGTACTGGCCTCCGGCAGTCCCAGGAGGCGCGAGCTTCTGACGGCGCTGGGGTGGGGTTTCCGCGCCGTCGTTCCCCAGATCGACGAGACCCCCAGGCCCGGCGAGGCTCCAGAGGCCCTCTGCGCCAGGCTGGCCAGGATGAAGGCGGACTCTGTGGCCATCCGTGAGGGGAACGCTCTGGTGATCGCGGCCGATACGGTCGTTGTGATGAATAGGGACATTCTGGGGAAGCCAAGGGACAAAAGCGAGGGTCTAAAGATGATCCTGAGCCTTCAAGGACGAACTCATGAGGTCTTGACGGGGCTTTCCCTGCGCTGGAGGAAGCGCGCGCTGGACGCTGTGGAGCGGACGCGGGTCACATTCCGCCCATTGAACGAGACGGCGGCCCGCGCTTACGCCGCCACGGGGGAGGGTATGGACAAGGCGGGAGCTTACGCTATTCAAGGCAAGGGCTCGCTACTAGTTTCCTCCATCAAGGGGGACTACTTCAACGTTGTGGGGTTGCCGCTGTGCAAGCTCGGCGCAATGGTCGGAGAATTGGGGTTGAGCCTACCCAGTTTATGGACTTAGCGCGCGTTTTACAGCGTTTTTGATAATTAGCCATCAATGTCAACAACTTATGGCGGTTTGCACAATCATATGCGGAAATAGAAATAAGAGGCCAAAAACCGGATATAAACGGCAAAAACTTTGCGCGGAAAAGAGCCAACGGCTCTAGGCGCATTTCTGGGGACATCCTGCCCATACCCAAATTTAGGATGAGTTCCGCGACTCTCAAAACGGCTCAATGTTGGCATACTCCCACGGCTAAAGTCGTTGGCTTTCCCATCGCGCTGTCGTAAAATGGAATTCAATGAAGCGAGTAAAATGTAAATAAATTTATTTCACGAAAGGGTTTCGATTTCCATGGGTTCCTTAAATTTGAAAAAAGTTTTGTTGCTGGGCTCTGGGGCCCTCAAGATCGGGGAGGCGGGGGAGTTTGACTACTCCGGATCTCAGGCGCTGAAGGCCCTTCGGGAGGAGGGGCTGACCACCGTCCTCATCAACCCCAATATCGCCACGGTGCAGACCTCTGAGGGAACGGCCGACAAAATTTACTTCCTCCCTGTGACGCCGTTCTTTGTGGAAAGGGTGATCGAGAAGGAGCGACCCGACGGAATCTTGCTCTCCTTTGGCGGGCAGACGGCCCTTAACTGTGGCGTGGAGCTTCACCGGAAGGGCGTGTTCGAGAAGTACGGCGTTTCGGTGCTGGGGACCCCCGTGCAGTCCATTATCAACACCGAAGATCGGGAACTTTTCGTCGAGCGCCTCACCGAGATCGGCGTCAAAACCATTGAGAGCGTAGCCGTGGAGACCCCTCAGGCGGCCCGCGAGGCGGCCGCGTCCCTGGGCTATCCGGTGATCGTGCGGGCGGCCTATGCCTTGGGCGGCATGGGAAGCGGCTTCTGCGACGACGAGACCGAGCTGAACGCCGTCATCGAGAAGGCGTTCAATTTTTCGGAACAGCTCCTGATCGAAAAATCCCTGAAGGGCTGGAAGGAAGTCGAGTACGAGATTGTCCGTGACAGGTACAACAACTGTATCGCGGTCTGCAACATGGAAAACTTCGACCCATTGGGAATCCACACCGGCGAGAGTATCGTGGTGGCCCCATCCCAGACCCTGACCAACAACGAGTATCACATGCTGCGCGAGCTGGCTATCCGCGTCGTGCGCCATATCGGAATCGTGGGCGAGTGCAACGTGCAGTATGCCACCGACCCCCACTCCGAGGATTACCGGGTCATTGAGGTAAACGCCCGCCTCAGCCGCTCCTCGGCTCTGGCGTCAAAGGCCACCGGCTATCCTCTGGCCTTCGTGGCGGCCAAACTGGGTCTAGGACTGGGGCTGCATGAGCTGAAGAACTCCGTCACCAAGTCCACCACAGCCTTTTTTGAGCCCGCCCTGGACTACATCGTGTGCAAAATACCTCGCTGGGACCTGGGCAAATTCGAGGGCGTTTCCCACGAGATCGGCTCCAGCATGAAAAGCGTGGGGGAGATCATGGCAATAGGTCGTGCCTTTGAGGAAGCGGTACAGAAGGGCCTGCGCATGATCGCTCAGGGAACGCACGGCTTCGCCGCCGGGGCCAACAGCCGCCTCAAGATGGACAGACTGACGGAAAAGGACCTGGAAAGTGCCTTGGCCATTCCTACGGAAAACCGGATTTTCGCCGTCGCGGAGGCCTTAGCGCGGAGTTGGCCGATAGATAGAATCCACGAACTCACCCAGATCGACCGCTGGTTTTTGCAAAGACTCTCGGATATTCAGAGCTGCGCCGAGAAAATCGCTGCCCGCGACGACATCGAGGAGCTAGGGGAAGACCTGTTGCGCGAGGCCAAGCAGAAGGGGTTTTCGGACTACCAGATCGCGAAACTGGTTTACAACCCCGAGAAACCTGGCAAAAACATTGACGACCGCTTCAACGTGGCGGAGGAAAAGCGTGGGGATGTGCGGAGCCTTCGTAAGCGTTTGGGTATCGTGCCCGTGGTGAAGCAAATTGACACCCTGGCGGCGGAGTACCCCGCCAAGACCAACTACCTCTACCTTACCTACAACGGCAGCGCCAGCGACATCGACTACAGCGGCAACGGCGACAAAAAATCCATCGTGGTCCTGGGCTCTGGGGCGTACCGCATCGGCAGCAGCGTGGAGTTCGACTGGTGCGGCGTCAACGCCCTGAGCACCCTCCAGAAAAAGGGTTGGCGCGGCGTGATGATCAACTACAATCCCGAGACGGTCTCCACGGACTACGACGTGTGCGACCGGCTTTACTTCGAGGAACTGACCTTCGAGCGGGTCATGGACATCGTGGAGTTGGAGCGCCCCCGCGGCGTGGTGGTCTCCACTGGCGGACAGATACCCAACAACCTGGCTCTGCCCCTTTCCCGCGCGGGGGTTCCCATTCTGGGTACCTCCGCCGCCAGCATCGACAAGGCGGAGGACCGGCACAAATTTTCCTCCATGCTGGACCGGTTGGGCGTGGAGCAGCCTCGCTGGAGGGAGCTTCGCTCTATGGAGGCCATCCACGCCTTCGTGGCGGAGGTGGGGTACCCGGTGCTGGTGCGCCCGTCCTATGTGCTGTCGGGAGCGGCGATGCACGTTTGCTCCAACGCGGCGGAGCTGGAGCACTTTTTGGGTAAGGCCGCCAGCGTGTCCCAGCACCCGGTGGTGGTGACGGAGTTCATCGAGCACGCCAAGGAAGTCGAGATCGACGCCGTGGCGGCCAAGGGCGAGCTCATCGCCTGCGCTATCTCCGAGCACATTGAGTTTGCTGGGGTGCACTCTGGGGACGCCACCATCCAGTTCCCCCCTCAGCGTCTCTATGTGGAGACGGTGCGGCAGGCGCGGCGCGTGGCCCAGCGCATAGCCGCGGAGCTGGCCATTACGGGCCCCTTCAACATTCAGTTCCTGGCGAAGGACAAC
Source organism: Synergistaceae bacterium (assembly GCA_031280635.1). Classification (GTDB taxonomy): domain Bacteria; phylum Synergistota; class Synergistia; order Synergistales; family Aminobacteriaceae; genus JAITGK01. Next base: position 29,478 of record JAITGK010000038.1, read on the forward strand.
AAAATCAAAGTCATCGAGTGCAACCTTCGCGCCTCGCGCAGTTTTCCCTTTGTCTCCAAGGTGATGAAGTTGAACCTGATCGAGCTGGCCACGTCGGTGATGTTGGGAGAAGAGGCGCGGAGGCCCGCGCTAAACGAGCTGGATTTGGACTACGTGGGAATCAAGGCATCACAGTTTTCGTTCTCGCGCTTACAGAACGCCGACCCGGTGCTGGGAGTGGAAATGGCCTCCACGGGCGAGGTGGGCTGTTTGGGGGACGACTACCACGAGGCCGTCTTGAAGGCCGCGCTCTCTGTGGGAATGCGCGTGCCGGAAAAGGGCGGAATCTTGATGTCCAGCGGCCCCCCGCGCTCAAAGGTGGATTTGCTGGACTGCGCGAAACGGCTTTATGAGAAGGGCTACCGGCTCTACGCCACGGAGGGAACTTACGATTTCCTAACGAAGAACGGGGCGCCCAGCATTCGGGCCTATCAGCCCAGTGAGGTGGAGCGAGACCCAAACCTGGCGCTTCTCGGGGCGGTGGAACTGATCCGGGGGAAAAAAATCGACCTTGTGATCAACATCCCCAAAAATTTAACGGAAACCGAATTGAGCGATGGCTACAGAGTGCGTCGCGGGGCCGTGGACCACAACGTGCCCCTGTTCACCAACGCCCGCCTGGCCGGAGCCTTCATCGACGCCTTCTGCGAGCTAGAGCTTAATCGCCTGCCCGTCAAGAGCTGGGACGAGTACGGGGTGTAGAGGAGAAGCCTGGAAGAACGGATCCCAAGCGTCGCTCCACTTTTCAGGCGTCATGTCCAACGAAAAAAAACGAAAAACAGGACGGCCCGTGGCTTGGGCAGACCGTCCTGTTTGCGCGCGAGTCCAGCGGGTTGCACAATCGCGCGCGGAAATACGAAACCCCTGATACAAACGGCAAAAACTTCGCGTGGAAAAAAGACTCTAAAGGTTCGCCAAAGAGAGCGCCCACACGCTGGCGATACCCACAACGCCCTCCACAAGAGTCGCGATGGTCTGCGCCTTGTAGGCCGTGTTGAGCTTCATGTTGGAGAACTGGGACACGACCCAGAAGTAGGAGTCGTTGGCGTGTGAAACAACCATTGAGCCGCAGCCAATCGCGAGAGTTGCCAGCACTGCCCCCATCGGGGAAGCCAAACCAAGAGAACCCAAAAGCGGGTGAACGATCGTGGAGGTTGTGACCAGGGCCACGGTAGACGAGCCCTGGGCCGTTTTGAGCGCCGCGCTGATGATGAAGGGCAAAAATATCCCAAACTTGTACTGGGCAAGGGTCTCGCCGATGTACCTCCCTACCCCCGTGGCTTCAATGATAGCTCCCAAGCTGCCTCCCGCGGCTGTGATCATGATGATCGTCGCGCCGTCTTTGACGCCCCTGCCGATCCACCCACTGGTAACCTCCTCCGTGATTTTGGGAGCGAGGAAGAGGCAGAAAATCGCGCCCACAAAGAGCGCTATCATCGGATGACCCAGAAAAATGAGGAGTTTGGAAAACCCGTACAACACGCTCTCTTGCCCCGTCTCCTCAAGAGCCTTGGCGACTGTGGGGAATTTGAGCACGGAGCTAAGGCCGATCAATATCAGTGGGACGACAATGGGGGCAAAAGCCATCATCGGAGAGGGAAGTTTCAGGTATTTTGCCTTAAGTTCCTCGAACGTGGGACCTTCAACGTCCTCCACCTTCAGTTTGGAACCGACGGTCACGGCGTAGAAATACCCAGCCAAGGCCGCGGGTATGGACACCACTATGCCCCACAGGATGACGGAAGCCAGGTTCGCCTTCAGGTTTTCAGCCGCCGCGATGGGGCCGGGAGTTGGGGGCACGAGGGTATGGGTGGCGTAAAGACCTGTGGAAAGGGCTATGGCCATGGTAGCCATTTTGACGCCGCTGCGTTTGGCAAGCGACTTACTTAGAGAGGAAAGGATGACGAAGCCGGAGTCGCAAAAAACGGGGATGGAGACAATCCACCCGATGATGCTGATGGCCAAGGCTGGGCGTTTCGGGCCAACCACCCTCAACACGCTGTCGGCCATGGTCAGGGCCGCCCCGCTCTGCTCCAGCATGGCCCCGATAATCGTTCCAAAGAGGATAACGATCCCGATCCCCCTACAGGTGTTGCCGAAACCCTCGGCGATCTTGTTCACCGTCTGCGCCATGGGAAGCCCCGCGGCGAGTCCCATGAGCAACGCCACGGTGAAAAGGGCCGCGAAGGGGTGAATCTTGAACTTCGAAATCATCACCACCATCAAAACTATTGCGACTATCAGTATCAATACCAGCGCTGAACCTCCAACCACGTTTACCACTCCTTTTTGGGATTTATTTTAACGCGTCAATACCCTATGTTCTGAAGCCATTCAAACACCCCGCGGATCATCTCCACTCGCGCTATGGAATAAACGTGGTCCGTGTCCAGAACAAGTTCCGAAACATCGTTGGGGTATTCTTTTTTAAGCGCGTCGTAAAGGGGTTTGTGGTCGTATTCCGCCGGGCAGGCTGTGTCTTGCTTGGCTGTCACCATGAGGATCTTTTTCCCTTTCAGCTCAGGAACAAAACCAACCAGGTTATGGGTATCTTTCATTGAAAGGATTTCTTCCAGCAAAAGGTCCGCGTTGACGCCTTTCAGCGGGGCCGCGCTGGCAGCCAGTCCTTGTTTGCGTTTGGCCCGAGCTTCCGCGTCGGCTTTGTTAAGGCGTTCCGCTTCGTATCCCACGTTCCAGCCTGACAGATAGACGTAAGCCTTTACGTCCTGCCGCAGTTTAGCGATATTCATTGTCACAAAGCCGCCCATACTGTGTCCTATAACGATGAATTTTTCCGGGGCCACACGGAATTTTTGAATGTTTTCTGGTCTCTTGAAGAAGTCTATAGCGGTCATTGTGTCCTCGACGCAGTTCTGATAAGAGAAATTGCCTTCACTGCCCCAAGCCCCGCGGTAAGCGAAAAATACCGCGTTGATGCCGGCTCGACGTAACGCCTGAGCGAGGTCGAGAGTTTTTTCATTGCCAGGAAACCCATGAAGAACCAAAGCCGTAGGGTGCGGACCCTTTCCTTCCGCCACGTAAACGATCCCATAAAGATTGCTCCCTTTAACTTGGAAAATGAAAGACGTCATATTAGGAGGAAAATCTTTATCCCCCAAGCTAACGTCCTCAGTTATAGCTTTCATGTTGATCGCGAAAGCCGAGCCGCAAGAAAAAACCAAAACCGCGATAACCAGTATGCCAAAAGACAGCTTCTTCACCATAAACCCCTCCTCATTTTTTAGTGTTTTCCGGAAAAAGAAAAAGCAATCCTAAGCGAAGGTGAGCGAAAAACGAACGTCTCAAAAAAAGGCCTTTGGCGCTTGCCAAGACAAAAAAATAGGATAGCCCAAGATTCTGGCGGGCCATCCCGTTTTTTCACGCTCCGCTCAGGTGTAGTACTCCACCTTGTCGTGGATGACCACTAACGCGGTGAGGTCCTCGACCTTAGGGCGAGGCACAGCCACCGGCTCTCGCACGTGCTGGTAATTCACCTCGACCCGTTTCACCGCCGCGCCCCGCTCCATGTGGCGCGTAAATCCCGCGGTGTTGATAACGACGCTGGTTGAGACTATCTGCATTTCTGTTCGCCTCCTTGTCCGAACGTACAAAATGAACTGCCGATATGAAACCGATCAACCGCAACACAAATAGTTTATCACAAAATTTCACGTGACGCCGCGTTAAAATTTACGTTTCCACTTCGTGCCGTGGGGCGTGTCCTCTAGGATAACGCCGTGGGCAAGCAGATCGTCCCGTATTTCGTCGGAACGCGCGAAGTTCTTGGCCTTGCGGGCCGCGCCCCGCTCTTTGATCAGGCGCTCAATCTTATCCGCGTCGGCGTCCGGGGTCACTTCGACGCCAATGACGCCCAAAATTTCATCGTATTTACGTAACGCCCCCTCCGCGACCTCAAAGAACGTCAAGGGAAGGCGCTCTCGTTTCAGCCATGTGTTCACCAGCCTTACAACCTCGAAAAGGATCCCCGTCGCCGCCGCCGTGTTGAAGTCGTCGTCCATGACCTCATAAAAGCGTTCGTCCAGGGCCTTCAGTTCTTCCAAGAACGGCGCGGCGTCCCCGTCCCCCTCAGCGCGGGCTTGGCGGGCGTGCAGAAGGTTCGTCCAGCAGTTGCGCAAGCGCGTCACGCCGCCCGCGGCCTGTTCCAGGCCCTCAGGGGCGAAGTTGATGGGCGAGCGGTAGTGGGCGTTGAGCATGAAAAGGCGGATGGCTAGGGGAGGGTATTTCTCCCTGGCCGCGCGGGCGGTCATGAAGTTGCCCAAGGACTTGGACATCTTCTCTTTGTCAATGAGCAGAAAACCGTTGTGCAGCCAGTAGTTGACAAAAGGCTTTCCTGTGGCGGCCTCTGACTGGGCCATCTCGTTTTCGTGGTGAGGAAAGGTCAAATCCACCCCGCCAGAGTGAATGTCGATGGTCTCTCCTAGGTACTTCGAGGACATGGCGCTGCACTCGATGTGCCAGCCAGGACGTCCTCTTCCCCAGGGGCTTTCCCAGGAGGGCTCGCCGGGTTTCTCGGCCTTCCACAACGCGAAGTCCAGCGGATCGCGCTTGACCTCCCCGACCTCCACGCGAGCGCCGGCTTCCAGCTCATCCAGGCTCTGTTTGGAGAGTTTGCCGTAGGGCGCGTAGCTCTTGACGTCGAAGTAAACATCGCCGCTTCCCGACGGGGTTTCGACTATGTAGGCGTGCCCTTTTCGCAAAATTTTTATGATAATACTGATGATCTCCGCCATATGCTCGGTGGCGCGGGGGGCGATAGTGGCCCTGTGGATTCCCAGCGCGTCGGCGTCCTTGTAGTATTCCTCGATGAAGCGCTCGGCGAGCCGCGGGACGGTAATCCCCTCGGCGTTGGCGCGATGGATCATCTTGTCGTCGATGTCCGTGAAGTTCTGGACGAACGTGACCTCATAACCCCGGTGCTCCAAGTAGCGCCTCAGCACGTCGAAGATGATGAAGGGCCGCGCGTTGCCGATATGGAAATAATCGTACACCGTGGGGCCGCAACTGTAAAAGGAAACACGCCCTTCCCGCACGGGGATGAATTTTTCTTTCGTTCGGGTCAGGTCGTTGTAAAACATAAGGGTCAAGGTAATACACCTCCCAAATAGATTAGGCTTTTCCGTAAATATTCTAGCATGGCGGCGCTCCTGAACTTGATAGAAAATTACGGCGGAAGATCTACGAACGGCGTCGGTGATTTTCTGTCATCCCCCCGTTATGTCTGCTGGTGAAAGGCGCCGATGATCTGACAGTCCGGACATATTTCCAGGTAGAGGGCGCCTTCCGCGGAATCCATCAGCGCCGCCCACGGGACGGAGGCAAAGTAACGCATGGTTTTCCCGCAGTCAGGGCAAGGCTCGTACTGAAAATCCTGTATCCAATTGGCGAAGCCGCCGACGGTGATGACGTCTTCGTCGTTCCCACGCGCGAAAAACAAGGACTCCGGTCGCGTGGAGAGCGCGAATTTCTTGGTCACCATTTCGGCGTATACGTTGTCCCGCATCTTTTCACCATCCCCAAAGGGGTTTACCAACTCCATCGCGCTGTCACCGTCAAGTTGGTAACGCACAATGAAGCCCTCGCAGGAGCACTGCGGACAACACGGAACGCGAACTGTGCCAGGGAGGTTTAAAAACGCCAAGCGGCGGTCTTTGCCGTCCAACATGAGAATGTCCACGAGCCGCGTGCCGCAGTGAGGACAGGTTTCCTCCCGTGGGACGGCCACGGATACCGCGGCGTCGGAGTTGTCGGGCGAAGCGGAAAATACCGGATAACATTTGTCAAAATTGAGCTGTATGTGATTTCCGGCCTTGTCGAACGTCCAACCGCCCGCCTGGGCATAGACCGAGAGAGGGACATGAAGTTTTTTCACCCACGGCAGGGGATTTCTCTCCAATCTCGCGAAGGTCGCCAGAACGTCCTCACCTCCGGCCAACGCAAGGCACAGCAAGATGTGGCTGGCTTCCTTGCACTCCGGAGTCTCCAGAAGCGCCAGCAGCTTTTCCCGCGCCTTGGGCGGGGCGTCCCGATACAGTTCACTGGGGTAATACACACCAACCCGTGTAGCTGCCTCCGCGATTTTTTCGGTCGAGATATCTTTGTAGGCCAGCAGTTCGAAAAATTCACGATTTTCTTCTTTTTTATAAAACTTATCGTCCAGCGCGGCGATAATCGCTCTCATTTTTCTCGCCACCTCCACGTCGCTCCATGCCTGGGCTCTTTCGCGCGATTGGCGCTGGCGGCAGTTGTAGCAAAGGCCGTCGAAATAGATCGCTCTACCGCAGCTCTGACAGTGATACTCCGTGCGTTTCATTAGCGTTTACCTCCAGTCGAAAAATCACTTCCGCGACAGCGCGAACTCCGCGCTTGACAGAATCCAGCTTCAAACAATGGGCGTGAGTTGTTGAGATCGTCCACAAACGCCACTTCACATGCGCTTTGTATTATAGCCTAAATTCCCCGGAAATTTATATCAACAAGGCAAATTGAATGCCTCAAGAATTTGGCGAACGGTTTTAGATTGGGTAAATTCGATACGTTCTCCTGCAATTTTTTGAACACGCAGT
>JAITGK010000082.1 GCA_031280635.1 Synergistaceae bacterium
CTCCGCTATCGAAATCGCAGAAAGACATTCTGAAAGAGTTCGGTCTAACCGAAGATGCTCTCGCCAAATTCTTAGAGAAATAGTGTATGTGTCATTTTCATGCGGAATTTAGGTTGAATGGAACTACAGACCCAACCGTATCACCATCACCAACAGATGACGACTACGGTTTCTGGGAACTCTACCTGGCGGGTCAGATTCAGTTTTCGGAGCGTTTTGGGTTCGACCTGGGCATCCAGTACCTGCTCGGCGACGATTCAGCCAATCAGTATAATCCTGCTTTGCTGCCGCCTGGGCCGCCCGACAACAATCTGGAGCTTTCGAGCATCTACACGGCCTTTGGCGGACTTCGCTTTAACTTCAACGAAAACATAGCTTTGAAGGGGATGTATTACCTGCAGGACTTTGGCGGCACCGTAAACACTGCCCTATGGCCTGCTATACAGGACGACGCCAAGGCCTGGCGGGCTGTCATCGACGTGAGGCAGGATATGCTGAAGTTCACCAGCCTGTGGCTGGAGTTCGACATGGTGGACAGGGGCTTCTTTATGCCCACTGGCCCAAGGGCTCTGTTCAACAACTACGATTGGGCGGGTAGAGAACTTGAGGGTGTTGTTTCCACCAGTAACATAGTCCACTCTGACCTTACGATTTGGCGTATCGCGGCCCAGCAGCAGTGGAATGACAAGTTTTCCACCTTCGAGTACTTCACGAACCTCACCGCCGACACGCCCACAGGCACCACCGATGACGGCAAGCTGACCCAGTGGGGTATTGGCGTAGGCTACCAGTACAACCCGAGCGTTCTGTTTGGCTTGTCCTGGGAGCAAATCAAATTCAGCGACGCCTGGGACAACCGTAACGACGCTGGTCAGGTACGCTTCCGCACGCAGGTGACGTTCTAACCCGAGACAAAAGGCGGTAAAGCGCGAGGGGGGCGAGAGATCGCCCCCCTCTTTTTTGATGCCTTTGGTCTCTTATTTCCGCGCGTGATCGCGCAACCCACCTATAAAAAAGGTCCCTGACGCGCGTCTTGGTTTCCGCCGACGCGGGAATTCACCCAGCTCCTTCTTTTCAGCTGGGTTCAGATTCGTCATTCAATGCCGCTTTGGTCGGAAGAAACGAAAACGCCGAGTCGTTCCAGATTTTTACGCGCCATCTTGCTTCCCCACCGCGCCGCCGTTTTGTAAAGCTTTATCGCCCTGTCCCTGTCTTTGGGGACGCCCATCCCCGCCTCATACATAAAGGCCAGGTCGTTTTGCGCGTCAGGGTGTCCCGCCTCGGCGGCGCTGCTGAACCAATACATCGCCCGGGCGTAGTCCGTTTTCACTCCGCGCCCAAGCACGTAGGCAAGACCCAAATTGTGCCAAGCGACTGAATCCCCTTTCACAGCAAAATAGCGGTATAGACGAAACATCTCCTCATCGCTTATAGCGGGGTTCGTCTTGTTGGACGTCGAGCGCGGCTGCGGCCTCTGCCCCTGGCGCGTCGGCGTCCGAAATTTCGCGGTTGGCGGCGAAGGGGACGAAGGCCTGCTGTTCCTGTTGGACGTCGAGCGTGGCCCCTGCCCCTGGCGCGTCGGCGCCTGAAATTTCGCGGTTGGGGGCGAAGGGGACGAAGGCCTGCTGTTCCTAAACGAGAACAGCAGGATCATGATGACGATAAAAACCCATGTGCCCCGCGCTACTCTGGCCATCGGCGCGGCGGCATTCGCTTTAGCGTTCGCCGACTCGGCCCTTGCCATTTCCTCGAAGACCAACTCCTCAGTGGGCGGGACGTAGGGTATACTTTCGTCCATGTTCTCCAGCGCCTCTTGAATTTCGTTGGGGTATTCCAGCTCCTTGAGGTTGGGAAAGTGCGCGATCGTGTCCCTGCTTTTCAGCGCTTCCCGAATCCCATTGGAGGGTGGGCGCTCCGGTCTGACAGGTCGCGAGGGGGAAAGAGCGCCTCTTTCGTTGGCGCGCTTGACCCAAGCTAGGGCGCGCTCGTAGGCCTTGCGCAGGCGAAGGAAGCCCTCAGGGTCTTCCTCGGGATGAACCTCCTTCGATCTCGCGGCGTAAGCCTTCCGGATAGTAAGGGCGTCGTCCGTTGGCGCGATGCCCAGAACTTCCCAGGGATCCATCACCCCTCGTCCTCGAAGTAGGCGTTCTGATCCCTACTCCAATCCACTTGATCGAGGAACTTCGCGAAACGCTCCCTGGCGTTTCGTGTGGAGCGTTCCTCCTGGCGTCCAAGCTCGCGCAAAAAATGCCGCAACGCAAGGGAGATCTGCTCTCTCAAGGAACCGGACGTCTCCGCGTAACAACGCTCGGCCCTTGCCAGCAGTAGGCGGTTTTCCTCCTTGTCTCTTGGGTGGATTTTGAGCGCCATCAGTTCCTTTAGGCGACGCTCGATCTCCTCTTGGCTCATTGGGTTTCCCTCATCGACAAAGAGCTTGCGCATGGTCTTGACGTCACTGCGGACCTCCACCTCAAGGATGCCGTTGATATCGTAGGTGAAGCGCACATCGACGCCCTCAACGCCCTTTGGGGCGGACGGGACGTTGATGGTGAGGCTTCCGAGTTTTAGGTTCTCATCGCAGTACAGGCTCTCGCCCTGGTAGACCTCGATCTCTATCTGGGTCTGGTACTCACTGGCGGTGAAGTAGCGATGCGTCTTGCTGGAGGGCAGGATGTTGTTGCGCTCAATGATGGGACTCATGAAGGAGCGCTTTGGGTCTTCCTTGTTCCGCACGGCGACTCCCAGCGTGAAGGGGCATACGTCCGTGAGCACCAGGTCCCGAATGTCCTCGCGTCGCTCTTTGATACCCGCGTAAATGCCGACCCCCCTCGCCACCAACAGCTCTGGAGGGCCTGACTTCAAGAGCCTTGTCCGCAAAAGCCCCTCCAGGTATTTTTGCACCGTTAGCATGTTGCTGGAGCCGCCCACGAGGAGAACCCTGTCAAGCTGAAGGGGTCGGGTTTCGCTGTCCTGAAGAGCGCGGCGGACGACGACGGCGATCTCGTTAAAGATGGGAGTAGCCGCTTCGACGAGTTTTTTGTTCGTCAGGTTGAAGGAAAAAATCCCGCCCTCTTCGAGAAGGATCGTGGCCGACCCGTTCGCGTCCTCGCTCAGAAGGCGCTTGCACTGCTCCGCCTGGGCAAGCAGGCTCGCGGCGTTCTCAGGAGCCAGCGCGGCGAGGGACAGCCCAGTCTCGCGGCAGAAACAGTCTATAATTATCCGGTCGAAGTCGTCCCCGCCGAGTCGATTGTTTCCGGATATGGCCAGGATCTCGATCACGTTCTCGAAGCACTCCACCACCGACACGTCCAGCGTGCCGCCACCAAAGTCGAACACCAAGCAACGTTCAGAGGAGGACTCTTCCTCCTGTACCCGGCAAGCCAAGGCTGCGGCGGAGGGCTCGTTGATCAGGCGCTCCACCTTCAGCCCCGCCAGGAGCCCCGCCCGCTTGGCAGCGGAGCGTTGGTTGTCGTTGAAATAGGCTGGGACGCTGATCACCGCCTCGTCCACTGGAGAGCCAAGAAAGACCTCCGCGTCTTCTTTCAAGCGGCGCAGCACAAACGAGGAAAGCTCCTCCGGGGTGAAATTTTTCCTGCCTAGCGAGTAGACTTTTTTCGTCCCCATGAAACGCTTGAACGAAGACGCGGTTAGAGATGGGTGAGAAATCAGCCTTTCTTTCGCCGCGCGCCCTACAAGGATCTCATCTCCGTCCACGCTGACTACGCTTGGGGTAAGCAACTCGCCGAGGCTGTTGGGAATCAGCGCGCCACGGGCTCCCTTCCAGACCGCCGCCAGAGAGTTTGTGGTGCCAAGGTCGATGCCGATTATAGCCATTTGTCCGTTCACCAGATTTTCGTAAGGATTTTCCTCCATATTTTATAGCATTTCGCGCGATCAGAGCCGTTAGCTCATATAAAATATAAACAACTTTTGAGGTCGTTATGAGATTTTTACACACTATTTTGAAGTTTATGATTGCGCGAACCGTTATAAGTCTGGGATTGAAGATTTGGGGGCAACCCACTTGACAAAACAAAATACTCATAGTAAATTCCATTGAAAACGTTAAATTTTCATTATTATACTTTAAAATTCCAATAGACGGAATAGCAAACAGACCTTTGTGCGTTCGATTCACATTTTGCGGGAGGTATTTGTATGAAGACGGATTTGGTCGCTTTTCAACTGGTCAAGTTCTTGGAGGCGCGTAACGTGGAAAAGGTCTTTGGACTTTGCGGGCATACCGTTATCGCCTTGCTCGACGCTTTTAAGGAGAGCGAAAAGATCGAGTTCATCTCTGTGCGTCACGAGCAGATAGCGGCTCACGCCGCAGATGGGTACGCGAGGGCAAAAAACTTCAAAGTCCCAGGAGTGCTAATGACGCATCTGGGTCCAGGGCTCACCAACGCTACCACCGGCGTGGCCGAGGCGGGGCTCAACTCCGTTCCCCTGGTGCACATCGCGGGGGACGTGCCCACCAGTTACTTCGGCCGTCACCCTCATCAAGAGGTGAACCTCCATGCCGACGCGTCCCAGTTCGAGATTTACCGTCCCTTCGTCAAACGCGCGTGGCGCGTGGACCGCCCGGAGCTTCTGCCGGAGGTTATGGACAAGGCCTTTCGCTTGGCCCTCAGCGGCCGACCAGGACCCGTGCTCGTTTCCATACCCATGGATATTTTTTCCATGGAGCTGGACGTGAAGTTCTTCGAGCGGCGCCGCGACAATTACCCCGAACTTCCCAAACCTAGCTTGGATGGAAAAACCGCCGAGCGCGTCGCCAGCGAGCTGGCCAAGGCTGAGAACCCCATCCTCTATCCTGGCGGAGGCGTGATTTCCGGCGGAGCCTCAAAGGCCCTCACGGAGCTGGCCGAGCACCTCGAAATTCCCGTTCTCTACACCCTGATGGGAAAGGGCTCCATTCCGGACGATCACCCCATGACGATGGGGATGACGGGCTTCTGGGGCACGGAGTTCAACAACGCCGCCGCCATGAAGTCAGACGTGACGCTCGCGGTGGGCACGCGCCTTTCTGAGGCGGATTGCAGTTCTTGGTATCAAAATGAAACCTTTGACATTCCCCCCACGCGATTGATTCATATCGACATCAACCAAGAAGAAATAGGACGCAACTTTAAAACCCATATCGGTGCCGTCTGTGACGCGAAAATGGCCCTCGAAGCCATCCTTGAGGCGGCCAGGCGCCTCTATCCCGACGGAGTAAAACGCCCTGAAAAAGTCAAACAGATCGCCGAGGCCAAAGCCCAATATCGAGAAACGCTGGCCGACGCGCAAAAATCAGGCCAATTTCCCATGAGACCTGAGCGCATTCTGGCGGATCTGCGGGCGGCGCTTCCCCGCGACGGCTACGTGGTGGCGGATGTGGGGTGGAATAAAAATGGCGTGGGTCAGCAGTTTCCCATTTATGAGCCCGGCGCCTTCGTCGCTCCGGGCGGTCTTTGCACAATGGGATACGGCCCCTCGGCGGCCCTGGGAGTCAAGGTCGCTTGCCCTGACAAAAAGGTGGTGGCGCTCATTGGCGATGGAGGTATGGGCGCTAACGTGTCGCCCTTCGCGACGGCTGCCGAGAAAAACATCGCCGTGGTATGGGTCGTCATGAACAACTACGCTTTTGGAACTATCGCCGGACTGGAGTATCAACACTACCAGCATCACTTCGGCACAGTGTTCACAACCCCCGATAAAAAGCCCTACAGCCCGGACTTCGCCGCTATAGCCAGGGCTTACGGCATCGAGGGCGTCACCGTGACCAGAGCGGAGGACTTCAAGCCGACGCTGGAAAAGGCGCTGAACGCCGACAGGCCTTGCGTGATCGATATCCGCGTGGAAAACGCTCCCGTGGTCACGGCGGGCTGCTGGAACATCAACGACATCTACGTCAAACGCGGCGAAACGAAGCCGGGAAGAGTGTGGGAATAGGGGGTGTGAAAGGTGGCGTATTCACTCGCGCAGTTGACGGTTTTGCGTTGGTCCCCGCCCGAAATGCTCTACAACGCGCGCGTGTTGGGCTACGACGCGGTGGGAATCCGTTCCATCGGCATGGGGGTGAAAGGGGAGCGCGACTTCGACCTGGCGAAAAACACTGAGCTTTTTGAGCTGACGAGGCAGGCGCTGGAAGAGACCAGCGTGAGGATCAACGACATTGAGCTGGCGAAAATAGGCGACGGCATCGACGTGAAGCGCTATGAAAGCGCCTTGGAAGTCGCGGCGAAACTAGGCGTGAAGGACGTTATCAGCAGCATATGGAGCGAACGCGAGGATTTTTACCTGGAGCAGTTCGCGACGCTTTGCGATCTGGCGGCGCGGTATGGCATCTACGTCAACTTAGAGTTCGTGACCTGGGCGGGGGTACGTTCCCTTGAAGGGGTACGCCGGGTGCTGGACGCCGTGAAAAAGCCCAACGCGGCGATTTTCATCGATACGCTCCACTTCCATCGCTCCAGGGTGAGGTTGGAGGAGCTGGACGCCTGTCCCAAGAACCTCTTCCGCTTCATGCACATATGCGACGGACCGGCGGAGGTTCCGGACCCGTTAAGCCCCAACCACAAGGACGAGCTGATCCGCGTGGGACGCGACGCGCGGGAATACGTGGGCGAAGGGGCGATAAACATCGCCGAGATCGTTAAAAAGCTGCCAAATCACGTTCTCTTCTCCATCGAGCTGCCTCACCTGGAAAAATGCGCGAAATGGGGTTCGGTGGAACACGCTCGCCGCTGCCTCGTCACGGCTAAAGAGTATATGCGAAAACACGGAATCGAATAAGGAGGAAGAGAGCATGGCCAAAGACATCACGCCCGAACAGACGCGGATGCTCGACGAGCTCGTGGCCAAGGCGCGTAAGGCCCAGGTCGTCATCGAAAAACACGCGCAGGAGAAGGTGGACCGCCTTTGCCAGGCCGTAGCTTGGGCGGCGGGGAACCCCAGGGACTTTGAGAGGCTCTGCTGGATGGGAGTGGACGAGAGCGGCGCCGGAGACCGCGGTGGGCGCTACGGCAAGCGGCACAAAATTCTTGGCGTGCTGCGGGACGCCCTGCGTCAAAAAAGCGTCGGCGTTGTGGAGACGATGCCCGAAAAAGGCCTGGCGCGCTACGCCAAACCGGCCGGCCTGATAGTCTCCCTGATCCCCATGACCAACCCGGAACTGACCCCCATCGTCACCGCCATCTACGCGCTCAAGGCGCGGGACGTGGTCATCTTCTCCCCCCACCCTCGCACAAAGAAAACCACATTCGAGGCCGTGCGACTGATGCGCGGGGCGCTCGCGGCCATGGGCGAGCCGGAGGACTTTTTGCAGTGCGTGGAGGACCCCAACCTGGCCGTAGTGGATCAGATAATGAAAATGGGCGACTTGATCATGGCCACGGGCGGCCCCGCCATGACGAAGGCCGCGCACAGCTCCGGAAAGCCCGCCTTCTGCTCCGGCGCGGGCAACGCCACCATGGTCTTCGACGAGACCACCGACGTGGCGATAGCCGCGCGGAACACGCGCGTCAGCAAGACCTCCGACTTCGGTTCCGGTTGCTCCGCCGACGGCAACTTGGTTATTTACGGCGGAATATACGATAAGATGGTAGAGGCCCTTGAAAAGGAGGGCGGATACTTGGCCAGCGCCGAGGAGCGGGCCAAACTAGAAAAGGCGATGTGGGACGCCGAGGGACATCGTATCCTCGAAACCGTCGCTATATCTCCCCAGAAATTGGCCGAGGCCGCCGGGTTCTCCATACCAGGCGACCGGAAGTTCATCATGGTGGAGGGTACGGGGATCGGCAAGGAACACAAGTTCAGTGGCGAAAAGCTCACCACCCTGTTGGCGCTCCACCGTTACGAAGGGGAGTTTGAAAACGCCCTCAAAATGGTTGACGAAATTTACAAAGTAGGAGGACGCGGGCACTCCTGCGGCATCTACAGCCACGACGACGACCATATCAACCGCCTGGCCCTCCGCGCCCCCGTCACCCGCGTCATGGTGCGGCAGCCCCAGTCAAAGGCCAACGCCGGAAGCGCCGAAAACGGGATGCCCATGACCTCCAGCATGGGCTGCGGGATATGGGGCGGCAACATCGTTTCCGATAACATTGGCCTCAAGTACTACACGCAGAGCACCTGGGTGGCCCGCCCGATACTGAGGGATCAGCCGGAGGAGTCCGTTCTGTTCGGGGATTTTTTCGACCCCACCGTGACCAGGGCATAAGCCGGGGGCGTTTGAAATGAGACCCGTGCCGGCGAAGCCCATCTCCGTGAAAGGCCGTGTTTTGGGCGGCCCAACACCGTTGCTCTGCGTTCCTCTCGTGGGAAAAAGCCGAGAGGACGTTTTGGCTGAGGTCCACAACCTGGACAGCGCCGCCCCGGATATTATCGAGTTGCGTGTAGACGCCTGGGACTGCGTTGAAGACCATGAGAAGTCGGCTTCCCTGCTGCGGGAGGCGCGAAGCCTGGTGGACATGCCCATTATCCTGACCTGCAGGGGACATTGGGAGGGCGGCGTTAAGGAAGTCTCGGAGGCGGCGAAGGACGCGATTTACGAAACGGGGATAAAAGAGAAACTCGTGGATTTCGTGGACAAGGAGTTGAGCTACGAAGAACAGAAACTGAGCCGATGGAAGGCTCTGGCCAACTCCAACGGGATATCGCTGATCCTTTCGTACCACAACTTTCACCGGACGCCGTCCAAGGAGTTTATTTACTCGCGACTGGCTCAGCAGGTACGTTGTGGAGCGGACGTGGCCAAGGCGGCGCTGATGCCCGAGCGCGAGGAGGACGTTTTGAGCCTTTTGGCGGCCACCCTAGCGGCGCGCAGAGATTTCCCCGAAACGCCGATGATCACCATGTCCATGGGGCCGCTGGGAACGCACAGCAGGGTTGTAGGGGGGCTTTACGGCTCAGACCTCACCTTCGCGGTGGGCAGCGCGGCCTCCGCGCCTGGACAGATACCTGTCGGGCAGATGAGGAGTGCGTTTAAGCTGATGTACGGGTAGAATAGTACCAAATTCTATTGAGGAGGTAGTTGGTATGAAACGTATTGGGGCAATCGCGGCGTGTGTGCTTCTGACCGCGGGCCGCGCGTTCGCGGCGTACCCGGAGAAGAACATCAACGGCTACATCATGTGGGGCGCTGGAGGCGGAATGGATGGGGTATCCCGCGCTATCACCCCCCTGGCCGAGCCTCACCTAGGCAAAACCGTCGTCCTTCAAAATAGGACAGGAGCCACCGGCGCTATCGCCACCACTTTTGTCGTTTCACAGCCCGCTGACGGCTACAATCTGCTTTACGCGGCGGAAAACCCGGCTATTTATCGAGTTTTAGACCTGTCTCCCTTCAGTTTTAACGACCTGGAGCCCATCATCGTTCCTGTGGAGGGAACCGTTGTGGTCTGCGTCAACCCAGATACCCCGTATAAGACCCTGCGGGACCTCATCGAGGCGGCGAAGTCCAACAGCAAGATTCGGATGGGCAACTCGGGGACCGGCGGTCTTCCCTACGTGGCGGCGGCCATGATGAAAACCGTCCACGGCGTCGAGTTCAACTTCATCCAGTTCGACGGCGATGGCCCTGGCGCCACTGCCGTCATGGGCGGGCACGCGGATGTGATGCCCTTGGCGCTCTCCACCTCCGTCGAGAACATCCGAGGCGGCAGGCTCCGGGGCCTGGCCGTGTTCCGCACGGAGCGCGTTCCGCAGCTTCCGGACGTCCCAGCGATAACCGAGATATACCCAGAGTACGCGAAGTTTCTTCCTTGGGGCCCCTTCTACGGCGTGTTCGTCAAAAAGGGCACGCCCTCCGACGTGGTGGCCAAGCTCACCGACGCGTTTTTGAAGGCCTCCGCGGAACCCCGCTTCGAGGAGTTCGTCAAGAACTTCGGGGGAATCAAAATCAACCTCACCGGCGAGGCGGCGAAAGACTATTTGAAGAAGTTCGAGTCCACCGCTAGCTGGCTTATCTACAACGCCGGAGGGGCCAAAAAGTCCCCTGAGGAATTCGGCATCCCGAAACCCTGAGGGTCTAAAAATGGAAGACGTTGCCAAGGAGCAAGACCTTTCCGTTTACATTCCGGAAAAAACGCGAAAACCAGGTGAGATCGGTTTCGCGCTTTTGGGTATATTGTTCGGGATTTTGGGCTACTACTTCGCTATGGACATGACCAGCGACAGCTATTCGGCCCCATCGGTTTTCCCGAAGGTATCCTCCACGATCATCATCGTCTGCGGCCTGACGTGCTTGCTGAAGGCGCTCATGAAGGCGAAGTCGCCGGCGGAAGCGGGGACGGCGTTTCATTACCTTCTGCCCAAGGACGTCGTCTTCGCGCTGGTGATGCTGGTGGTCTACTGTGTCGCCCTGCCTTACGCCCATTTCATACCGGCGTCTTACGCCTTCATGGTGGTAGGCATGGTTTACCTTCACCGAGGCAAGAAAATAGCCCAGTCGCTTTTTGTATCGGCTCTCGCCCTGGCGCTCTTGGTGGGCGTGTTCCGATACGTGTTTATGGTGATGCTGCCATGATGCAAAATCTCCAGTATTTTTTGATTCCTTTTATGGACTGGCGGATCATGGGCCTTCTGTGGGCTGGGGTTTTCGCTGGGATATGGGTGGGAGCCATTCCTGGACTGTCGGGTACCATGGCCGTGTCGCTCCTCATTTCCTTCACCTTTTCCTGGGAGATCAACGACGCCTTGGCCCTCATGTGCGGCGTTTTTGTGGGGGCCGTCTACGGCGGCGCCATCACGGCCATCCTGCTGAACATCCCCGGAGCGCCGGCGGCCATCGCCACGGGCATGGACGGCTATCCGCTAGCCCAGAAGGGGGAGGCGGGAAGGGCCATAGGGCTTTGCACCACGGTCTCCTTGTTCGGGGGGTTGGTGGGGATCGCCGCGCTGGCCACGGCGGCGCCCATCATCGCCAAGTTCGCCCTTTGGTTTTCCCCCAGGGACTTTTTCCTGCTGGCGGGGATGGGGGTGCTTCTCATCGGCAGCATCGGCGGCGGCGACCCGATAAAGGGAATCCTGTCCGGCGTCGTCGGCATCTTGATAAGCATGGTGGGGATGGACCCCTCCACCGGGGAGTTGCGCTATACCTTCGGGAGCCTCAATTTAATGGCCGGTATCAGCTTCGTGACGGCGATGATAGGTCTTTTTGGCGTGTCGGAGGCATTGACGCAGTTCCGGGATTCCGGGGCCAAAAGCCCCAAACAAAACCTCACTCGGATCGTTCCTGACTGGGTCACGTTCAAAAAGTACCTTCCTACAGGGCTGAGGTCGTCGCTCCTGGGGGTTTTCATCGGCGCCCTTCCCGGCACGGGAGGCGACGTGGCGGCTCTTTTGGCCTATGACCAGGCGAAGCGCATGACGCAGAACCCCGAAACGCCCTTTGGGCAGGGGGCCTACGAGGGCATTGTGGCCCCAGAGAGCGCCAATAAGGGGGCCATTGGCGGCGCGTTCATCCCGATGCTCACCTTAGGTGTTCCAGGAGACGCCATAACGGCTATCATCATCGGCGCGCTTTTCATTCACGGGCTCAAGCCTGGACCCATGCTGATGCTTGAGACGCCGCACCTCTTCTGGATGATCGTGTCGATGCTGCTGATCTCCAACGTGGCCCTTTTCATCCTGGGGCTCCTGAGCGTGCGTCCCTTCGCGAAGATCATCGAAATTCCAAAGAGCGTCATCATGCCAATCATCATCATCCTTTCCGTCATTGGCACCTACGCTATACAAAACAGCGTGGTGGACATTTTTT
This sequence comes from Synergistaceae bacterium, assembly GCA_031280635.1. GTDB lineage: Bacteria > Synergistota > Synergistia > Synergistales > Aminobacteriaceae > JAITGK01. Next base: position 11,750 of record JAITGK010000082.1, read on the forward strand.
ACATGATAGGTTTCGGGGTATTGGGCTACTTCATGAGGCTCTACGGCTACGCCACGGGGCCCATGGTGTTGGGGCTGATCCTGGGACCCATGCTGGACGCCAACTACCGCCGCACCATGCAAATGGCGGAGAACCAGATCGGGGCGTTCGTAGCGGGTTTTTTCACGAGCCCTTTGAGTCTTTTTCTGACGCTTTCCATCGTTTTTATGTTGTTTTCTCAAACGAAGACCTACCGGAGATGGCGCGGCATAGATTAGAGTCGTTGGCTCTTCTATGAACAAAGCTTTTGCGGTCGGTTTTTCACGCGCTATTTCGGCACGTTACACAATTCTCTATAATAAAAGGGCGGCTTGTTTCCTTTCAATCAAGGAGGTAGTGTTGTTGTGAAGAAATTTGTTTGCTTTGTTTGCGCGGTTTTGGCGTTGTTGTCAGCGGCGACCTCGGTTTTCGCCGCGTATCCAGAGAAAAACATCCAGGGATACATCATGTGGGGCGCGGGCGGGGCACTGGACAACGTCTCCAGGGCGGCCACTCCCACGGCGTCGGAGTACTTGGGGAAGACCATCGTGATGCAGAACAGAACTGGGGCCACGGGGGCCATTGCCACCACCGCGGTGGCCAACTTGCCGGCCGACGGCTACTCGGTTCTTTTTGGCGCGGAAAACCCAAACCTCTACAAGGTGACGGACATTTCCCAGATCGACTACGACCAGTTCGACCCAGTCGTTCTTTTGATGGCCAACGTAGGGGTTGTAATCGTGCCAAAGGACTCCCCTTACAAGAGCTATAAAGACCTGATTGAGGCCGCCTCGGGGGAAACCAAAACCCTTAAGATGGGCTCCACCGGCCCCGGCGGGCTTCCTTACGTGGCGTCGAACATGATCCAGAAGATTCACGGCGTCAAGTTCAACTTCGTTCAGTTCGACGGCGAGGGACCGGTGATAACGGCTCTCATGGGCGGGCACATCGACGTGGCCGCCGTGGGACTCATCGCCGCCGCCAGTCACATCAACGGAGGCAACGCGCTGGGGCTCGCCGTGATATCGGAGGAGCGGATCGGGGGCGTGAAAGACGTTCCCACAGTAAAGGAGGCCTATCCAGGGCTATACGATCCTTACTTGCCCTGGGGCGCGTTCTTCGGCGTGTTCCTGAAAAAAGGGGCGCCGAAGGAGGCGCTGGACAAACTTCAAGAGGCGTACCTGAAGGCCTGTGACGACCCCAAGTTCACGGAGTTCGCCCAGACTATGGGAGGCGTGAGGCTAGGACTCACCGGGGACGCGGCGCGGAAGTACATCGAGCGGAACAAGTCGGTGAGCGCCTGGCTGCTCTATGACGCTGGCGGCGCGAAGTTCTCCCCCGAACAGTTCAACATTCCCCGCCCCAACCCGGCGAGTAAATAAGCGTCACGATGGTCGCGCCCCAAAATAACGTCTGTGTCGGCATGGTGGGCGCGGGTTACGCCGCTTACCTTCACGGAAACGGTTATGAAAAGGTAAGCGGCGCGCCGGCGCGTCTCAAGATCGTCACGGACGTGGACGCGCGCAAGGCCGAGGCGGTCAGAAGGCGCTACGGCTTCGAAAAAGCTGGGACGGACTACGGCGAAATTCTGGATGACCCTGAGATAACTGTAGTTGACATTGTGACGCCTCCGTTCCTTCACGCCGAGATGATACGCGGGGCTTTTCAAGCGGGCAAGCACGTGATCTGTGAAAAACCCCTCACGGGCTATTACGGTGAGCCCGACGACCAGCGCCCGATAGGCAATAAAGTCTCCAGAGAAAAGATGTACGAGGCGGTGACGCGGAGCCTGGAGGAGCTGGAAAAAATCGTAAAGGGGACGGACAGGAAATTTTTTTACGCGGAAAACTACATCTATGCGACGCCCCTGGTAAAGGCCGCCGAGATCGTGGCCAAGAAGAAGAGCAAGATCCTCTTCATGAAGGGCGAGGAAAGTGTGAAGGGTTCCAGCTCGCCGGTGGCGGGGGAATGGGAGAAAACGGGTGGAGGCTCCCTCATTCGTCTTGGGACACACCCGCTTTCTGGGATGCTCCATCTCAAGCAGGTAGAGGCCAGGGCCAGAGGCGAGAGGGTCTTCATTAAGAGCGTCCTGGCGGATACCGGAGCGGTCACGGAGCGCCTTACGGAATGGGAACACCGGCACATCTCGGCCAGACCAAGGGACGTGGAAGATTTTGCCAACGTCACGGTGACTTTTTCCGACGGGACGAAGGCCACGGTCATCGCCACTGACCTAACGCTGGGTGGCGTTAAAAACTACGTGGAGGTCTACACCAACGACAGCGCGCTGATGTGCAATCTAACCCCAACGGACATGCTGAACGCCTATTTTCTGGACGAAGCTGGGTTGGAGGACGTGGTTATTTCCGAGATGCTGCCGCAAAAACTTGGCTGGAATAAAGTTTTTGTGTCCGACGAGGTCGTGAGAGGCTATATGGGGGAATTTCAGGATTTTGTGGAGAGCATAGCCCGCGATAAGGCGCCGGTCTCCGGTTTTCAGCTGGCGCGCGATACCGTTCGCGTTATCTACGCCGCCTACCGCTCCGCGGAAGAGGGAAGAAGAGTAGAGTTGCCGTCCCCACTATAGCGGAATGCTCAAAGGAAGCGTTTTTTCCACTTTTCCACAGAGCGTTTTTTTGACCAAAAGCAGACGGACAAGGAGATGAAGGCGAGAGTCCCCACTATAATTGCCAAGCAAATTTGTTTGGATTCGATAATTTTTCAAAGGAGAGTGAACATGGTGAGGAAAACAACTTTTTTGGCGTTGACGGCGTTTTGTTTCGCGTTTCTTTACGCTCCGGTCTACGCGGCGGAGCCCAAACACACCTTCGCGTTTACCAATGACTCGGCGGAGGACACGGTGACGCAGCTTATGACGGTGAAGATGGCTGAGTTGCTGGCGGCCAAGTCGGGAGGCGCTTTCAAGACCGAGGTGTACGGCCAGTCTCAACTGGGCTCCGACCGAGAGCTGGCCCAGAGCTGCCAGGCCGGCGACATCGCGTTCGTGTTCCAAACGCACGCGCCCACAGTGAACTTCGTGCCCGAGCTGTCGGTGCTGGACCTACCGATGCTCTTCGCCAGTTTGGAGCAGGCGAGGGTGGTGCTGGATAAATTCCAGCCCGTCATCAGCGGCGCTTACGAGAAGGCCGGGTTCAAGATATTGGGCTTCGGCGACCAGGGCTTCCGGGAGATGTCCACCAACAAAAAGATCGAGAGGCCCGCCGATTTCAAAGGCATCAAGATACGCACCATGGAAAACAAGTACCACATGGCTTTCTGGCGAGCCATTGGGGCCAACCCCACGCCGCTGCCCTGGGGCGAGGTCTACCTCTCCCTCCAGCAGGGAACCATCGACGCCCAGGAGAACCCCCTGGAGGTCATCGTGGCGGCCAAGCTTTACGAGCAGCAGAGGTACATCGTTCAGACCCACCACATTCCGCACACGATAACCATCCTCATGAGCAAAAACATCTACGATAGTTTGACGCCGGAGGAGCGGAAGATTGTGGACGAGAGCGCCAGAGAAACGGTGTTGTATGCTCGCGAGCAGGCCAACCAGCGGGCGCGGAACCGCATCGACGTTCTAAAGGATAACAACACCGAAATTTTGGAGCTGACGGACGTGGTGAGGGCGGAGCTGGTTGAGCTGGCCAAACCGGTCTACGACGATATCCGCAAAGGCGTCGGCGGCGACCTCGTAAACGCGCTTCTGAAAGAAATCGAAGCGGCGAAGTGAGGTCGAGGTGTGCTGGTGAAGTTTCCGCGATGGGAAAAATTTGAGGAAACGGTTATGATGGCGGCGCTGGCCTTGATCACCCTGATCATGGGCTATTCCGTCATCATGCGCTACGGCTTCAACGACTCTCTTTCTTGGGCGGAGGAGGTGTGCCGGTACCTCTTTGTCTACTCGGCGTTCCTCAGCGCCCCCCTCTGCCTCAAAAAACGCTCATCGGTCAAGATCGATATGCTGATCCTGGCGTTGCCGCCGGTGTTGCAGACGCTTCTCCTGATTGCCGGCGACGTCCTGATGTTCGCGTTTTTTGGCTATATGCTCTTCGCCGCGTGGGGGGTCGTCGTCAGCGCGTTCAAATCGGGACAGACCAGTCCGGCGCTCCTGCTCCCCATGTACTTCATCTTTGCCTCCGCCGTGTTGGGGTTCGCGCTGTGCCTTTTGCGACTGCTGGAACGGCTCCGCTTCCTGCTCCATTCCCTGTTCACAACACCGGGCGCTGGCTATCAGGGACACTTGGACGCGGGGAAAGAGGGTAAGGGCTCATGATCGTGAAGGTATTTGTTGTCTTCGCGCTGCTGCTGGCGCTTTGCGTGCCGGTAAGCGTCACCCTTGGAATCACGTCTCTGTTGCCCAAGCTCCTCAACCCCTCCTTCCCAGCCAACGCTCAATTTCTCGTCCGGCAGATCGTGGGAGGGGTGGACTCAACCCCCATTCTGGCCCTTCCCCTCTTTGTGCTCTCCGGCATCATCATGGCCCGAGGCGAAATATCGGCAAAGCTGTTCAACATGTTCGCGTTTCTCATTGGGCGACGCAAGGGGGCCCTTCCCTGCGTCGTGGTTCTGACTTGCCTTTTCTACGGCGCGATCTCCGGCTCCGCGCCAGCCACCACCGCCGCTGTTGGGGCCATGACCATTCCGCTCCTGATCGAGCTGGGCTATGACAAGGTCTTTGTGACATCTTTGGTGGCGGTCTCCGGTGGACTTGGGGTTATCATTCCGCCAAGCATTCCCTTCATCCTCTACGGTCTCGCGGCCAGCGAGTCAGTTGGCAAACTGTTCATCGCTGGGGTCATCCCCGGCGCCCTCATCGGCGCCTGCCTGATGATCTACGCTTGGCGCCACTGCAAGGTTCACGGAGAGGACGAGGAGAAGCTCGACGCCTACCTGGCAAAGCTGCGGAGCAAGGGCTTTTTTGGGTTGCTTCGGGAGAGCCTCGGAGCGCTCATGACTCCCATCATCATTTTGGGAGGCATTTACGGCGGCGTCGTTACCCCCACGGAGGCGGCCTGCGTGTCCGTCTTCTACGCGCTGGCGATCTGCTGTTTTCTGGACAGAACTCTTTCCTTCCGGGACGTGGTGGGCATCTTCCGCGAGGCGGTGAACACCTACGGCCCAATACTCTTCATTCTGGGCACGGCGACGGCCTGTGGCCGGGTGCTGGCCATGCTCCAGGCTCCGCAGACGGTGGCCGCCGGCATCATGTCGGTGGTTTCGGGGAAAATCGCGGTGCTTCTCGTCGTCAACGGCTTTTTGCTCATCGTCGGCATGTTGATGGACACGGGCCCAGCGATCTTGATCTTAACGCCAATACTGCTGCCCCTGATGAAGTCGGTGGGAGTCAACCCAGTTCACTTCGGCGTCATCATGGTGGTCAACTTGGCCATCGGCTTCGTGACGCCTCCGGTGGGCATCAACCTTTACGTAGCCAGCTCTATGACGAAAATTCCCGTCCTCACCATAGCCAGGGGCGCTTTGCCATTCATCGCGGCCTTCTTTGCCGCGCTCATGCTGATCACCTTTATTCCCGCTATGAGCCTGCTTTTACAATAAAGGAGGAGACGCCAACCATGCGACTGCCAAAAACTCACTGGGTTGAGACAGAGATGTACGGTCTCATCGGGAACCCACTCCGCAAATCCCTTTCAGCGGCAATGCACAACGCGAACTTCGCGTCCATTGGAATGAACGCCGCCTACATGCCTTTTGAAACAGAGGAAGAGGGGATGAAAAAGATACTGCCCGCCCTGGAAGCCCTGCGCTTCAAGGGACTCAACGTCACCATGCCCCTCAAACAGAAGATCATCCCGCTTCTAGACGAGCTGGACGAGGCTGGCGCGCTTTGCGGGGCCATCAACACCCTCTATTGGAAAAAGGGCAGGCTCCGCGGCACGAACACAGACGGAGTGGGGTTCGTGCGTGGACTCAAGGAACAAGGAAACTACGACCCCGCCGGCAAGCCCTGTCTGATGTTCGGCGCGGGGGGCGCGGCCCGGGGAGTGGCCTTCGCCCTCTGCGAGGCCGGGGTGGGCTCCATAACCCTGTTCGGCAGGGCGTCTGGCGTGGAGAGGATCCGCAAGCTTGCCTCGGACTTGAACGCCTACAAAACTGGGATATGCGCCCCCTTTACCGATCCAGCCCAACTGCCGGGGCTTTTCGGCCCAAACGACCTCGTCGTCAACACCACCTCTGTGGGAATGCTCCCCAACGTGGACGAGACCCCCTTCGACACGTCCCTGTTGGAAAGCCGCCACATGGTGTGCGACGTGGTCTACGTTCCCCACGACACAAAGCTCCTGAAAGAGGCCGAGGCAACGGGGTGCGGGACGCTCCCCGGCTACTGGATGATGATATGGCAGGGCGTGGAGGCCTTTCTGCGCTGGACTCAGGAGCGCGAGCCCACCATTACCCCTGACGTCGACACCATGACCAAGGCGGTGCTCGACTATCTGAACGAGGGGGCGTGAATATATCCGCGAAAAGAGAGGGTCGCCACCGGGCGCGTCGCGGATGAAAGCGCGCTCGTTCAGGTTTATCAATGCCAACAACTTATAGCGGTTCGCTCTTTTCCGCGCAAAGTTTTCGCGGTTTATATCCGCTTTTTGACCTCTTATCTCCGTGTATGATTATGAAAAAAGCCATAAAGGAAAGATGATTCTCTCGTCGCTGAGATGGATGGAAGGACTGATTTTATCTTTTCAACGCTTGTAATCTGTTTTCCTCAACGACGCCGGCGCCGGGTTCGCGGCTACCCAGCGCACGGCCAGCTCGCATAGGCGGCCTGGTTCTTCATCTCCATAGCCCTTGGGACGGACGCGCGCGGCCAGCGCGGTAGCTTCCGCCAAATCCTCCGCCGGAAGGGGTGTGCCAGAGGCGAAGTGCGCAAGCAACGCGTCCAGCATTTTGCGAAAGTCGGCGTCCCAATTGCAACCGCCATTACCCAAAACCTCGTGGGAGACGCGCCCGGTAACGCGAATAACCTCGCCCTGCACAGTCCTGGCCGCACCCTGTGAGGGTACAAGGTAATTCCACAACTCGTCGTGCGCATCCCGCCAACGGGCGGCAGTGACGGTGATAGGCGAAACTCCGTCGTGGACGCGCCGCCTCGGCGCTGGCTTCACGTCGAAAAGCTCATACAGCCGCGTAAGCCCCGCGTTGGTTTTCGCCAACATTTCTGAGTTGAAGGCTTCCCGGTGAAATTCGAAATCCTTGCCGATACGCTCCACGCTCTTCCGCATGTCCGGCGAAATGGCCGCCCCGGCCTCCAGCAGAAGCTCGGCGATCTCGGCCATGTTTGAGATGTCCGCGTTGCCGCCTCTCCCAAGCATGTAGCCAAGTGGCGTCCGGCCCTCGTCGTTTTTCGCGTGGACGTCCGCGCCATGAGCCAAAAGTGACCGAACATTGCCTGCTCGAAAATGATCCGCCGCGGCGTGCAGAGGCGTGTGGCCGTATTTTTCGCGGACGTTGACGTCCGCGCCAAGCTCCAAAAAGAGCTCGACGTTTCCGCACCAGTAGCCGGCCTGTTCATACAGCGGCGTCCTCCCATAAACGCTGTCGCGGGCGTCGATATCCGCACCTCGCTCCACCAGCCAACGAACTAGCTCGTCCGGGATTTTGAACGAGCTTAGGGCCGGCGTTTTGTTGTAGCCATAATAGGCGTTTACGTCGCGGTCATCAAACACGGCTTTCAGTGCGCCAATGTCGCCCACCTCGATCAGATTCTGAAAGTTTGTCGGGAGTGTTTTTCGCTTTTTTTTCGACACAAAAACTTCCCTCCTTATATGAGTGGTCTGCTGAACAGGAATTTCTTTTTGGTAATCCACACTGGGGAAATGAAATAAAGGAGCTTGTCCTGATTTGGTGAGTTTTTCTTCTGCCGCGCGATGTTCGAGAGCAGGAATAAGATTTTCGGCCAAAGTCCAAAGTTGTTATAGTCGCAGGTCATCGAAAGCGACGCCTACGTGTGAATGATACGCTGGCGAGACAGTCCTTTATCGTTGAGGAAAGATTCAACGATGTGGACAGTTTTTCTAGGACTCAGTTTGGACGACTTAGTACGAATAAACATAATGTAGGGAGTATAGCGCAGGAGGGGGTATTAGTCAACTATATAAAATACTAGTGTCATTCCTCTGTGATAAAGTCCTCTCGTAACTCCTCAGGGAAAATGTCCGCATGAGACAGGAACGTGTGACCTTGAGCAGAGATGAACTAAAGCGCGTGAAGGTGATGGAGAAGC
>JAITGK010000125.1 GCA_031280635.1 Synergistaceae bacterium
TTTCCATTTTTTACACTTTCTGAACTCCCACATTTTCTACACACCACAGCCCATCAACTCCTTCGGCGTAATTAGCTTCGAAATTATATTAAGATAGCATCTATTATAAAACACTCTCATGTTTACATGTACAGCAAAGGGTGATAGAATGTATAACCACTGGAAACGGCCAAAGAGCCGTTTGAGGAAGTGTTGATTAAATTAATCTAAAAATTTTCGGATGAGTAAAGGAGCGTTTTTATGGCAACGCGAAGAGAACCACGTTTCAAACTTTGCCGCCGCTTGGGCGTCAACATCTGTGGTCATCCCAAGGCTTTGAAGCGCCTGGATGGCAAAAAGCCCGCCCGTGGAGGGCAGAAGGTTTCGGAGTATGGTCTTCAGCTTCTAGAAAAGCAGAAGATCAAGGCCTATTATGGTATCATGGAACGCCAGTTTGCCCGCTATTTTGAAATGGCGAAGAAAAGCGCCGACATGACCGGCGCGGCCCTTCTGAAAGCGCTGGAATGCCGCTTGGACAACCTGGTCTATCGCATTGGGTTCGCCCGCTCCATTCGTCAAGCCCGTCAGATTGTTACCCATGGCCACGTTCTTGTCAACGGACGCAAGGTTGACATTCCATCTTATGGCGTCCAAGTGGGCGATGTGATTGCCCTCAAAGAAAAATCCCGGACCAACAGCGTGTTCCAGGGCAATTTCGAGGGCCTGGTCTCCTTCAACGTGCCCTACATCGAGAAAAACAAGGAACAGTTCAGCGCCAAACTGGCGCGGGAGCCGCAACGCAGCGAACTCCCCATCGACGTCAACGAAATTCTGGCCGTGGAACTCTACTCCAAGTAACCTCGTTGAGGAACGACGGGGGGCGGAAACGATCGAAAGGTGGGAAGCCGTTGGACTTCCCGCCCTTTTTTTGCTATCCTACTTTTTGCTATCCTAATATCGCTGTCGCGTTACAGCGCGCGCGTCAGCTGAACCTCAACACAGCGTGGAGCGGGTCGTTTCCATGACGGACAAGATCGCGTACATTGAAAAACGCATAAGCCGTTCCCTGCAAGACAACCTTGACGAACTCTGCCTCCTAGGGCAGAAGGAGGCCGGGCGCTTCGAGGACGTGAGGGAACGCGCGCACTCTCTCGTCCTGGAGCGGAGAGATATGGCCGCGGCGATCGACAAGGCCGTCCGGGACTATGAGCAGTCTCGGGCGGAACTTCTGCTCAACGCCCAACGCGGGAACCGCGAGGCTGAAAAAATTTCCTATGAGCGGGCGTCCGAACTCATGAAAATTCGGAGTTCCTTGGAGGAGCGCTATCGACTTCTAGGGCTTCAGAGGGACGAACTCGCGCGGGAGGAGCGCCATTTGGAGCGCGTTACGGTCAAGTGCGAGAAGATGTGCGGCCGCCTGCGTCTAGCGCTGACTTTGCTCTCCGCGACAGACGACTTCGCCGTTTCCGACGACGCCGCGCGGACCGCGGAGACCATGTTGGCCGCCTTCCAGATGGCGGAGCGTGAGGCGGCGACCTTCGCCCGTGAGCTGCACGACGGTCCGGCCCAGACCTTTTCAGCGGTGGGACTGATGTTGGAAATGTGCGGGGAGTACCTAGGCCGCTCAGAGTACCAGGCCGCCGGAGAAGAGGCGGAACGAGCCCTGGAGCAGACGCGCCGGGGACTGAGCGAGATACGTTCCTTCCTTTTCAGTCTGAGTCCCACGGGCATACAAGACGGCTTCGAAATCCCCATGAAGCGCCTGGCAACTCAGCTTCGGCAGACGTGGGGCTGCAAACTCACCTACACCCTGGACGGCAACCTAGACCAGGCGCCCGTCAGTGTGAGGACGGGCGTCTTCAAGACGCTTCACCAGGCGGCGGTAAACGCGGCGCGCCACGGGGCCGCCGAGGTTCGAGTAAGTGTCCGCTACGTCCAGAAGGCCCTGAGAGTTCGCGTCACCGACAACGGCAGCGGCTTCGACGTGGAGCGAGAACGCGCCGCCGCCAAAGAACGGGGTTCCTACGGCATCATCAACATGGAGGAGCGAGTGAAAATGCTCGGCGGGAAAATCTCCATCACCAGCGCCCCCTCAAAGGGCTCCACCGTCTCTTTCTCCGTCCCCATACTATAGCGCTATAGCGCGGGGCGCGCGATCACGCGCGGAAGCGGAAAGTGGAAATAAGAGACCAAAAGCCGGAAGTGGTTGGCCCCACGCGCGTGGGGATGAACCGTTAAAGCCCACTGGCGCGCTTGCCGATACAAAACCCAGAGAAAGTTGGCCCCACGCGCGTGGGGATGAACCGAGAGGCGCTTTGGACGCGGCCCTCTTTGCTCTAGTTAGCCCCACGCGCGTGGGGATGAACCGTGAACCGGATGACCAGAGAACCGAATATTCCGTGTAAAGGAGTGGATCCCCTTGATAGAACCGATTACGGGGCAGTACGGAGTCGATGCGGCCGCTAGGGCAAAAGCCAGAAAAGGCCGCGGGGCCGGCGAGGTCAAGAGCGGCTCGGACGAGGCAAGTTTCAGCCTGTTTGCCGTCGAGCTTGCCAGGGTGTCGGGGGAGCTGAGGAACGTTCCTGAGGTTCGCCAGGACCTTGTTGACGACTTCAAGAAAAAAGTGGAGGCGGGGGAGTACCAGCCGCCCCTCGAAAAAATCGCCCACAACCTCTTTTGGGCCGGAATCCTGAACGGTGGGGAATGACGCTTGTCCGTACAAGCCCTGACCCAGGCTATGCTGGACGAGGCCGACCTGATCGACGAGCTTCTTGAGCTGGTCATAGAACAGCGGGAAGCCGTCAAGGCCGACGATCGTGAACTTATGCAGGACTTGATGAAGGATATTCAGGACGTTTTTTTTAGCGTCCAGACACAGGAAGCCCAAAGAGCGCGCTTGGCGCGGTTCCTTGCCGCGAATCTGGACTGTGAGCCCCGCCTTTCGTCCCTGGCCGCGGCCGTTCCCGATGAAGAGCGAGCCTTGTTTAAGGGAGCGGGGGATCGTTTGGGCTACGTGGTTTTTGCTTTGAAGTCGGAGATGGCGATTTTGAACAGCCTAATCGAGCGAAACGAGCGTTTCAGCGCAATGCTTCTTTCTGAGTGGAGACGCCTTGACGCGGGTTTTACGCGCGCCGGGGGGCTGGATTTTAGGGGGTAACGCGATATGTTGAACAGCTTTGCCGGACTGGAGATGAGTAAGCGCGCTCTCAACGCCTTTCGCCAAGGGATTGAGGTCGCGGGCCACAACGTCACCAACCTGGACACGGAGGGTTACTCGCGCCAGCGGGTGAACATCTCCACGACAACGCCCTTCGCGGCGCCTGGACTTTCGAGTCCGGCCATAACGGGGCAAATTGGCACGGGGGCCAAACTCGACGAGATCGTTCGCATCCGGGACGAATTCCTTGACTTGCAGTACCGCTCCGAGCTTTCTTCCCTGGGTTACTGGGGTAAGGTCAACAATTTGTACAATACGATTCAGCTCTACCTGTCGGAACCCGCGGGCGACGGGGTGCGGGCGGCCCTCGACATGTTCTGGGACGACCTGCAGGAGCTCCAAAAGAACCCAGAAGATCCCTCCATACGGCGGTCCGCTATAGAGTCCGCCAAGTCGCTGGGAGAGATGATCGATCGGATAGTCAGGGGCTACGACCAATACGCCTCGATGGTCAACGACGAGGTGCAAACCGCCGTGGCTCAGGCCAACGAGATCCTCCACGAGGTGGCGGCCCTGAACAAGCAGATCTACCAGGTGCAGGCCATGGGGCAGAACCCCAATGACCTCTTGGACAAGCGCGACCTGCTCCTGGACAAGCTGTCGAAGATGCTGGACGTGGACATTCAGGAGCCCTACTCCAACGGAGACGTGACGGGGGAGTTTTTCATCACCCTCAACGGCCGCGCCCTGGTCCAGGGAGACAAAGTGCGCGAACTCGTGGCTCACGCTTTTCAATGGGAGAACAAAACCTATTACGACGTGCAGGTGCGGGACAACGAGTTCGACATCGTGGAGAACACAGGCGTCGCCCTAGCCCTGGCCACGGGGCCCGAGGGCGTCCACCAGCTCAACGTCTACCGGATCGCCAACGGCGAGGCCTGGACTGTGGCGGGTCAAGACCCCCTCTGCCTGAACGACGACGGTACCCTCAAAATGAGCCCCACACAACCACCGCATACCATTCCCATGCGCGCGCGGCCCATGACCACCAGCGAGGCCCTGGGGCTTTCGACCTCCTTCCGCGTTCAGGTGGGCAGCCAGGGGACGCAGGTGGCGTCGAAGATATTTAACAACCCCAACCCCGCTATAGGCAATAACGTCCTGGGACCGGGGCAAGCCGACGAGACCTATACCTTCCGGATCGGCGCCGGGGACTACCAGGCCGACGTGACGGTGACCTGGGACGACACAAGCGGCGTGTGGAAGATGGAGAGCGACGTTTTCAACGGCATTCCGGGGGGCGCCTCCTACGTTCCCCTGCCAACGCCGTATCCCGTCCAGACGACGGGATCGGTCTTAACGGTGACGGAGCTCACCAACTTTTTGAGGTCTGCGCTGCCCTCCAGCGGAGACGATGGCTTCACCGTCAGGACGGGTAACCCGCCTACGCAGTTCTCCGTGGGGTCCAACAACAACTACCTGATCTCTATCAGCGACGTGACCGGCAACTTGGCCGCCCAAATGGGAATGGTCAACCAGAACCCCGTCATCACCATCGACGTAAACGCGGAGGACTCCTTGGAGACTATCCGCAATAAAATCAACGAGAAATATCAGGAGGCCTATGGCCTGACGAACCCCGAACAATGGGTTCACGCCACGCTGGCGCAGGACATCGACCAGTCTTGGTACCTCTCTATCGCCAGCGACGTGGCGGGCGAGGCCCAGCGCGTCACCCTCATGGGCGACGAGGACGGCAACATGCAGACCCTCCGCCGCCTGGGCCTGGTGACGCTGGCGCAGACGGGCGTGACGGCCAGCGGCGACCCCGTTTACCGGGAGGTGACGGCCTACTCCAAGGTGGCGGAGGACGCCTCTTTCTCCTTCGACGGAGTGAGCTTCCTTTCCTCGGACAACAAGTTCGATAAGGCGCGCCGCGTCCCGTCGGGAACCAACCGCAACGACTACAGCGCCAAGACGTTGGAAACGGTCAGCGAGGGGATATGGCTGGACTTGAAAGGCGTCGGCCGCACGGCCATCACCGTCCGCCACCACGTTCAGGACGGCTCCATCAAGGGACTGGAGGACATACGCGACGGCCTGCTTCCTCAGCTCAAAAGCGATCTGGACGAGCTGGCATGGGCGCTGATCAACAACTTCAACGCCTATCAGTATTCGGGCTACGGCATTGGCGTCAACGCCAACACCACCGGCGTGGGGTTTTTCGAGGCGCTTTCCTTTAAATCGGGGGCGGCCTCGAAGCTGAAGGTCTCCACCGCTGTGGACGACGACATCAGCCTGATCGGCGCGGCGTCGGGGAAGCCCAACGCGGACGGAAAAGCCGTGTACGGCGTGAGTTCGGGGGAGGGGAGCGGCGTCAACGCCGCCCGTATGGCGGAGCTGAAGAACACGAAGCTCCTGAGCGGCAACAGCGCGTCCCTGGGCAGCTTCTACGAGGCTTACCTGGCGGAAGTCGGCAGCGAGGCCGGTCACGCGGCCCTGATGCTGAAGACCCAGGAGAGCCTGACGGCGCAGATCGACCAGCAGCGTCAGTCCGTCATGGGCGTCAACGTGGACGAGGAACTGCTGGACATCCTGAAGTGGAACCAAGCCTACAACGCGATGGCCCGCTACGCCTCCACCATTGACGAAATGCTCGACCGCCTGATAAACGGCTTTGGCGTCGTCGGCAGGTAGCCCTTACCTGGGCGGAGCTCAGGGCTTTCTGAAATTAGGAAGGAGATAAACTTTATGGCCTATCGAGTTACAACCTCGATGATGTACAACTCCTTGACGGGGTCCCTGCAGAGCAACATGCAGAAGCTCCTGAACCTGGAACAGCAGATGTCCACCAGCAGGAAGTTCTCCAAACTCTCGGAGAGCCCGGCGGAGATCGCCCGCGCGCTTTCCCTGCAGTCCTCCATGGTCTCGAACGCGCGCTACATCACGAACCAGGAAGATTCCATAACCATGCTGAAGCTCTCGGAGACCGCGATGCAGACGGTGGTGGACACTGTGGAGAAGATCAGGACGCTGGTCATTCAGGCGGGGAACGGGGCGCTGGGACCGTCGGAAGTCGAAGCCATCGCGAACGAGATCGAGTCATTGAAGCAGCTGCTTCTCGACACGCTCAACAAAAAATCCGCTGGCAAATACATCTTCGGCGGGGCGGATACCACGCACCCTCCCTTTGTGATAGACCCCAACGGGCAGATCCGCTACGTGGGCTCCGACGAGCGCGTCCGCTACGAGATAGAAGAGGGGCTTTTGAGCGACGTTTCCTTCACGGGAGCGGACATTGTGCCCAAAGACAACCAGAGCTACTTCGTGTGCAGCCACTACGTGCCCCTCGACTGGAAGTGGACGGGGCGCGAGGAAAAGGTGCAGATCATGGTGGGGAACCGCACCCTTCCGGTTTACATCCCGGAGCAGTGGCTCGACGAGGTGGCCACGGGAAGCGCGAAGCCCACGGACTACAATCAGTTCCGCGACCCGGAAGAGCTCACCGGCATCTCGCTGGACGACCTGGCCACGCTGGTCAACCGCGCCTTAAAAGAGCAGGGCGCGGACATGCTGGTCACGGCCACCGTGGAGAAGGACTACAGCTCCAACCAGCAACGCCTGGTGTTCAAAAGCAACACGGGCGAGCCGATCTCTATAACCGACTGGCCCGACACCGATTATCTCCCCCTGCCTCAGTCGATAGCGGGCTTGGTGATGGACAACGCCACTTTGAGCGGCACGCCCAACTACTGGAACCAGACCCAGTTGGTCGGTTCCGCCGAGCCGGACTTCGGGGCCATGTCGGGGAAGGCCTTGACCGTGTACCTCGACGGGGCGCAGGTGGGGGGCGCGATCCCCTTGAACAACTATTTCACGTCGCTTGGCGCCACACCCCCCACAGCTCAAAACTTCGCCGCGTGGCTTGATACGCAGTTGACTTCTTCCATTAGCGTTTCCGAGTTGAACGGAAAAATTGTCTTGACCTCTCCCGCCGGCGGGAAGATCCAGGTTGACGGCACGGGGCTGGACGCGGTGACGGGGGGGATAAAGGTGAGCGAGCCCCCCAAGCACAGCGGCCTGATGGGCGCGACCAACGTGTTGGGCTGGCGGGGCGACAGCCTGAACAAAGCCATTGACATCACGATAGCGGGGTATCCCGCGGAGACCTTCAAGCTGGACGACTACAAGAACATCAATGAGCTGGTGAACGCTATCAACGCCAAAATGCCCACCGGGGCGGGGGATGAGCCCTTCGCCTCCTTGGCGGCGGGCCGCCTGGTGCTGCAGTCCACGCTGGGTCAGGTCGAGGTCGAGGATGCGGGTGGTTCTTATACCGCCGGCGGGACGTCGCAGCTTTTTGGCTATGCCGGTGGGACGTCAGACCCATTGAAGAGCACCTTCAGCTCCCTGACGGTGAAGCTGGGCGAGGCCCTTCCCATGAAGGTTTTCGTCAACGATGGAGACGATCTGACGAAGATCGCCAACCGCCTCAACGCCATCGAGGGCCTTTACGCGCGCACCTCGGTGGACGGCGCTCAACTAGTAGTCGCCGCCCAGCGCGTGGGCGACGCGCCCTCCGACCCCTTGGCGGTGGACGCGGCCCAAGAAAAACAACACTATCCCTCCTTCACCATCTGGGGCGAGGGCATGGCCATGTCCCTGTTCGATTATTCCTACTCCGTGGAGCCGACCTCCACGTTGGAGAGGGGAATTGTAGGCTCCAAGGAGCGGACCCGTCCCGTGGACCACAGCCACATCGACGTCTTCGACTACCTGGGTATGGAAACGGCCCTGACGAGTCGCGAGTATAAAGCGGGCGAGGCGCTGGAAGTGGGGACGGAAACACCCCCTGGATCGGGGAACTACACGGGCGATCCCCTGCACTGGCGGGTCATCAGCGGCTCCCGCGTGACGGAGATCAAGCTGAACCCAGGCGCGTACACCATGGAGCAGCTAGCCGAGCGCCTGAGAAACGCGGGAGTGGGCTGGCTGGAGGTCACGGTGGATCCCTCCCGAACGCCAGGCGCCTCCAACAACCTGGACGACTACGAGACCGGCCTGGGCACCAGCGCCAACGAGGAACCCGCCACCAGCCGCCTGGTTATTCGCAGCAAG
The DNA here is from genome assembly GCA_031280635.1 of Synergistaceae bacterium. Classification (GTDB taxonomy): domain Bacteria; phylum Synergistota; class Synergistia; order Synergistales; family Aminobacteriaceae; genus JAITGK01. The sequence continues at coordinate 8,255 of JAITGK010000125.1, forward strand.
GACGGCGCTCCCGTGGCGATCATGGACATGAACGCGTCGCGCTACGCGGAGGAGGTGGGGCTTTCCACGGCCCTGCGCGCGGACGACAATACGGGCTTGAGCCAGATCCGTTTCCCCTCCGCGCCCTGCCTTGACGACAACCTAGCCGCGATGGTGCGGGTGCAGATGACCTGCGGCAAGACCTACGACATCCGCCTGACGCGCAAGAACGTGGGGATTGTCAACCCCGGTTATCAGCCTGATCCCAACACGTCAGTGCCTCCTTATGATCCAAACACGCACTTTGCCGACCGGGTGAAGGTGATGGAGCAGATCGCCAAGCAGGTCAACGAGCAGGCGGGTTACGAGATCATGAAGGTCGTGATCCCCGTGGACGGCAACGGGCAGCCGCTGCCGAACTCCGCCTCCCTGGCGGCGGTGACGGGGGAGCCCTTCGAGGTGGTGGACCTGCCCATTCTCGACCCCAACTGGAGCGATTCCTACACGGCGGGCATCGCCGCGCAGACGGGCATTCACGGCGGCGTGACCAGCGTTCCGGCTCTGAACGACGACACTCTTGTCAACAGCGCGGGAACGATCCGCTTTGAGACGCTGGGGCACAGCGTCGAGATCGACGTGGGGCCGAACGACACGGTGAAGAGCGTTATGGATCGCCTGCGCTCCCAGGCCGGGGACTGGCTCTACGTCAACTACTTCGACCAGAACATGGGCAACGTGGGCTACCTGGGGGGCAACACCCCGGTTATCTCCATCGCCGCCAAGGACGGCTCGGCGGTGAACGTCATCGACGTGAAAGGGACAGTGGCGCAGGATCAGTTGCTGCTCAACACCAGCATACAGGGAAGCGTGGATCTGACAGCCCTAGGCGCTTGGTCTATCCCCCTTCCCATAACCCCCGGAACGCCGCCCTCGACCTTCAGCGTAACCGTGGCGGGCTACACCCACACGATAGACCTCACGGCCATGCGCGACATCAACGGCAATGGGAACATGGACGCGACGGACCTGGTGGCCGCCATCAACGCGCGGATGCAGGACTACGACGTGAGGGCCGAGCTAAACAAGGACGGGCGACTAGCGCTTTGGTCCCCGCGGGGGTACTCGATAGACGTGAGCACGAACGTGGGGATTAGCGTTACGTCGCCAGGAACAGTGCCTTACGTTTCAGAGTTTCAGACGAGCGACGGGGTTTATCAGGGCCCTGTGGCGAAGAACATCTACACGGTGAACCAGGCGGGAACAGGAACCCCAGGTGTTATGGGAAGCGCGGGCGACACCTATTTGGACACCTCGACAGGCGACATTTACACGCATGACGGCACGACCTGGAGCGCTTTGCCGACGGCGTCGCTGGCCGCGGAGGACGTTGTTTTGGTCGATGACGGCTCAGGCGGCGCCTACTACTGCAACATACCGGGCGGACCCGTCACTAACGTGACGCCGCCCGCGGTTCTCGACGGAAACAACGCCATTCACACGTTTGACGCGACGACTTCGACGTGGGTCACGTACAATGCCTACGGTTTGCTTGGAGCGACGCCCTCCTCCTCGACGCCCTACCGGGGCGGGTATGACCTGCAGGGCTCGAACGCGCCGGGTTATGTCCGCGCGGCGCCGGGCATTCACACCCAGAACGTGGTGACGCGCGGCGGGGCGAACCAGACGCGGCAGAACTTCTTCGGGGTGCTGGACGACGTTGCCGCGGCGGTACGGTCGGAGAACCGCGACGGTTTGTCGGAGAAGCTGCTGCCCAAGATCGACGCCTTTATGGACAACGTGTTGAAGTTCATCTCCGCCAGCGGGGCCTTACAGATGCGTTACGACGGGAACATCACGCGGATGGAACTCGACGACATCTCCATGACGGAGGCTCACGACAGACTGTTCGTTCCCGACATCGCGGAGCTCACCACACAACTGATGATGGCCCAGACCATCTATCAGGCGAGTTTGGGCGTCATTTCCTATATCGTCCAGCCGACGCTCCTCAACTACCTGCGCTAGCCGCGAACACGAGGTCAATATGCTTCAAATCGCGGCGAGCTCGCGTTTCGGCGATATTTCGTATACGGAGGAGGATGTCCTTGTTTTCCCACGAGGGTTGCCGGCCTTTGAGGACAACCGCAATTGGGTTTTGGCGGGCGAGGAGGACAACGCCATCAAGTGGCTGCAAAACGTGGAGGACGGGGAGCTGGCCCTGCCCGTGACGACGCCGGACGCGGTGATGTCGGACTACAACGCCAAGATACCGGAGGACGAGCTGGATTTGGTGGGCTCCAAAGACCCCAGCGACCTGGCGCTTCTGATTGTGGTGTCGATTCCGGAGGCCGAGCCCTGGGACATGACGGCCAACCTCCGCGCGCCCATCCTTGTGAACTTGAGAAACCGCAGGGCCGTGCAGGTCATTGTTTTGAACGAGGAGTACTCCATTCATCACACCGTCTTTCCAGAAAGCGTCAGGGACGCGATGAAAACCGCGGCAATGGCGGAATTGGCGGGGGAAGCGTAGATGTTGGTCCTCAGCCGCCGCGTCAACGAGTCCATACAGATCGGCGAGGACATAGAAGTTACCGTTATCGACGTGCGGGGGGACGTGGTGCGTTTGGGCATCAACGCCCCGCAGAAAACACAAATTTGGCGCAAAGAGCTTTGGGACGCCATCGTGGAGGAGAACCGGAAGGCGGCAAAGGCGGCCCGGCAGACCGCTAAAACGCCGGTGAGCACGCCCCAGCTTCCCGTCTCGGCTTTCTCGAAGCTCTCCAAGCTCAAAACGGTGCGCCCGAAAAAACAGGGAGAGCAGGGGAAAAATCAATGACGACAGTTGCGCTCAACCCCAAAAACCTGTCCGTCTGGGACGTCAACATGAAGGAACTGCGGCGCTTACAGCCGCGGTTGGCCCTCGCGCTGGAAAACTGGGTGACGCTCCACGGCCACACGTTGGAGCACGACGAGATGGAGACGCCCGCCGGCACGTGGGTCAGCGGTTTTCCCACATCGGGCTCCGAGGCTTTGGAGCCCTTCTTCCAGCCGAACGGAATCCCAGAACGCCCTTGGCGCAAGGACGAGGAGAAAAAAGTACCGTTGTTTTTCATCTACGGCGTGGGGGTGTCCTCATGGCTGTTCCGTATGTTGCGTTCCCTGCCAAAGGGAACGCTGGGCGTGGTGGTGTTGGAGCCCAACATGGCGCTCCTGGCCTGCCTGTTGCACACAACAAACGTCTACGCGGCGGCGCCGGCGGGGTGTCGCGTCTCCTTCGCGGCGGACCCGCAGGAGTTTGCCATAGAGGAGGCGCTGGCGGTGAACGTGATACCCCTGGGTACTTACATCGCCTCCCAAGCCCGGATATGGGCGCACCCCGGCGAGACCGAGGCCTTTCAGGCTCAGATGACCCCGTTGCAAAAGGCCCTGCGTGAGCGCGTCATCACCAAGCTGCAGGAACTGGGCAACTCCGCGGAGGACACGTTGCTAGGCCTTCGTCAGATAGCGCTGTCGTCGCCGTGGATCGTCTTGGCGCCCTCTCTGTCTACCATCTCCACCGCCTACAAGGGACGTCCCTTTATCTGGGTCGCGTCGGGGCCGTCGTTGGACAAAAACGTGCATCTGCTGAAGGAAAACGCCGACCGCGCCGTCATCATCTGCGCGGACACGGTGGTGTACAAGCTCCTGGGGCTGGGGATTGTCCCGCACATTACAGTGGCCCTGGAGCGCGGCCTGCCGATCTACGGATACCTGGAAAAAACGTGGACCCGATACCCGGAGGAGACAAAGAAAATCCTGCTGGTTTGTCAGGCCGTTTGTGTGCCGGAGATCGCCGGAAAGTGGCCGGGTCCAAAGATCGTCGTGGGAAAAGGGGACGTCCCCTTGGACGTTTGGCTGGTGAGCAAGGTGCTGGAGGGAGATACCTTCTACGCCGGGCTTTCCGTGGCTCACATGGGGATATGGCTGGCCGCGGTGATGGGCGCGTCGTCCCTGGCCCTGATGGGGCAGGACCTGGCTTTCGGCGAGGCCCGGCAGACCCACGCCAACTCCACGGTCTCTTTGGGGGCGGCGCAAGGGGAGAGCACGGAAAACGAGCTGAAACGCCACTTCACCGTGCCCGGCGCTCTGGGCGGCATGGTGCTGACCCATTCGATGTGGTTTCTGTTCCTGCGGCTTTTGGAGCGTTTCGTTCCCATGATGGGGATACCGGTGTTCGACTGCACGGAAGGCGGCGCGCTGATTCAGGGAACAACCGTCGTTCCCCTGGCAAAGTGGATAGCCGCCAACGTGGATGGTCTTGAGCCCTTTGCCCAAACCCCCGCGAGTCTTGTGGCAGCGGCGGCGAAGACCTCGGATCAGCGGGCCGAGTCCGTTCGCCGCGTCCTGAAAAACATAGAAGAGGGCATGGAATACATCCGCGACACCCGCAAGAAGCTGGACGGGGTAGACGAGCTGATCGAGCGCGTGGGCGCGCCGGCCCTCACGCCGCGCCAGCGCGCGAACATCGGAGGAAAAGCGGCTGACATTTTGGACGGGGTGCACCGGGCCAACCCCGTGCTGGAGTTCATCAACCAGAGCCAGGTGACCTTGGGCGCGGCGGCTTTGGCCCAGGTGCGAACTCTGGACGACGTTTCCTCCGTGCAGGAGTGGCGGAGAATACACGCGGAGTTCGTCTTGGGGCATCGCAACGTTTTGGATTTTATGGAGACGTGGCTGCGCTATATCGCCGTTGCCGTGGAGAAGGTCAACGCGCTTTGGGACGAGGGTTATTCCATTGAGAACTTGCCGTTTTTCCCTCAGGGAAGGGTGCGGGACTTGAACCCCTTGGAGAAGGAACTCAAGACCATTGAGGCGATGGAGCAGTTGAAGCGGCTTGCGGAGATCAAAGAGGAAGACAAAGACGAGCTTTTGAACACATATGTCCTTCTGGACAACCTGTTGGCCAGGGCGGACCACAAGTGGTGGTACTTCTGGGACGACCGGATCGACTGGAAGCTGGCCCTGGCCCTGCAACGGGAGGGTCGGAACGCCGAGGCCGCGATTTTCGCCTCCCGGATGGAACGGACAAGCGTGAACGTATTCGGGCTTCCGCGTGAGGCGACGTTCGCGTTTCTTAAGGATGGGGCGCGTATTTTCTCGTCGAAGGATTTGTGTCATATCCCAGACTACGACCGCGCTCGCGGCTACGCGGAGGGAGCCTTAGGGCTGAAGCCCGACGACCCGGAAGCGATTGCTCTCGCGCAAGAAGTGCGGGACAGGATGTTCAGCGAATACGTTGACTACGCGAACGCAATGGCCTCGCAGGGGAGTTTGAGCGTCACCGTCCAGGGTTGATTCATCGTTCTTTTCTTTTGTTCGTTCCCGTTGGCCGCTTGTCCACAGGGGGAAGCCGGCCAACGGGAGCGAAAATTTCGAGTTCGTAATTACGCAATCCGCTAGTAATACCAATTTGCAATCAGGGGCCTAAAGTCACCAACCACCGCTTCAAGCGGTGGCTTGAAATTCCGCCTCTATAAGAGCATCTAACATAACTAAGTTAAAGTGAAAGAGTGACAAATTAAAGAAGCACCAAGAAATAAAAAAGCTAGATGAATGTCAGCTCTGCGCTCATAACGTACAGCAAGTCTACGAA
>JAITGK010000149.1 GCA_031280635.1 Synergistaceae bacterium
GCTGCTTCGCTTCAATTATTAGCTCTCGTTTTTCATTGGATATAGGTCTCATACAATCACATCCTCTATAATTATATATACCTTATCTTAACACTAATCTATAACGGAATTGCTATATATCCAGTTTTTGGTCTCTTATTTCCGCGCATGATTATGCAATCCGCTATATTCCGCGCTTCCTCTACCTTTTGCTTTTTCCCTGCCGTTGAGCCACAGGTACATCGCCGCGTAAGCCCGCCAAGGCCGCCACCGTTCCGCGATATTCAGAATCTCGTTGGGGGGCCTGTTTCCCATCGCGGCCTTGATGGCGCTGTCCGTGTGGGGGAAGGCGTTCGGCCAGTCCAGGGCCCTCATGGCCAGATACTGGGCCGTCCACTCCCCTATGCCGGGCAGCTTTTTCAAGTCGCTGATCTGCCTCTCAATGTCCGCCCTGGGCTCCAGCCCACCGGAAAGCGCGAACTCGGCCAGGGCCCGCAGAGCTCTCTGACGGTTCCGCACCACCCCCAGCCCTCCTAAAAGGGTCTCGTCGGCTTCCAAAAATTTCCGGGGACTGGGGAACGCGCGGCAAAGGAAGGGGAAGGGGGTGGGAGTTTCCTCCCCCAACGCTCTTGTCACGCGCGTAAGGATTGTGTGGGCCGCCCTCACCGTGACCTGCTGCCCTAGAATGGCTCGCGCTCCCATTTCGAAGGCGTCGAAGGCGCCCGGCACGCGAAGCCCTGGACAGGCGTCCGCCATGCTTCCGATCGCCTGACTCACCTCCTCCGGGCAGGTGTCCGTGTCGAACACCCGCTTCAATCGGGCGATCAATCGCCCCAAAACAGGCATTAGCGAGGACGAGACCTCCACGCGCAGAGCGGATTTTTTCTCGTCATAAGAAACGGACACCCACCCAACGCGATCCTCCAGCGAAAGCACGCGGCGGTACAGACTTTCCCGCGCCTCCTCCACCCCCTCTATGGCGCGGGGAGTCAGGAACCCCAACATTTCGCGCCAGGCATAGGGCTGGCGGCAGGCGACGAAGAGGACGACGTCCGGGACGTCACTGACGAACCCGCCGCGTAGCTCCGAGGGCTTGCAGCGGTAACGCTGACGAAAAAGGGCGTTCATTCGCCGCAGGCTCCCGAACCCGGCGGCTAGGGCGGTCTGAAGAAGGGAAAGTTCGGTTTCGAGGATCAAACGGCGGGCGAAAAGAAGCCGGAAGGTCTGCGCGTATTGAACGGGCGAAACCCCACGGCAGGCGGAGAACACGCGACGCAGGCGCCGTTCGCTCACACCAAGAGAACCCGCCGCCTCCTTTACGCCCGCCCCGCTTTGCAGCGCCGACGCGGCCAGGGCGACCAGCCTTTCTTCCTGGGACGCGCCCGTGAGGCCGGGGGCCTGTTCTGGATGACATCTGAGGCAGGGCCGGAAGCCCGCGCTCTCCGCGGCCGACGCCGACGCGAAGAAGCGGCAGTTCTCTCTCCTGGGGCGACGCGCTGGGCAGATCGGGCGGCAGTAAATCCCCGTAGAAGTCACCCCGAAAAAAAATCGCCCGTCGAAACGCCCATCGCGGTTTTTCAAAACCTCATACAAAAAATCGTCATTGAAACTCAGCCTGTTTGTCTCCATAATGGCGCTATCATAGCGCCTTCCGCCCAAGATGTCTCGCCATTTTCGGACATCAATATAAAGGTGGTTTTATAGCGGGTTGCGCAATTACACGCAAAAATAAGAGACCAAAAGCCGGATATAATACGGTAAAAACTTTGCGCATAAAAGAGCCAACGGCTCTAGGAAGCGCTGACTCCTATGGGGCTTTGCCCCATACCCCACTCAGGGATCGTGAACCCCTAAGAACCCCATTTATTCAGCGGTTCCTTTACTTCAACAATTTCTACTTCAAATTGAATGGTTTCAAAAATTTCTCCGCCTCAAACTTTCTTCCATTGGCGTCCTCCAGAGGTACCTTCGCGTAAACCCAACCCTCCACTTTGGCCGTGTCTACTCCCGCGTCAATGAAGACTTTGGGGTCCAGCACGAACACCAGGTCTTTGTCGTTTTTACTCATGTCTTTGGCCCATTCCACCAAATTTCCCTCCGACACGGTTACGCCGTAGTGGTCCAGCGCGGAGTGGTATCCGACCGATTCTCTATCCAACTTCACGATCTGCTCGAAGGATGAAACTGCCGTAACCTCCCCATCGTATACCAGCGGCTCCTTGGACAATTTTTTCCCCACCATGAGCTTGCCGCGCTCTTCAAGCATCCCCTTCATCTCGGCGGGCAGTTTGCTCAGGGCTAGTCCGGCCTTCACAAAGGGCTCCGCGTCGAAGCAAAGATACACATCGAACACGCGATGCTCGCTGGCCTCGTTTCGCCACCAGAAGGCCGCTTCTCCGTCCGGGGCCGTCAGTATCCACGTTTTTTCCATCTCGTCAACCACAGGAGGAAACTCCAGAGCCTCCACCATCGCCTTGAAGGACGTGATCGCCGTCCGCCCCACGATGTCCGTACTGAACGCCGCCTCCGTCTTGCTGGAATAAGCCGCCAGCGCTCCAAACAACAAAACTCCCGCCGTTACTTTACGCGCCACTTGCTTCATCCTCTGTGCCTCCATCTCCATACCTCCACAATTGGGATTCTTAAGGGCTGTCAGCCCTTAAGCGGGGTTTGGGGCAGAGCCCCAAGGTTTTTCAGCGTTTCGGTCTGAACTTCCGCAACCTCAACGCGTTGGTCAGAACCGACACGGAGCTGAGCGACATGGCTGCCGCCGCCAAAATCGGGTCCAGCAACGGCCCGCCAAAGAGAAACTTCAGCACCCCCGCCGCCACTGGAATCCCCGCCGTGTTATAGGCGAAAGCCCAGAATAGGTTCTGCTTGATGTTGCGAATCGTGCTCCGGCTAAGTTGTATCGCCGTCGGTACGTCCATCAGGTCGCTACGCATCAGCACTACGTCCGCCGACTCCATCGCCACGTCCGCGCCGGACCCTACCGCTATTCCAATATCCGCCTGAACCAGCGCCGGAGCGTCGTTGATTCCATCGCCCACCATCGCCACCTTTCGCTTTTCCTCCTGCAACTTCTTGACCTCGTTCGACTTGTCCTGGGGCAGCACCTCCGCCAGCACCCGGTCGATGCCCACCTGTCGGGCTATGGCGTTTGCGGTCTTGAGGTTATCTCCCGTTATCATCGCCACGGTGATTCCCATGTTCTTCAGCGCCCTGATCGCCTCCTCGCTGCTCTTCTTCACCACGTCCGCCACCGCCGCGACGCCGGCGATTTTGTCGTCGAGGGCCACGTACATGGGGGTCTTGCCCTCCCCCGCCAGACGGTCGGATTCGGCTTCCAGCCCGCCAAGGGAAATTCCTTTTTCGTTCATCAGCTTCCGGTTTCCGGCGTAGATGCGCGTTCCTTCTATTACGGCCTCAATGCCCAAACCCGTCAAAGCCTGAAAGTGCTCCACAGATAGAAATTCTCGCTTTTCCTCTTCGGCCCTGCGGACGACGGCCTCGCCCAAAGGATGTTCGGAGCCCTTCTCAGCGGAGGCGAACAACTGGAGCAAACGCCCCTCGTCTATGCCCGGCGCCGTTACGATGTCCGTGACCTCCGGCTTGCCCTCGGTGATGGTTCCGGTCTTGTCGAAGACAATGGTATCCACCTTATGGGCCGTTTCCAGGGCTTCTCCGCCCTTGAAGAGAATCCCGTACTCCGCGCCCTTGCCCGTGCCCACCATGACGGCCGTGGGAGTAGCAAGGCCCAGGGCGCAGGGGCAGGCGATGATCAGCACGGAGATGAAGATGGTCAGGGCCAGGGTAACGTCGCCCGTGTACCCATACCACGCGGCGGCGGCCGCGATGGCGAAAACGCAGACCACGGGAACGAACACGCCTGAAACCACGTCGGCCATAGCCGCGATGGGGGCCTTAGACCCCTGAGCGTCCTCCACCAACTTGATGATCTGGGCCAGGGCCGTGTCGCTGCCCACCTTCGTGGCCTCAAAACGGAATACACCGTTTTTGTTGATGGTGGCGGCGAAGACTTTATCGCCCGGCTTCTTATCTATGGGCAGACTTTCGCCCGTGAGCATGGATTCGTCCACCGCGGAATGCCCCTCGGTGATCGTTCCATCCACAGGGATTTTTCCACCGGGCCGTACAAGGAGAATCTGGCCTATTTCCACCTCGTCGATGGGTATATCGAGCTCTTTGCCTTCCTGAATCACAGTGGCGGTTTTGGGGGCCAGGCCCATCAGTTTTTTGATAGCCTCGGAGGTTTTGCCCTTAGAAACGGCCTCCAGGGTCTTGCCCAGAAGAATCAGAGCGATAATGACTCCAGCGGACTCGAAGTAGAGGTTGTTGACGGAGCCGAAGTTTAGGTTGAACAAGACGTCGTAGCTAGCCCACAGGCTGTAGAGCACGGCGGCGGACGTGCCGATAGCGATGAGGGAGTCCATGTTGGGACTGCCCTGGGAAAAAGCCTTGAAGCCCACCGTGTAGAAATTGCGCCCTACAATTAGAATGGGGATGGTGAGGACAAGCTGCACCGCGATGTAGTGGAGAGGGTACTGCATGGGGTCCAGGATTCTCGGAAAAGGCAGCCACGCTCGGAGCCACCAGATCATGGAGACCATGGCCAGGTAGAGCAGGGGCGCTCCGAAAACCGCCGCGACGATGAACTTTCTTCGCAACGAACGAATTTCTTTTTCTTTCCTTATTTTGTCCTCGTCCACCGCGCCGCTCTTCTGGGCTTCCAACGCCTCGTACCCCGCTTTCTCAATGGCGGCGCGAATGGCGGGGAGCTTTGCCTTTTGCGGGTTGTAGGAAATCGTGGCTTTTTCCGTGGCGAAATTGACTGACGCGGACAGCACGCCCTCCACCTTACTCACCGCTCTTTCAACCCGCATGGCGCAGGCGGCGCAGGTCATTCCGCCAATAGCGATCGTTTGTTTCTCCATATGAAACGCAAACCCCTTTCGATATCAATTTGGAACTGATTGAAATATTAACAGAAGTCTTTGTAGAAAGTGTGGAGAGCGGCGACGCTGATTGAATGGGGTTCTTAGGGGTCCACGATCTTTTGTCCGCTCTTCCCGATAGGCTGACCGGCGTATTATAATAAACCATTGGAGAGGAGGGTCCGATATGGGTGAGGAACAGGCAAGACTCAAAGCGTTGCCCCACTTTCAACGGGCAGAAGCCAACGGGGCCGAGCTGTGCCGTTGCATGGCAAGTACCATCAGCGACGAGCGAAACGGGAGCCTTATCCTCGGCTTCGCGGAGGATGAGGCAAAACACGCTCGCATTTTCCGGATTGACGGACGCAAGGACGTGTCTTCCTTTTATGCAGGCGGAACCTACCCGCTGACGGCGGCGCTCCTCATTCTCCCCTTCCTCTGCCTGGATCAGGGGTCGCGCGCTCTGGCTCTGACAATGGGCGTGGCCATCGCCTTCGCGGCGGTCTTCAACTCCTACGTCTCTGTGCTGCTTGAACGGCCCTTTCTCAAGGATTTCCTAGAAATGTCCGGCCTGACCCTGGGGGTCTTCGTCGTTTCTTTTCTAGCCGGGATCTGGTCAAGTACGCCTTCGGGATCGGGTAAGCGTCCCGACTATTCATACAGAAGTGCGGTCAACGCCGCGTAAAAACAGCAAGGAGGGATCGTTATGTCGGAAGAGTTGCAGCAAAAGGGAGGAATAGGGCTTCTGCCACGCCTTATTCTCGCCATCATCGCGGGCGTCCTCATCGGGGCCTACGCGCCGGAGTTCGTCGTCCGGCTGGTGGTTACGTTCAGCAGTATCTTCGGGAACTTCTTGAGCTTCGTCATCCCCCTCATCATCATCGGCTTTGTGGCCCCAGGCATCGGCGACCTGGGCAAAGGAGCGGGGAAAATCCTGGCGCTCACCGTGGTCATCGCCTATGCCTCCACCGTCTTCGCGGGTACCCTCACCTACTTCACCGACTCAGCGATCTTCCCGTCCATCGTGGAGGTGGCGAAGCACTCTGCGGAGAACCCTGAGGAGTCCTTGCTCAAGCCCTTCTTCATCGTTGACATGCCGCCGCTGATGGGCGTCATGACAGCGCTGCTCCTGGCCTTTGTGCTGGGCATTGGCATGTCCGCCATCGGGAGCAAGTCCCTCTCCGCTGGGATGCACGAGCTCCAGACCATCATCGAAAGGCTCCTCTCCGGCGTCATCATCCCACTCCTGCCACTTTTGATCTGCGGAACGTTCGCCAACATGACCTACGTGGGACAGGTACAGGCGCTGCTCATCACCTTCGCCAAGGTCTACGTGGTGGTGATCCTGCTGCACTGCGTGGTGATCTGCATTCAGTACTTCTTCGCCTGCACCATAGCGGGCAAGAACCCCTTCAAGTGTCTCGCGACTATGCTGCCTGCCTACATGACCGCCATTGGGACGCAGTCCTCCGCCGCCACTATTCCCGTGACCCTGAGGCAGACCAAGAAAAATAACGTGAGCACGGACGTCGCCGACTTCGTCGTTCCCCTCTGCGCGACAATCCACCTCTCCGGAAGCACCATTACCCTCACAAGCTGCGCCATGGCCGTTATGATGATGCACGGCGCGGAGATCACCATCGGCGGAATGTTCCCGTTCATCTTCATGCTGGGGGTGGTGATGGTGGCCGCCCCTGGAGTCCCTGGCGGCGCGGTCATGGCCGCTCTGGGCGTCCTCGACACCATGCTCCACTTCTCCCCCGACATGCTGTCCCTCATGATCGCCCTCTATCTGGCCCAAGACAGCTTCGGTACCGCCTGCAACGTCACCGGCGACGGCGCCATCGCCATCTTGGTGGACAAACTCACCAAGGGACGGAGAGCCTGAGGATAGTCCACGGCGCTACTACCTGGATTCCGCTCCCCCTCCCCGGAGGGGGAGTTCGTTATAGGCATTCAATTATGTCATCGCCACGAACCGCGAACAGTCCCACCGTCGCGCTGAAAGGGACTCTGTTTACCCATTCTCTTTGAGACTTCAATTCCTGCATGGTCCGAGTCTGAAATTCTATAACGGTTCGCTCTTTTCTGTACAAAGTTTTTGCCGTTTATATCCGGTTTATGGTTATAAAAAACGCCATAAAAAACTCTTAACGTAAGAGCTCCTAACATAACCCACCTGTTTGGGCCTTCAGGCTATAAAGCAATTTTTATAAATGCAGTATTTCAAAGTAAACTTTATCAAGATAGTATGGTTATGATAGATGTTCTAAGACAAACGTGATATCTCAGCCGTTCAGACGGCAAAGATGGCTGGATTTTCTCAAGGAGCGGCATGGTTTATGCTTCATAAATTGCGAAAAGCTATGGGAGATAGTGACACAAAATACCTTTTAAAAGGCATTGTGGAGATGGATGACGCTTTTTGGGGAGCGTCGGATGAAGGAGGAAAAAGGGGGCGTGGAACAGAAAAAAAACCGGTTATAGTAGGTCTTTCTTTGAATGATAAAGGGGAATCCAAACACCTGAAAGTGGAAGTAGTGGACAAGATAGATAGCGCCGTTGTTGCGGAAGTAGCAAAAGATATGCTTAAACCTGGGGTTGCTGTCCGAACTGACGGATTGAGTTCATATAAGGTATTGAGTGGGGAAGGTTATGAGCACAAGGGAGAGAAATTCGATCCTGAGGAAAAACCGAAACATCTTCAGAGGTATTGCGATGAATTTTGTTATCGTTTTAATAGACGACATTTTGGAATTCAACTTTTCAATTGGCTTTTGATGACCTGTGCCTCCTCACAACTTGTCGCGCTTAAGATTGCTGAAATAACCTTATAGTCATGTTATTTTTTGTGCTTCTCACATAGATCAATGGTATATCCACCGTGTTGAACGGCGGCGTGCAATAGCGAGGGTGGCGGAACTGGTAGACGCGTCAGATTTAGGATCTGATACTTCCAAGTGTAGGGGTTCGAGTCCCCTCTCTCGCACCAATCAACATTTCAGCAAGTTTTTTTGGTATTGTTGTATAAATAATGATTTATCCAAACATCCGCGCCAATTTATCGATAGTGTTATTAACATGGAAACGCGCAAAAAGATTCATGGTCAAATCCACCATTTTTAACGACCTTGA
>JAITGK010000132.1 GCA_031280635.1 Synergistaceae bacterium
GCTTTTTCAACCAGATGCCTGAGTTTTTATAAATATTTGTCATACAGCCGGTGCTCTTTACGCTTCCTCTTCGGCGGTATATCTGCCTCCATGCCGGCCTTTTTAGCCTCACTGATAATTTCGTCTGTGTCATAAGCGCGATCTGCCATAAGATTTTCAGCGCCTATGCCGGCAATAAGCGCCAAAGCCTGAGCGCGGTCAGCTCTGATACCTTCCGTAATAAGCATTCCGACTAGCATGCCATGCGCGTCCACGGCCAAATGTATCTTTGTGTTGAGCCCCCTTTTGTAACACTCATATCCTGATTTCCTCCTCTGGCCCCGGCCGCCTGAGGGTGAGCCTTGACGCGCGAGGCGTCTATCATCAGCCACTCGAAGTCCGGCTCAGTTATCAGCCGCTCCAGTGGGGACTCCCATATGCCCTTGTCCCTCCACCGGCAAAAGCGGCGATGCGTGTTTTTCCAGCCGCCTTAACAAGGCGGCTGGTCGCGCCAGGATGCTCCTGTTCGTAAAATCCAGAACACAGCGTTAATGAGCAGCCTGTTGTCCCTGGCCTTCCCTCCCCAGGCGCCCTCCCTGCCGGGAAGGCGTGGGGCCAGAAGGTTCCATATTCTGTCCGATATATCATGGCGGTGAAGCGCGTTATCCATATATTACTCTCCCAACTCTGTTGTATTTTATTGAGAGATAATATCATAATAATTATCTCGTGACGACATTATCTAGAAAATATTCTATCTTAAACACGTTAAAAATTTCAGATGTTTAGAGCAAACCAACGTATGCTGATTCTTTTCACCAATATAATTTCGGCAATATAATTCTGCTTGCATTTTATGTTTCAATATTTTTATTAATTCATTCAAGGTTTCTTTTTCACCTTTTCGTTGAGAATCATCTATGAAAATGCAAAATTGTTCTGATAAGCTATCTGCCATGTCTATGATCTGCGAACGTGAATAACGTTTACTACCAAAGGGGCCATCCACACAAATAAAGTCATACTGCCCGTTTTTTATTTCATTAATATTCTTATAAGCTAAAGTTTCAAATCCCATAAAATTAATAATTTCAAGTTCATGTTGTTTTATATTTAAATCAACGTTGTTTATGCTACTTGTAAAAAAATTAATCCAATCATTATCATGTTCAATAGTTAGAGCTTTTGCGTTAAAAAATGCTGCATATTGGTGAATTATTATAGAACTTTGCCCTAAGCCAAATTCTAAAATATTTTTAGGCTTTGTATCATTCATGATTCGATATAATGTGTATAAAGCCGCATTATCTAATGCCATACCTCCAGGCGCAAACGACTTATATTTTAGCCACGCGCTATCTTCTATAATGCCACGAAATAATTGCGCGTTTAAAATTGTTTGAGTACCTAATAACTTCCTCATAAAAATGATTAATTTTTGCTTTAGGGTTAGTTTCTCAAAGGCATAGTTTTCTATAGAAAATTGTGAAATAGCTTTCATCTCTAGAGCTCCTTTTTTCGGTTTGTCATTAAATTTCAAATTTATTTTATCATTCAAAAAACTATTAAAATCTTTAGCAATGGAATCCCACCCCCAATTTTTATTTGCATAAACTAAGCATTGTTTTCGCATATTTTGATAAAAACATGATTCTAGATTCCAGACATGCAGCATTTTGTGCGCTAGATTTTCTTCATCTTTGGCTGTAAATATATAACCCGTTTCATTGTTTTTAACTTGTTCTTTTAATCCAGCAACGTTTGAGGCTAGCGCTGGCGTGCCGAAAGCAAATGAAAGAGGAATAATGCCCGATTGAGTTGCTGAATCATAGGGTAAAATTGTCATATAAGCATTTTTTACGAGTGTTGCAATACTTGAATCATCTAAGTAATGATTATAGAAATATACTTTTCCAGATATAGAAATAAAAGATAACAAATCCTGTTCTTCTTCTGAAAGACGACCTGCCCCCGCGATTACTAGAGGCATAAGCAGATTGTTTTTAAGTAATATCTTCGATGCTTTTAAAAGAGTTGATAGACCCTTATACTTTAATAATCGCCCAATAAATAAAAAATACTTACCTTGTAGTTGAAAAATATCTTTAAATTCTGATAAATCATCTAATTTTTTTATTGATTCTTTGTAAGAAGAAAATACCCCAAGTGGCAAGACACATACAGTATCATCTATCAATTTATGTTTATTAATAAAATAATTTTTTTGCGTGTTGTTTAACAGCACAAAGAATTTCGGTTTTCTTAGTGCGGCCCAATGAAAAAATTTAAAGAGAAAAGAATTTTCTCCTTCGTGTAGAATTGGATCATGAATAGTCATAATTTCAGGTATTTGGGATGGAATCCAGCAATCAAGGACAATTTTCCAAGGATGCAATACCGGGTAATAAATGATATCTGGATTGAAATGATTAATAAATTGTCTTATCTTTAAAAAAGTAATAATTTTTAAAAAAGAACATATTCCACTTAGCAGATCATGATTTTTGTATGTTGTAACTTCTAATCTTTCTATAGGGAGTTGCCTCCATTGAGAAATATTGTCTACTTCTTTTTCTAAAATAACCTTAATGTCGCAATATTTAGAAAGTCCCTTTATCATTTCATATGAATATACTGGAGTTGCCCAACGTTTTCCTAGAACAAAAGCAATAATGCGCATAATGTGTAGAAAACTCCTTTGTCAAAATAATAATTTTTCCTATTCATAACATTTCAAATATTTTTCTATCATATTGACTAGGCTAAAATCTTGAACACGCCTCTTTGAAGCCACCGACATTGCTTTCGCTTTCTCCGGCATCGCGAAAATTTTATGGATAGCTTGCGCCAAAATTTCGGAATCCCCTGGCGCTATGACATATCCTGTCTCTTCATCAACGTTATAGTACGATGTTCCGCCGCCGAGTTCCGTGGTAATCAATGGCAGACCCGCAGCCATTGCCTCTAGCCCTACAATGCCAAAGGCTTCAGAACGATAGATCGAAGGAAGCGCGAATAAATCCGCCACATGATAAATCGCGGGATAAAGCTCGTCTGGTAAATGTCCAAGCATCTTTACTCTATCCTGTATGTTCAATGCCTTGATTTGACACTCCAGTTCTTCTTTTTTCTCTCCATCGCCCACCAATATTAAAGAACATTCTGGGAGCTTATTTACAGCTTCTATCAGAAAAGACAATCCTTTGTAATATGAGAAACGCCCGCAAAAAAGTACTCTAGGGTGTTTTAAATTTTTTACAAGAGATTCCGCTTTCTCTCTCTTTTCTTCATCTATATTCATGAATTTCGCGGTGTCTACGCCCAATGCTATTGAGTGACATTTTTCTCTAAAATTTCTTAATATATCAGAAGAATTCACATAATTAGGAGATGTTGGACATATAACGTCACACATATCCAAAAAACGGCATAATAATTTTTTATAAAACCTTACAAAAAGTTTAGGTCGTACTGGATCAAGGTGATACGTACATATTGTTTTCCACGATCTTTTTCTTCTTAAGAAATAATATGCCAATTCTCCTATAGGGTTAGGAACGTGGAAATGCGCTATATCTTGTTCTCTTATTATTTTGTGTAAGTCAAAAAAATACCGTAACGATATGGGCGCGCTTCCTACCCGCAATAATGGCTTTCTTCTATATACAGTGACTCCCTCTACCACATCAATACTGTTTGTTTCACCACAACATAGCACCGAAACTTTATAACCATGAGCTAGCATTCCTTCCGCTAGTTGTTTTACAACCGTTTCCATGCCTCCGATTGTTGGAAAGTAGCTTTTTACTATGTGTAAAACGCGCCTTGGCTGAGAGTTCATCTGGTCATTGTCTTTCTATTTTCGGGAATAGCCGCGTACAATTTTTTCCTTTTTTGAAGGATATAGTATGCTGGATTAGCCTCTTGAATAATTTTTGCTAAAACTTGAGGATCATCTTTCCGGTGATATGTACAAATTGCCAGTTTTGGAGCAAATTTTTTCAGTGTTTCTTTTGCGCCTTCAAGCATGTAACGTTCGTAACCTTCAATATCCGCCTTGATGAAATCCACTCGCTTTAAATTATTCTCTTCAACAAACGCGTCAATAGTGGTCATTTCAACACTATTTTGTTCGGGGAAAAACGATGAACGCTCTATTACGATAGCGGACCCAGCGCGAGCAATCTCATCTTCTGAAAGTGTGGCGATGAATTTTTCGGCTCCTAATCCTTTTTGCGCAGGATATATATTGGGGTTAAGTTTCGCGGTTTTTAACAAATAGTTATACATCGCCTTCGAAGGCTCAAAGGCATATGTAATTGCGCCTTTAACTGAGGCATAAGCGGCAAATTCTCCTATCCAGCTTCCCGCGTCCACGACAATATCACCCGTTTTTACGGTAATATCGATTTTATCGTTACAAAAACAATAAGTTCCTTCTGGAAGAAGGTCATAATATGAGACCATCTTGGCTTCATCATAGCAATCGTTGTGGTTCATGTAAGCTTCGAAAATATCCTCAAAAGTACGCCCCCAAAAATTCGCGCCTGTCTCTCTATCCAAACAATGGTAAACGCACGTCTTTGAGTGCTATATAATCGCTTGAGACATATTTTTTATTCCATCGACAGCGTTTAGCTTTCAGGCGAAGTTTGGTATCTTTACCTGTCAAAAATTTCACTATGAAATCTAAGCAGAGCAAGAAAAATTCTCCTATAGTATCTTTTCCAGCGTAAAATCTTCGAATTTTACGTAATACCTCTTTTAGCATAATTTCCTTACCTAATACGCCCCATTGGCATTGAGCAAGACCTGCATTGTGCGAAACAAAATAACGATATCCAGCCAGGGCGACCAGTTGCGGATGTAATAGAGATCCAGATCGATGCGCTGCTGATAGTCCTGTACATCATTGCGTCCGCTGACCTGCCAGAAACCCGTCAGTCCCGGCTTGACGTTGAATATCTGACGCGCCGTCCTTTCGCCATAATAGAGTTCCACCTCTTTTTTGACGATAGGTCGAGGCCCTACGAGACTCATTTCGCCTTTTAGAACGTTGAAAAGCTGCGGCAGCTCGTCTAGGCTCGTTTTTCTCAAGAAATACCCTACCTTGGTGACGCGGGGATCTTCCTTAAACTTGAAGGCAAGCTCAAATTCTTTTTTACGCTCTTCGTCCTTCAACAGCTCTTCTAATATTTTTTCCGCGTCGGGCACCATGGTTCGAAACTTGCGCATCTTGAAAGGCGTTAAATCCTGGCCCACACGGTTGTGCTCAAACAACACCTCGCCGCCGTCGTCTTTCTTGATTTTCCACGCCACGTACAAAAAGAGCGGAGAAAACAAAAGCAGAGCCACCACCGCGCCGCAGTAGTCCATCACGCTTTTTAGCAGGCGGTTTATTGGACTCAGCAGACCCTGGGTGGCGGAGATCATCGGCAGACCGTCGATGTCTCGCATGATGGCGGAAAAGGTCGTCAGCATGTACATGTCGGGAATATAACTGACTCGCTTCACGCGCATCTCCACGATGTTCAATATACGCGCCAGCAAGTCTCGACCCGCCGTGGGGATGGCCACGATCACCTCGTCCACGTCCAGGCCGCGCGTCGCCTCCTCAAAGTCCTCCAACCGACCTAGGACAGGAATGCCCGTCACGCGATAGTTCAGCTTTCGCGGGTCGTCGTCCAAAAAGCCCACAATTTGGCAGCCCATAAAAGGATGCCGCGCCACTTTCTGAGCGTAAAGCTTTCCCGCTTTGCCCGCGCCGATTACCAGAACGGCGGTTCGCAAAAGGCCTAATCTCACGGCCAGACGCCGCGCGCAATAGCGAGTAAACAGGCATGTGGGGACAAAAAGCGCGGTCCCGGCCACCACAAGCAGTCGCGAAAATTGCAGTTTTAACGCGAAAAGATACGTCACAATGACCAGCACCGCCGTCGTGGACGCCTTCAGCGCCTCCCGCGTTTCGTCCCAGAACATCCACGTCCGGAACGCGTAAAGCGACCTGAAGCAAAAACAGATCAGAAACACGCCGCAAAAAAATATCTCCCTCTCCACCCAAAGAGGAGGAACTTCCGCGGAGACCCAGAAGACTCGCGCGGACTCCAGGCAGATCCAGTAAATCGCCATGTCCAGAGTGACCTGCGCGACGGTCAGCAGCAGGCGCTTCATGGAATCAAGAGATACGACCATAGCGAAACAGTCCGCGCCGGAGACGACTTTATCTTTGATGAAAAACATGACCGTCCTCCTTGCTTTCTTTTTTCTCCGCCGCTTTTTTCTCCGATGGCGAATTCAGCGGCCTTTTCATGGCGACAAAAAACACGTTGGGGTCGAAAGTCGTCCGCACGGCGAAAAGGCTCACCATCTCCCAGCCTTGGAACCCCTCTCGATTGAGAGCGCCCTCGATCTCGCCCAACTTGCCCTCCGGCTTCGCCCCCTGCAGCGCCGACAACGAGCCGAGCCGGAGGATCTTGTATTCGTAGCGCGTGACTTCCTCCGCCCACGCGACCGCCGCCCACAGGGCAACCAGCGAAAAGCCGAACAACATTTTTTTCATCTTTTTCATCTTTTTCATAGGCCGTCACCTCAAAAGGTAGTCCGTCAGGCCATACTTACCTTGCTCGTTTGGTTCGGAGGCCTCGAAGGAACAAAATTCCTCCAACAGATTTTTCACGTTCTTCTTGAGTTCCACAGGCCTCAACTGAGACAGGAGCCTCTCTGGGTCGCGCCACTTGCCCGGCATACGCCCGGCGTCCACGGTCCAGGTCGAGGGAAGCGGCATTTCCTGTTCCCATATGTGGGCGCTGGGGTTTCCAAACCAACTCCCAAACCACCGCTCCGCTGGAAGCTCCAAGTGTATGCCCGCGTTCGTCAGGGCTTCGGAAGAACGTCGCGTGTAAAAAAGCCAGAAACCCAACGCCGCCCCGTCCCACCGGCGAATCGCCGAAGCTCTTACCCCCACGTCCTCGTCCAAGAAGCGTCCCGCGTCTACCTGCAGGTCCAAACCCAGATCCGGCGCGAAATAACCCCCTTGCGCCCACAGGCCCAGCCGCCAAGGGAAGGAATCGTCATCAATCCCTTCAGCCGCGTAATCGATTCTGCCCCTGGCCAGGCCCGAGAAAGAACGGGGATCACGGTCCCGCGCGAATCCCAGGCGCGGCCCAACCCACCAGCGGCCATCCCGCGAGTAAACCCTCTGCCAGTGGTTGAGGCCAAAATGACGCTTATCCAGCCAGCCCGCTTCGCTCACTGTCCATATTTGAAGCCAGTCTCCGTCTCGGATTTTCTCCAGAAGACCAACCGCCGCGCGATGGAGGCGGGTTTTTTGGGTGACGTCCGGCTCCCAGTAGATGTCCACATCACTCCACACCGGAACTCTCACGTCGGCCACAGCCCCCCATCCGTCGCTGGAGCGGCGCTCGTACACGAAGTCCACGCTCCACCGGCTCTGGTAGTCGTCGTCTAGGGTTTGGTCGACGCGCGGCTCATAGACGGCCATCGCCTTGAACTCGTGGCTTGCCCGGTTCCGCTGAGAGCGCTCGCTCCGGTACAACAGCTTTCCCTCTTTTTCGAGGTCGTCGAAGAATTTTTTCTCCGTCCAGAGGAAGCGGGTCTCTTGCCACGGGTCTTTGGCCGTCAGATCTCGGGCGCGGATTCCAAAAAGAACCTCGCCAGGGAATTCCGCCCGAACCACAGGGACGCCTCGCGCCTTCGGGATCAGCGTCACTTCGTCCAGGTGAGGGGAGAGCGCCGCCAAAACCACCAGTACCCGAACCATCGCCTCCGCCTGGGAGGAGTGCCCATAGTTCTCGTAGGCCACGTAAATTTTTTTCTCACCCGCCGCCACCTCTACATCCCGCGCCCGGACAAAACGCGAAAGCGCGTCGGCGATTTCTCCGCATAGCTTTTTCAGGTCAACGTCTTCCCACTCCGCGATCCGCGCGGCGCCCGGGGCCTCGTAGGCCGTGTTTCTTCCCTTTCCGGAAAGAAACGTTCCCTTCAAATTGAAGCGGTGAGACAGGGAAACGACGAATTCCTCACCTCTTTGGTAACTGAGCGTCAGCTCCGTACCCCAGGGAGCGCTCAACGCCGCCCCAACGTTGTACCTCGCCTTGGCGGCGTTGGGGTGGGGCTTGAGTCCGCCCGCGCGGTCCAGCGTGTAGTCCATGGGGCTGTACTCGGCCTTTAGAGTCAGCCAGGGCAACGTCTCCCAAGACACGCCGCCGAAAAGGCCGTTCATCCTGTCCGTGCCGTAGCCCAAGGAAGCGGCCAGCCTGTCGAAGCGCCACGTGGCCACGCCGTACCAGGCCTTCATCAGCTCCGTCCCCATCACGTCGGTGACCCCCAAGGCCAGGGACGGAACGCGCCACTCGCGAGAGCGGTGCAACATCACCTTGAGGTCTATGGCCTTGTCCATGTAGCGCCGTCCGTCGCCTCGGTCGTTGATTCGATTTCTTGGCGTCACGTGGATGTTGTCGAAGGTCGATAGACGGGCGTTGACCTCCAGCCACGGCAGCCACGCCAGGTCCACGTAATAAAAAGCGTAAGGGGAGGCCCAGGCGAGGCCGAAACGCCCAGCCCCGTCCTCGGGCGTCTCCGCCGTGGGATACTCCCAGAGGCCGGTGAAGCCCGGGTTGGCCGCTCCACCAGCTCTGGCGCGCGATCCGTTCCCCGCTAAAAAGAACACGAGAACGGTCACGAGGAAAAGAACGCGCCTCCCCCCCACTTTGAGCCTATTTGCGCAAAATAAGAAGCCCTGGCAACGACAAAAGCCCCGCTATTGACAGCAAGCCCGCGTCACAACCGCCGCCGCCGATGCTGTGCCCCACGTCGCCGTGTCCCGCCGCCACATTCCCCTCCACGTCCTGTTCCACCGCGTCTTGCTCCACAGCGTCTTGTTCCGCCTGCCCCGCCGCGAAGACCGCGCCGCACCACACCATCATAAGAACCACCACTCCAAGAACCAACAGCGCTTTTTTCACCTTAACCCCTCCTTATATATCCTGAAACGTCGAAGAACGACGCTCTCAAGGTGACCTTTTGATTGACCTCAGTCCGGGGATTTCAGACCCCCCGCGCGCGCTTACTTGATCAGCACGCCCACGCTCACCGCCACTTTGTAAATGATGTCCACAACGTCTTTGAATGTTTCCAATGACTGCCTATTGGAGTACTTCACGGGCGCGACGATCACGTCCCCCGGCTCCACGACGGCGGAAAATCCCCTAGGCGGCGTCCATTTCTTACTCGACAGCATACTGGTGTTCCGGCTCAGGCGGATGACGGCGCCATCGCTCTTCATCAGGTACAAAAGGCGTTTGTGAGCGGTGCGCAGATAGCCTCCCGCCGCGTTGACATAGTCGTTGATCCCCATACGGGGGTTGTATATATGGGAGGAAGAGGCGTACACCGCCCCCATCACCTCCACGGTAGACGGTATTTCGGGAATCTGGAGCGCGTCGCCGTCCTCCAGCTCCACGTTCCATGAAGTCCTCTCCAGCGCGTCGGGAACCTCCATCCGCACAATCACCCGCCCGGGCATATCCACGCCTCGCAGGCGCGTGATCAGCTCCCGGAGGCGCTTTTCTTCCTCCCGCGCTGAGGATGAATCCGACGGAAGGTCTCTCAGGGCTTCCAGCATGTCGCGCTCCATCTGGTCGGCCATGCGCTCCAAGGCCTTGCGCTGTTCCTTCGCCACGCGGCGGCGCGTGAAGACCGCCCCTCGCAGGCTTGCCCTTGATGTGAAGCCCCCGCACCGACGGAGGAGGTCCGCCAGGCGCTCCCCTTTGATCACGGCGTACACTCCCGGTCGCGCGACCTCGCCCGTCACGCTGACCATCCGCTGCAGCTCCCACTCGGGCAGAATGTGCACCAGCAGGTAGTCGTTGAGTTCCAGGGTCAGGTCGTTGGCCGGGTCGCCGCTGAGAGCGGCGGAGAGGCTCAGGTCAAAACGCCTCGTCATTGGCCCCTCGGGAGTGGGGACGACGCGGGTCAGCTCCCCTTGATTCGAGGCCATCGGCAGGAGCCCTCCCGCCTGAGAGATGAGTTCGCTCACCTTGGTGACGCCGGGAAGCACCCCGTAAGTCCCCGGCCGTCCCACAGGTCCCCCGATTTTCACCAAGGTGGGAATGTCCACCACCGGAAAGAGGCGCAACACGTCGCCGTCGGAGAGAACGGTCTCCGCCAGGCCGTCCAGGCTGCCCTCGAACACGGTGCGGTAGTAGCGGTCTTGGATTCTGTAATACTGAACGCGCCCCCTGAAGGTTTGGGTGGAAACGCCCCCCGCCAGGTAGAGCAGGTCTTTCACTTGAGTTTTCGTCTTCAGCTCGTAGACGCCGGGACGCCGGATTTCACCCGCCAGCCCCACCAGGGGACCAACCGGCGGGACGAAGATCACGTCTTCCGGCAACAAGCGGACGTCTTTTGATTTGTCGCCCTTCAATAGGAGCTCGTACATGTCAAAAACGGTGATCGTCTTGCCGCCGCGCCTCAGCTCCACGCGGCGCAGGGTTCCCGCCTCCGAGGGTCCCCCCGACGCCAAAAGGGCGTTGACCAGCGTGGCGAAGGAGGAGACGGTGTAGGCCCCGGGACTCTTCACGTCGCCGGTGACGTAGACGGTGATGGAGCGCAGGCCGCCCATGGAGACGTTCATCTGGTAATCGGTGAAGTACCGGTCGAACTTGGCCTTCAGAACTCTTCGGGCCTCTTCCAGGGTGAGTCCCGCCAGGCGTACCGACCCGATGTGCGGGATATTCGCCAACCCGTCGCGGTTCACCGTGACGTAAAAGTTATTCTCCACCATTCCCCACAGGGTGATGTCGAGTCCATCCTCGGGCCCCAGGGCGTACCCAGGCGTCACCGGCGCGGACTCCACCGGCGCGTAGGTTGATGGAGCCTGGCGAAAGAAGGACATTCCATAGCGAGGCAGGCGGCGAAGTAGGCTCGCCATTAAGTTTTCTCTTAAGGAGTCCGGGGCTTCACTCGAGATTCCCAGTATTTTGTCAAATTGTTGGTTGATGGCGCTTTCCTGAAGCGCCGCAGGGTACTCCACCGTGGGGGATTCCCGTGAAACTTTGGCGTCTTCGGAAGCGAGGGGAGTAGCGGAGAGTGTTGTTTTGGTCACAGGCGCGGGCGTCGCGGAGGGCGCTGTTTTGGTAGGGACAGGCGCCGCGGCGTCCGCCGTCGCGATAGAGAAAACAGCGAAAAAGGAAGACAAGACAAGCGAGGCGACGCGCGACAAAGTCAAAAAACTTTTTCGCGTTTTTCGCGTTTTTTGTAGACACACGCGCCATTTTTTCCGAGACGCGGCGGCGACGCTCGAATCTTGTAAGGGGGTTTGTTTTCGTTTACGCGAAAACGCGCTTTCTTTCGCGGCGCGCCCTCGCGGGTAAAGGCAGGAAAGAAACTTTAAAGGAAGGAGATCTGTTAGAAGAACACAACTACGCTTGCCGCTTGCCGCTTGCCGCTTGCCGCTTGCCGCTTGCCGCTTGCCGCTTGCCGCTTGCCGCTTGCCGCTTGCCGCTTGCCGCTTGCCGCTTGCCGCTTGCCGCTTGCCGCTTG
>JAITGK010000153.1 GCA_031280635.1 Synergistaceae bacterium
ACCAGAAGGCCCATGCCCAGGAGGGCGAAACTCCAGAAGGTGACGAAGACGGCCCCGATGAGAATGGCCCGGTGCATCGCCTGCGTGTTTTTATAAGTCAGGGTTCCCATGGTCGAGTGGGGGATGCCGATCATCACCAGGCCGAAGTTCATCCACATGGATATCTGATAGAGGAGCGGCCACTTCCAGGGATCCAGCAAAGAGGGATCGACCTTAGCGATGCTTTTGAAGGCTCCTTCGAGGTCGCCGATGTGGGACAGGGTTCCCCAGGTGAGCGCCACCACCGCAAGGGTCATGATAATGCCCTGAAAGACGACGGCAATTGCGACGCCCTTGATGCCTCCAAAGGTAGCGATAATCAGCACCACGGCGGCGAACAAGATCAGGCCTAGCGTGTAGTCCAGCCCCGTCATGGCCTCAAAGAGGCGGGCGCCGCCCACAAACTGAGCTGCCGCGTAGCTGCCCATGAACCCGACGATAGCCAAAATTCCCAAAACGCCTAAAAATACGTTGCGATTGTAGCGGTGCATCAGGAGCCCCATGAAGGACTGCGCTCCGACGCGGCGCGAAACGATGCCGATTTTCTTGCCGACGGCGCCAAGGACAATGAAATTCATGAAGCATTGCGCTGTGACGACCATTACCCAGGTTGCCCCTATCTGGTAGCCCATTCCTGGACCGCCAAGGAAGGTTCCGGCGCTGCACAGCCCGGCCGCTATCATCATGGAAAGCGCCAGCGCGCCCATGCCGCGCCCGCCCGTGTAAAATTCCTCCATGTAGCGGTCAACGGCCGTCTTGTCCATGATTTTTTTCGAGGCATAGCCGATTAAGAACATGGCGGTTGTGTATGCCGCGAAGGTCGCTATGATGATATACCGCGCTTCACTGCTTACGTTCAGTTCCATTGAATATCCCCCCTACTTACCCTGTGCCGAAGTGTCGAAAA
Source organism: Synergistaceae bacterium (assembly GCA_031280635.1). Lineage (GTDB taxonomy): Bacteria > Synergistota > Synergistia > Synergistales > Aminobacteriaceae > JAITGK01. The sequence continues at coordinate 947 of JAITGK010000153.1, forward strand.
GTTCCATGTTTTTGAAAACCAGTGTGGAAAAAAAACACACCACCACGAAAAACACGCCCGTTGTGACAAAAATCCCCCAGAAGAACCACGAAGGAACCCCGCATGTGTAGGTCATGTTTTCCGCCCCGCCCTGGGCAAGGTAGTAAGAAAGGCCGACGCTGCAGAGCGCCCAGACAATCCATGAACCGAACGTCAAAAGCATCTCGTACTCACACCTCTTGAAACGCGGATCAAGCTCCACATCGCTGAAACTGTAATCCCTGCTGTTGTCGCCGATAACCATCTTTCTCCCTCCATATTCTTATAAATCGACCAAGCCATTCGGCTCCAATCCATAGCCGTCGCGAAGCATCGCAAAAAATCCTCTATGGATACACATCAGCGTTCCTTTAAATCGCTGTCTTAATTTTATACTAAATTGCTGCCGATGAACACAATTTTTGAGCATTGAGTTCCTCCTGCTCGACTTTGCTGTTGTATTTGAGTATGGAGAAGAAGGAAATCGAGCCTGTTTGTTTTGTGAGAGCGGTCGTAGTGAAAATCAGGCACATTCAATAATTTTGTAGTAAGCGGTACAGTGTTTGGAGAAGTTGATCTTTATGAAAGGAAACGCTGATTAACCCCTTGTGGGGCTCTGCCCCACGCCCCGCTTAGGGGTCTCAGACCCCTAAGAACCCCATTAATCAGCGCTTTCTTAAAACTGCTTTACCATTGACAGTTTCAACGGCAAAAGTGTGTCCTTACCTACTCGATGACGGTTCCTCGGAGGCACCAGGATTCCGCCTCCGTGATCTCCACGTCCACAAAGCGCCCCAGCAAGTCCTCCGTGCCGGTCAGCAGCACCACTTTGTCGGTCGGCGTTCGCCCCTGAAGGAGCGCTTTGCCCTCAAGCCCCTGACCCTTGGGGGCCTTGCCGTCCACCAGCACGCGATAATTCCGCCCCACCAGCTCCCGGTTAATCGAGAGCGTGATGGCGTCTTGCATTTCGTTGACGCGAGTGAGACGTTCCAGGCGCACCTGGCGCGGCAGCGCGCCCGGCATGGACGCGGCGGGGGTTCCTTCGCGCTCGGAATACGCGGCCGTGTGAACCAGGTCGAAGCGTATCTCCAAAAGCGCGGACAGCGATTCTTCGAAATCCTCCTCTGTCTCACCTGGAAAACCCACGATCAGGTCGCTGGAAAGTCCTAACTCAGGAAGGCGGGAACGCGCCATGTGCACCTTTTCCATATATTCGGCCCGCGTGTATCTGCGGTTCATCAGCTTGAGTATTCGGTCACTCCCGGCTTGAATGGGCAGGTTCAGTGAGGGGCAAACATTGAACTCGGAGACCATGACCTCCGCGATCTCCTCGGTGAAGTCCTGGGGCAAAGAGGTCACGAAGCGTATCCGGTCCGCGCCCGTCCGGGCCACCCGGCGCAGGAGTCCAGCGAAGCCAAGGCCCTCTGGCAGGTCTTTGCCGTAGCTGTTGACGTTTTGACCTAAAAGGATGATTTCCCGTGCGCCGTTTTCCAGCAGTGCCCGCACCTCGCGAAGCACATCCTCCGCCGGGCGGGAGAGAAAGCGTCCCCGCGTCAGCGGAACGATACAGTACGCGCAGAAGTTATCACACCCGTGAGCGATGGTAACATAGGCCCGGTATTTGTTCCCCCGCGCCTCCGGGAACTCGTCCAGATCGTGGAATTCTTGGGGGTTCCCGTCCAATAGGGCTACTCGCTCACCCGCCATGACGCGCTCAATCCCCTCTGGCAGGAGCCCGATATGCCTTGGCCCCGAAACCAGCCGCACCCACGGGTAGCGGTTAAAAGCCCGTTTCCCCAGGCTTTGGGCGGCGCAGCCCGTCAAGGCCACGTAGGGACGCCCCTCCTGGCGCCAGGGGAGGGCGTAGCGCCCCAGATCGCTCCACACTTTCTGTTCGGCCTTGCCCCGGACGCTGCATCCCGTCAAGACCACCAGATCGACCCCGCCTTCGTCCGCCGCTTCCTCCCAGCCTCGCCGCAAAAGCGCCGTGCGCACCCTGTCGCTGTCGTAGACGTTCATCTGGCAGCCGTAGACCTTTATGTGAAAGCGCCGCACGGCGTTTTCTCCGCTTTTCAATCGTCGAAAAGGGATCCGATGATCCCGTCCACCGTCTCGATCTCTTTGGCCTTAACCACGTTGCTGCCGCAGAAAAAGAGGCCTCGTTCCCAGTTCCCGTTGAAGGCGTCTACCAGAGCCATAGCGATGCAGAACGTCTCGCGGGTTTTGCGGTAACGACAGTGGGTCAGGCAGTTGGCAAAGCAGGGATTGCTCTCCACTTCTCCGTTCAAGTACTTGGCGACGAAGGGGTTTTTGATGGCTCGGCCCGGAAGGCCCGCCGGGCTGTGGATAAGCACCACGTCCTCCTCTTTCGCGTCGATATAGGCTTGCTTGAAACGGTCAGAAGCGTCGCCTTCCACCGTGCAGGCAAAACGCGTACCCATCTGGACACCTTTTGCACCTAATTCAAACATGCGCTCCATGTCGCTCCGGTTCCAAACGCCGCCCGCCGCGATGACGGGGATGTCGGACTTCATCTCCTCAGCGACGAAGCGCACCGTGGCCGGAAGCGCCGCTTCTATCGAGAGCGCGGGGTCGTATACCTGCTCCATTGTCAAGGCCCCCAGGTGTCCGCCCGCTGTGGCGGGGGTCTCTACCACGAAGCCATCCGGGCTGCGGCCGTACTGTTTTTCCCACCGGCGCGCGATGAGGCTTGCCGCCTTCGCGGAGCTGACGATGGGTACCAGGGCCACGTCGGGGAAATCCTTCGTGTACTCGGGCAGACGCAGCGGCAGCCCCGCCCCGGAGACGATAACGTTTGCACCGCCCTCGGCCGCCGCGCGAACTTCGGTGTCGTAGTCGGTAAGGGCCACCATACAATTCACGGCCAGTACCCCGTTGGGTCCGGCGATCTCCCGCGCCTGCTGGAGTACTTCCTTTATGACGATCTCGTTGGATTCAAAGTAATTCATTTTTTTGAGGACAAAATGAGGTGAGTTGTGGCTGAGTCCCACACTTGCGATCGTCCCCACCGCGCCGCGCCGCGCCACGTTTCCCGCGAGCCTTGGGCCGGAAATGCCCACGCCCATACCTCCCTGTATCAAAGGGTAACGCGGTTGGTGCTTTCCCAGCTTCAGAACCGGCGTTCCGTTACGCACCTTTCGACCCACTCCTTATTATCAATTGACAGAAATTGAGAAGTTATTTTATACCAACACCCGGCAAAAAGAAAGAGTTGAGAAAGCGCTGACCAGGGCAAACGCATCAAAATGAGCGGTAAATTATTTACTTTATGAGAAAAAAGTGTTAAAAAGCAGCTATTTCAATTATAAGATAGGAGATGGCTGCAAATGCAAACAGGCATAACCAGCATTCACAAATATTTTCAGGAACTTACAGACCCAAGGGTAAAAAATCGCAGCAGTCACCTTTTGATGGACATTCTTGCCATCGCTTTAATTGCTGTCATTGCCGGAGCACAATCTTTTAACGGCATGGCTTTATTCGCTGAAAGCAAAGAA
>JAITGK010000154.1 GCA_031280635.1 Synergistaceae bacterium
GAGTATCTATCATAACCATGCTATCTTGATAAAGTTTACTTTGAAATACTGCATTTATAAAAATTGCTTTATAGCCTGAAGGCCCAAACAGGTGGGTTATGTTAGGAGCTCTTAGAGCCCTTGGCTCTTTTCCGCGCGCAATTACGCGACCCGCTATAAAGCATAACACACATATTTTATCAAGTGATTTCAAGAGCTGTATTTGCTCTTAAAATACATTGCGGCGTTTGCGGATGGGAAATAAAGTATTATGTGAAAGCGCGTTCCCGTTATATGTGACGTCCCTGTGGGGATACCCCAGCAAAGAAAGGAGAGGCTGCGTGGTTAGGAGCACGTTAACTTGTGGAATTTTGTGTGTGGGGCTGGTCATTTTTTCGACCGAAACGGCGCGGGGAGCCGACGAAAAAGGTTTTCCCCCTCCGTCTTTCATCAACAAGGCATTGGCGGCGGGAGAGGAAATGATCCGGGAGTTGGCCAACGGTCCTCGCGATGACGAAAGAGGCCGTCACAGATGGCGTGATAAAAAGGAGCGGGAAGAGGAAAGACGGCGCGAAGAGGAAAGACGGCGAAGACGACGAAGACGGCGCGAGGAAGAGCGGAGGCGCGCGGAGGAAAGGCGCGGACGGAGCGGCGACTGTGACACTGGAGTTGGGGCCTTTGGGATGGTTCTTCCCCTGTTCGCTTTGAGCGGAAGAAAGCGCTGAACCCCTATAGACTCTGCTCTTCTTATCTAATTTGGTGATTCATTCAGAAAAACACATTATTAAGGAGAGTTTTTTTGTGAAGAAATTTTTTGCGGCGGCTTTGTTGGTTTTGGTAGTTCTGACGGGCTCTATCGCGGCGGAGGCAGGGACTATAACAATCAAAAACTCCACGGGTATTGACCTCTACGAGATTTACGTCTCGGGCAGCGGCACGGGCGACTGGGAGGAGGACGTCATGGGGCAGGAGATCCTCGAAAATGGACAAACGCTACGACTGACGGTCAACGGCTCGTATAGTAAATTCGACATGAGGGCCGTCGACGGGAATGGAACCGCCGTGGACTGGTTCGAGATTCCTGGCAACGCCAAATCTTTGACCATCTACGCGGATGGAACGGTGGAATATTAGTAGGCATGAAGAACAAATTTTGGGGGCACGCCATCGAACTCACCGCGAAACAGGACTACACGGTGGAGCTGTTGTTCGAACTGCTCAGGCGGGAGGGGCGTTTCGATCACGCCCCGGAGCTCAAGACGAAGTTCGGCGTATCGGCGATTTTCTTTCCGGGCGCCGGAGGATACGAAAACGTGATGGGCGTGCGCAAGAGCAAAATCACCCTCCAACAGGCCAAGACCACGATGGGGGGCGCGCTCAAGAGTTTGGCGCTGGAGTGGCTGACTGACAGCTGGAGTCATTTCTTCAATATGGAAGGCGGCAAAAACGCCGAGATCATGAAGTCTATCGCTCAAGAAACCGAGCGCCTGGTCTGCCAGTAAAAATCTGGGTCATTGACCCCTAAAATGGAGAAGTGTTCAGGAATGAGAAAAATCCGCGTATTGGCGGCGCTGGCCGCGATGGTGTTAGGGGTTTGGGGCGGACTCGCCGAGGCCGCGGTTCGGAAGTTCGACCAATTCTCCATTGATGTGCCGAATGGCTGGAAGGTGGAGGAGGACAAAGAAAACTATACCGTCAGCTTCACCGCTCCAGACGACTCGGCGGCGCTCACGGTTTCCATCACCGCCGCCGAGAATGGGAGTATTGAGGATTGGGCGAAGGCGTATCAAGAGGAGTTGAAGGGCAAGAATCTGCAAAAATTCCCGGATGGGTACATGTTCCAGTTTGAGAACGAAAACGGCGTGGGTTGCCGCGCCATAGTGTCAGGCGACGGCAAACGAATCATGCTGCTGGTGGCGCTTGGCGAGCACGCCGCGTTCGACAAAATGATCAACTCCCTCGCGGAGTAACTGTCGCTGGACAGAGCCGGGGAGGACAAGGGCAACGATGTCTCTTAAAAAAGGCGCTTTGATTCTCTTGTGCGCTTTCGCGGCGTGGTGGGCTCTGACGGCTCTTCCTTCCCCGATGGAGGCCGCCGGGGGCGACGCCGCGCCCCCCCGAGCTCAGTTCGAGGAACGCCGTAGGGCCGTGGGCGCTATGATGGAGGCGGCCACGGTGTGGATCGTGGCGGAGGACGACGACGGCATCGCCTCCGGCACGGGCTTTATCGTCGGCGATGGGTATATCGCGACCAACGCCCACGTGGTTGATGGGCTGGGGAAGGGCGGAACCGTTTACGTGTTGAACGAGCGGATCCCCGCGCGAAGAGCAAGGATCGTGAAGGTGATTCACGAGGATAAAGACGAGGCGGTCAGCGGCAGGGATTTCGCCCTTTTGCGCTTCGACCCGCCCAAGGGCGTGGAGCTTCCGGTTCTTTCCCTCAACTTTGACGTAAAAAGGATGGACAGGGTCAGCGCTTGGGGCTACCCCGCCATGGCGACGCGGTTCGACGCCAGTACGCAAAGGCTTCAAAGAGGCGACTCCAGCAGGCTCGAATCGCCTCCCGTCATTTACACGGAGGGGACGGTCAACGCCATTGTGAAGGACAAGCTGGGCAGCTCCATCCTACACTCCGCCTCCATCGCCGGGGGCAACAGCGGCGGCCCCTTGGTAAACGGCAAGGGCGAGGTCGTTGGGATGAACACCTGGGGCTATAAGGAAGAGGACGAGGGCGCTTTTTTGAACGGGGCGCAACTTGCCGCTGAAATCGCGTTCTTCTTGGCGGACAACGGCGTCACGCCCCGGCTCGCCCCCGGTCAGCAAATGGCGGCGCGCCCTGAAAGAAGCGGCGCGCGGGGTGGGGAAGCGCGGGAGGACAGGCGGCGGCGCTTGCGGCGGCGCTTCGGAAATCTGTCCGTGGTCATTCCTCGCGGCTGGAGCGTCATCGACGAGGACGAGGAGCTGTTTCTCGTCGGCGCGGATGATGGCGCGTCGGCTGTGGGGATAGTCATCGGGGACATGGAAGGGCAGACCTTGCGGCAGTTGGCGGGCGCGCTTTCCAAAGAACTTGGCGGCACAACCCCGGAACGGGACGACGACGGAGTTTATATTTTTTCATTCTCCGACGACGGTACCGATACCTTGGTCTGCGTCGCGGAGGGCGACGATAAGTCTCTGTACACGGCGATATTTATATCCGGAGACGGGGAACATCCCGGCGTGGAGGAATTTTTGAGCAGCTTGGAGTGATGAGGGACGCGGCGATTGGGGCGGCGGCCATCAGGAGGCCGCGTTTATGTCGCTTATGTCCTTGGCTTATTTTCGTGCCCACGCCATAAGCGGAGTTATCCCCCTACTCCCGTCTCAGCAATCATTTCCCCAACGTTCAGCAGGTCGTCTAGGGTGATCAGCTTTTTCAGCTCCTCCTGGATGACGCCCATCCTCACTACCCTGCGCTTCATCCTAGAGGCCGTGCGCTCGAAGATGGTTCGGGCCGTCCTGCCGTTCGAGAAATACTCCAAGGTCTTGAGGCGCGCGAAGCCCTCCACGTAGCGCTCCCGCGCGCCCGGCGCCAGGGCGTAGCCGTTTTTGCGGCAGAAAAGGGCAAATATCTCGAACATCTCCTCGGCGGTGTAATCTCTGAAATGGACTTCCTCTATCCGCGATCTCATGCCCGCGTTGGACTGGTAGAGCCCCCGCATGTCCCGCGGGTATCCGGCGAAGATGATACAGCACCGCTTTCTGTTCTCCGGATCGTCGAGGAAGGCGATGACCTGCTCCAGCGCCTCTTTTTTGAAACTGTTGCCCGTGTTTTCGCCAGCGTAGGAGAGACTGTAGGCCTCGTCAATGAACAACGTGCCGTTTATGGACTTTTTCAAGAGGTTATAGGTTTTCTTGTCGGTTTCCCCCACGTACTGACCTATGAGGTCCTTCGCGGTACAGGAGTAGAAGTTGTTCGTCCTAACTATACCCAGTTGATGGAGGCACTCCCCGAACAGCCGGGCGCTGGTGGATTTTCCGGTACCGGGGCCGCCCACGAAGAAATAGTAGCCCGGCAGGACGTCCTCCGCGCTTTCGCCCACCGACCTCGCGTACAGCAGTTCCTCTCTCTTTCTCAAGATCACGTCTTTGAGCTCCGAAAGCCCGATCTGCTCGTTTAGCTCGCCCATGATCTCGTCGAAGGAGCGGGGGGTGATCAGGCTCTTCACCAGAGCCAGGGCGCTTCCAGGGATATCATTCAGCACATACTCGTACTTGAGTGGGTTGTCGGGGTCCATGCCCTCGGCGCGGGCGAGCCTCGAACGTTTCATATCGGTCAATAGGCGCTTCACCTCGCCGGCGTTGCCGAAGCTCTCGGAGCGGACATCGTACATCCGGGTGAAAACGCCGCGTATCCTGTCCAAAACCTCATCCGAGGCGGTGCAGCCCTGGCTGCGCACGTTCCGGACGAATATCTCAAATAACTGTTCGGGGCTGTAGTCGGGGAACCTCACCACCCTCACCCTGCGGGACAATCCGGTGTTCAAGGCCAAAAACTCCTCCACCCTATTGGAGTACATGCCGAATATCACCTTGAAGTCGCGGGCGTTCTCCGTCATTTTTGTCATCATGGCGCCGACGGTCTCCGCCGCGTAGCCGGAGTCGATGATCTGATACGCCTCGTCGATGTAGAGAACGCGGTTGCGATCGATGGCGGACTGAAACAGCTTTGCCGTCTTCTCCTTGGAGTCGCCGTAGTGAGAGCCCACCAGCTCTGAGGCGTCCGCGAACATCGTTTCCTCGCCTCCCAGGGCCTCCATCAGGTGGTAAAACTTGCCCATCAACCGGCCCACCGTGGTCTTGCCCGTGCCGGGGTTCCCGGCGAAGATGTAGTGGTCGGGGTATTCCTCCACGGGGACGTTTCGACGGGCGGACTCCCGCGCGTCCAGAATTTCGAGCCTTACGTTCTTGAATATCTCCTTGACGAAGTCCAGACCCACGTACCCGTCCAGCTCCGCGTAAATTTCCTCTATTGATGAGACGTCTCGGCGCTGGAAAAACTTCTGCTTGTCCCCGAAGTCAGCGCGGGTAACGCGCTTGGAGAGGGGGTCCCGGACGCCCGACTGCAGCATGGTCTCCTCCGCCACGGTCACGGCGTCCCGGGCGTTGCCGAAGTCGGCCCTGTTCCGCTGGTTGTACATGTTCGTGAAAAACAGGTCCAGGTCAAGAGGGTCGTCCTCGCCCTCCCCGCTCCCCCAGAAGCGAAAGCCCCTTTTGCGACACGTGTTGACGAAGATGTCTCGCAGAATCTCCGGGCGGTAATCCTCTATCGTGAGGACGTTGGCGCCGCTGAAGCGGCTTCGGAGCCCGGCGTTCATGGCAAGAAGCCTATCCATGGGCTCCGGGTACCCAGCCATGATCAGGCAGAACCTGTACCTGTCGGGGTTCGTCATGATAGGAACGAGGGTGTCAATGGCTTCTTTTGGGTAGTTGTGCTCGGAACCTTCCTCCAGTAGTGAGTAAGCGTCGTCAATGAAGAGCACACCCTCTCGCGCGCTCTCCACGCACTCGGTGGTCTTTATCGCGGTGCCCCCCACGTAGGCGTCCACCAGGTCGTCCCTCTTGGCCTCCACGGTAACGCCCCTCCTGAGGATGCCCGCGTCGTGGAAAATCCCGCCTATCAGCCTAGCCACCGTGGTTTTGCCCACGCCAGGGTTGCCGCGTATGACGAAATGAGGTATGGGATATCGAGACCCTTGTTCGTCGGGCGGCGCTAGGCGCTCGTTGGCCGCGTGGGACTCATGGCCGCGGGGCGCTGGGTCGCCGGCTTTTTTCAGCTCGTTGTCCTTCAATATTTCGTTGACCCTCTTGTATATGGACTCCCACCCTCGGGTGTCACGGAGTTTTTCCAGTGGGTCGGGCTCGTCGGCCGACTTCCAGCGGCTGTACAGGCGGCGCGCGCATTCTTCCGAAAAGGGAACGCGCTCCCCCCAATGGGCCATATGCGACGCTACCGCGCCGTATATGGCCCGTAGCGAGCCCTGTCCCTGTTCGTCGCGGTTCGCTTCGCGACTGAGGAACATTATCGCCCTGGCGGCCTGGCGCTTCCCCGCCTGGGTGAAGGACAGCCGCCGCCCGCCGTCGCCCGCGATCCGCAGGTAGTCCAATAGGTACTCGATCTCGTCCAGGTTGGGCAGGGAGACCTCGATACAGACCGACCGGTTCACCGTGCCGTTTGGGTTGAAAAACTTGTTTTTCAGGGTATCGCCGTTTTCCGTTCTGTCGAACAGGCGGGCGATATCGGCGGAGGAGAGCTGGGGGGCCAGAAAAACGCAGATGTTCCTATTGGGCGAAAAGCTGTACTCGTCCCACAGGTGCGAAACCAGTTCAAGGTAGGGCCGCATGGGCCCTCGCTCCGTCAGAAAGTCTTGCATGAACGTGAACACCACCGCCGACCGCCGCTCGCTGGAACTCATCATCACCCTGGCGTCGTCCAGAAACTCAAAGGGGGTGATCTTGGGCTGGCTGTAGACCAAATGAGTCTCCCCGTTGGAGCGGGACGGGTTTTCCGCGTTTTTCTCGTCCTTAGGCCTTGGAGCGCGAGGCGCGGTGGGGTTCAAGATGCGCCGGCGCGTCTCGACGGAGGCGCGAGTCTCCCGCTTGTTCACGTTGATGGCCGTCATGGCGCTTTCGTCGTCCAGCACGAACTTGCCAACGTTTTTCGCGCCAGAGTAATACACGATCCGCTCGTAGCCTATGCTTTTCAGATAGGAGTTCAGAAGGAACCTGAAGCCCCGCTTCTGCAGGTCCCTCGTCATGAACATGTCGTCGAGGTTCCCATAGATCATGAATATTTTGTTGAGGTTCGGCCGCTCTAATATAGAAGGCATGGAAAAATTCCGCGCCGCTTACCGTTTCAGTTTTTCCCTCAGACTGGTTCTGGGGGAAAGCTTGTCGCGAGTGGCCTGGTGGCACTCCAGGCTCATGGACGCGCCGGGAATGGCCTTGGCCACAACCTCTTGTACGGCCTGGCGGTAGTAGGCCTTACGCTCTTCGTTCCTTTCGTCGCCCTTGAGCTGGTCAATGGAAACCTGGGTTTGCACCTCGCCGCCCGTCACCTCCGGCGCCAGCGTCACCACGATCTCCTCGCCCGTGAGCTCGTTCTCCAGCCCGATGTGCAACGCTCCGTCGTGTCGGTCGTTTTCATACCCGTAGCCGCCGAAGGTGAAGTTGTGTTCCTCGAAAAAGTTGATGATCTCCTCACTCAGGTTCTGGCGCGTGAAGGCGTTGCTCATGTTGAGTATGCCGTTGTGGATCAGGGTCATGGCGGTGGGATAGGCCCTTTCATTGAGGGCGGACGCGATTTCCCTGAGGCGCTCCGCGGACGCCGTAGCGGGGGTGGCGGACTCCAGCTCCGCCCTCTGCTTCCGCACCGCGTTTATCAGGTGATTGAACCGCGTTTCCCCCTTGTCCGTTCTGTCGGTGTAGTCCCCGATCTTGACGCCGAGAACCTCGTCTCCTAGGGGCTTGCCGAGTCGGGTTTCTACCTCCTGTTTGGTCTTTTCGGTCACGGTTTCCTGCTCCATCATGTACGCCTCGATCTCAGCGGCCAGGGTGAGCGCCAGCTTGTGATAGTTTTCCCACTCCTGTTTTTTGCGGTCGGCGTGGTAGATTTCCTCGATGGACGCTACGCTGGCATCCTTCGCGACGGCAACGCAGGTTTCGTACCGCCCCTTTTCGAACCGCGCGGAAGCCGCTTCCACCTGAGCGGCGAGGACGGTCAAACGCGCCCCCACGAAGTGAGCGCCGTTGAAGTCGCCCCTCAGGGACTCCACCAGGGTGTACGCCTCACTCAGGTATATCCTGGCGATCTCTTTGGCTTTCTCGCGGCGTTGGGCCTCGGCGTTCCCCAGGTTCCGCAGCTCGCCCAGATACTCCTCCTGTTTGCTCGACATCTCGCGTCCCAGAGTCTCCATACTCCGCGCTATTTCCGTCTGGTAACGGGCGGAGCGCTCGTTCTGCATGGAAGTTAATTTCTTGTTGAGGTCGCCCCTAGCCTTCTGGATTGTCTCCAGATAATGGTGGTATTTTTCAGGCTCTCCGCCGCTGAGTAAGGCCCGAGCGTCTTCGCGACTCCGTTCCAACTCCCGCTCCATGTGGCTCGCGACTTCCGCGTTCAGGCGCGTTTCCTCCCGCATGTCGGCTCTGACCTTGTCCCTGAAGCCGCCTATGCGTTCGGTGTTTTGTTCGACCTGTCGGATCCTCTCCCTGGACGCCCTTCTCTCTCGCTCGTAACTTTCGGACACCCTTCTCGCCACGCTGGCCGCGACGGTCAAAGCGCCTCCTACAAGCGCCATGGTTATCAGAGGCCCTATGCCCAGCACAAGGGGAGCCAGCAGCAAACCTCCAGCGGAACCGCTCATGATCCTTACCTCCTGTTTTCTATACTAGAAACAACACGTATCCAAACAGCGTTATTGCTTATCTTATTTATAGCGGGTTACGTAATTACGCGCGGAAATAAGAGACCAAAAACCGGATATAGACGGCAAAAACTTTGCGCGGAAAAGAGCCGACGGCTCCAAACAGCAAAAGTTTTATCCATAAGAAGCGCCAACGGCTCTAATATGCCGGAGGTACATGGGCGGCGGCGAAGGCCCCTACGACCTCCGCGCCGTGGTTTTGAGCCGCGCGCGCCAAACGGGAGAGCGTTGCGCCCGTGGTGCAGACGTCGTCCACGAAGGCGACGCGAAGGCCGGAGATATCCTCGTTGAAGGCAAAGGCCTCGCTGGAAAGGGATAAGCGCTTCGCCGCGCCCATGCCCGCGTGACTCGGAACGTCCTCCACCCAACTCGCGACGTCCCAGGCCTCTATGTCCCAAACGCTTCCCAGCCCTTTGGCGATGGCTCCGGCCTGGTTGTAGCGGCGCGGGCTCCTCAAGTGCAGGGGCACGGGGACGAGCGCGTCCGCTTCGGGCCTCGTCAGCCTTTCCCCCAGCGCCTCCCCTATCTGGAACCCGATTGCCTCATACCTAGCGTACTTGAGCATCAGGATCAAATCCTTCATAACCCCCTGGTAGACGGCGCCCACACGGACTCTCACCGGATTGTCTTTGTGCACCTTGCAGGGGGCCAGCTCTCCGCACCAGAGACAACGCGGAGGCTGAGGCCGGAACAAGGAACGCAGACATGGCCCGCAGACCAGCTCCGCCACGGCTCCGCAAACGGGACAGGAGACAGGCCACAGCATGTGCGCGCACAGCGCGAGCCAGGGAACCATGACTACAGGGATTTCCAGCTTTTAAAACCCTGCCCCAGCACTTCCGCGGCGTCACAGATGGAGACAAAGGCCTTCGGGTCTTTCTCCTGGAGAAACGCCTTGAGCTGCACCACGTGACGCGGCTCCAAAAGGGAAATCAGCACGGGGCGGGGTTGTCCCGTGTAAGCGCCTTGACCCTCTACGCGGGTGACGCCCTTGCCCTTTGAGGTGATGAAGTGAGACACCTCGTCGGGGATGCTGGTGATGATGAGGGCCTGCTTGCGCCGGTCGAACTTTCGCATGACGTTGTCCAGCGTAATGCCGTAGATGTAGAGCCCCACAACGCCGTAGACCACGGGGTTCAGCCCAACCACGCCCAGAGACAGGGTTAGGACAAAAAGGTTGACGAAGATGGAAAACTGCCCCACCTCAATGCCGTAGCGGCGGCGCAAAACCATCGCCACGATGTCCGTTCCGCCTCCGGAACCGCCAGCGTTGAAGATCATGCCCGCCGCCCCCCCTTTTAGCACGCCCGAGATCACCGTGGCCATAAAGCTGTCCTGTTCCAGCGGCAGAGGAAACTTTAAGAAAATGGGCATAAAGATAGAGAACACCATGATAGAACAAACCGTCAATCCCAGAAAGCGCAAAGACAAGTTTCGCCAGCCCCAGGCTATCAGCAACAGGTTTCCAGCGGCGACAACCCAACTCGGCGAGATGCCAAACACGTAGTTTGAGAGCACCGCCAGCCCCGACACCCCCAGGTCGGGAAACCGGTAGGGTAACGTGAAGTTGATCACGGCGAAGGCGCACGCGATGTTGCCAAAGATGATGACCAACAGGGCCTTCCACTCACCGCGTATTCCTCGAAACAAAACCAGCGCTTTTTCTTTCAAAATTTTCACGCCTTTCCATAAAAACAAAAACTCCTGAGGCTCCACTTCTTTAGAGTCAATTCTAAACCAATTCCATAATGACAGTATAAGGCAAAAATATCTTATATAGCGGGTCGCGCAATCACGCGCGGAAATAAGAGACCAAAAGCCGGATATAATTACGGTAAAAACTTCGCGCGTAAAAGAGCCGACGGCTCTAGTGGCGAAAGTACGCCCTTGACTGAACTCATGGGAACATGATTTCACTGAGGGTCGCGCCAAGAAGAGCAACGCCAAACTCACTCCAGAGCAAGAGGGTCAAATTAGCTGTGGGAGTATATCAACCTGTCGCCGGTCTTGATAAAATAGGTGGAGAATATTTTTCGACTGGAGGCACGGAAATGGAGAAACAGGAGCACAGGACGCACCTTTCGGCGGGGGAAGTGGTTGACAAGACGAACCCGCGTATCGAATTTCGGGGACGCCTGGACAGCCTCATCGCTGACGTGGTGGCGTTGCAGGTCGTCGCGGAACGGGAGGGGTTGGATTCCCTGGTGGAAGAACTCGAAGAAACCCGGGAAAAGCTCCGGGACGTCTTGCTCTGTGAGGTGATGGACAAGCCCTGTGACGCTCTCTCTCTCTGGGGACTGAGCTCCAAAGAGATACGGGAGCAGTCGCACCATCCAGAGAAGCGCTTCAGCCTTGGGCATATTCTTCCCCATCACACCATGGGTCTTGCCGCGGCGGGCCTCAACGCGCTGAGGACGCGGGCGCGAGAGGCCGAGCTCTCCGCTTGTCGCGCGTTCGGCGCCGACCCCTCCCGACTGGACGTCATCGGGGTCTTGAACCGCCTCAGCAGCGCCTTTTACATTCTGACCTACAAATATCTGCCGAAGAATTACGACAAGACAATAACGTTTTCCAAGATCCGGGAGCGGCGGGCGGACGCATGAAGCTCTTCGTCACGGACATTGATGACACCCTTTCCGTTGGGGAGACCGTATCGGCGGAAGTTCAGGACGCCTGTCTGCGCCTCCGGAAAAGCGGTTGGGAGATCATGGCGGCCACGGGGCGAACTTACGGCGCGGCGCGGCGGCACATGGAGGCGGCCAGCGTCACGCAGCCGGCCATTCTTTACGACGGGGCGCGGATTATGAGCACGGAGGGCGAAGAAATTTACTCCACCCTCTTCGACCCTTCGCTGGCGGAGAAGGTACTTGAATTCCTGTGGGAGTTTCCCGCCGAGATTCAGGTTACAGGCGACGAGGTCATCTACTGCCGCGAGGACGATGTGGAGACGGTACTTTTCTACCAGCGGGTCGGGGCGCCGGTCCGGCGCGTCGCGCGCCCCGGCATTTTCGGCCCGGTTTACCGGATAGGGCTCTGGCTCGCCCCGGAAAAACTGTTTTCGATCGAGGAAGCGGTGAAGGCCGCGTTCGGCGATCGCGTAGAGACGGCCTCCGGCGGAAGGGAATTTTTGGACGTCCTGCCCAAGGGGGTGTCAAAGGGCAGCGCCCTCGAACACTTCATCGCGGGATTGCCAGAGCGTCCGGAGCTGGTGGTGGCGGCGGGCGACCACAACAACGACCTGACGATGCTGCGCCTTGCCGACGTGGCCGTCGTTCCGGAGAACGCCGCCGGGACGCTTCTGCCCTTTGCTGACATCGTCATGCCGCGAGCCGTCCGGCATGGGGTCAGAGTCCTAATAGACCATATCCTCTCCCCAGGTTTTGCCCCACGTCCCAAGGGTCAGACCCCTATTTTTTTATAGCGGGTCGCGCAATCACGCGCGGAAATAAGAGACCAAAAGCCGGATATAAACGGTAAGAACTTTGCGCGTAAAAGAACCGACGGCTCTAGTTGGGGCGGAGCCAAGATAACAGGGTTATTACTAATTTCAATAATTTGTAATAACTCGTTGTCTCTCACGGCAGTTTCCGCTCGCCGTGGTAATGGAGGTATTTCGAATCTCCGTTTCCCTCCGTCGGACCCTCCGGAGCCTGAATGACGGTTCTAAATACGGTCTCCGTCTCCGGCGTCATCTCGAGTTGGTGCGTTCCACCCTTTATGACGTGAAGGTTTTTGAAATGTGTGGGCAGCATAGGGCGCGTCATCCTCTCGTGATCGATGTGCTCGTCCGCGTCGCCAACGATCACGTGAAGACGGTCGCCGCCGCCCTCCTCGCAAACGCGGCTCGCCGTCAGCTTTAGATACATCCGACACAGACGCTCCGGGATACGATCCCACAGGTTCAGGAAAGGAACCAACGATGGATTGATCAGAATCGCCGGTACGCGGGGATATGCCTGATTGAGGAGCCAGGCAAAGAAACCACCCAGACTGTTGCCCACAACGTAAACGCTCGTCTCGCTTCCGGGGTTCTCTCTCCGACAGGCCTCCGCCTTGTTCTTCAGGTGTTCCAATATTCCGCCGGGCTCCTCTGTACCGTAGTGAAACGTTGGCGAGTAGATGGCGTGGCGAGGGAAGTTCTCGCAAAGCCACCTGTACTTCGAGTTGTTCCCTTCACCGCCAAACCCATGAATATTGATAATCATCCAGACTCCCCCTAGGTCGATTTTTGATCCATAATACCTGAAGCTCGTGAGAATGTCCCTCAAAAAAAAGGTGTAAGTAGTATCGTCGCTCTTGAGGTATTCGCGGCTTTTCTTACGGGATTTTCCATGTCCTTCAGGTTATATTTTTGATTTTTCAGCGGCCCATGAAGCGGGGGTCAGGGAGGGCGCGCGACCGCGAACTCCGCCCCCTGATTGAAAGATACAGCTTGATCGGATGAATGATGAAAGGAGCGTAACATGTCCCTAAAGAAAAATAGTCCTGAGGTTTCGTATGAGCGACGCAAGACCGCTGAATGGCTGGCCGCGGTTGTCAAGTTCAGCAGTCCTTTGAATTTTTCCTTTTTCAAATGCCTGCATTGGAGCGTGGGGGACCTCAAGCCCATATTAAAGGCGATCGTCAAGGACGCCGAGGCCCAGGACGATCAGGAGGCGTTAGAAGCTCTCATGGCGGCCCTGCGATGGCCTCTGGTGAAACTCGTCAGGGACTTCGACGATCTTTTGAGCGATTACCCCTGCATCTGGGACTCCGCCAGGAAGCGCTTCGAGCGGGCGTGTCGGACCGTCGCCAAATCTTTTTCCAGCGACTCGCGTCACTATGCGTGGGTGAGACGGTCGCTCAGGGAAATTTTCGGCCTCAGTCGTGAGGCCGCCGTATTGTGCGAGTTCGTCTACTTCAACCAAACGCGCACTGTCATCGAGGAGTACTTCGAAGACGATGTGGAAATATGGAAGAGTACGAAAAGGGACGCCCTGGCAAAAGTATTGGGCGTCTCTTCCCCGGCCCTGCGGGAGTGCGTCAAAGAGCTCACGTCCTTCAACCTTCTTGAGGCCAGCCGCGTCTTCCGCTTGGTCAACGGCGTTTCATCCCTGTGGGAGGGAATGAACGCGCAGGACATGGCCCGATTTTTCTGCGCGCCTCTCACCGGGGACGTTCTTCCCCTAGACAGTTTTCGTGTCTCAGAGGACGTCTTAACGCACGTGAAGTCCCTGCTTTCCAGGAGCGACGCCTCTAAGAATTCTATTCATATAATGCTGTACGGACCTCCGGGTACCGGCAAGACCACTTTCGCCCGAAGTCTGGCCAAGCACCTAGGCCTGAAAGCGTGGGCCGTGGCCAGCCGCGACGACGATGACGACAACGACCGGAGGGCTTCCCTCATCGCCTGCCTGAACATGGCAAAGAGACACCGCGACTCCTTTGTGCTGGTGGACGAAGCGGAGCGGCTTCTGGATACGAGCTGGCACTCGAAAGACAAGGCCTGGCTGAATTCCTTTTTGGAACAACCTGGGAAAAAAGTGATATGGGTCACCAATCAGATTCAGCATATCGATTCGGCCGTACTGAGACGATTTTCCTTTAGCATCCACTTCGGAGCCCTTGGTGAAGAGGAACGGCGTAACCTTTGGAACCAGGTCATCGCGCGATATCGGGTAAAAAGCTACCTTCCCGACAGTCGCGTCAAGTCGTTGGTGGAAAACTACTCCATCCCGGCGGCGGTCATCGAACAGGCGGTGAGCCAGGCGAAAGACCTAGGGTACAACAAAAAGGAGTTTGGCGGCGCGGTCGAACGTGTGTTGCAGGCCCACGTCGCGCTGTGTGGTGGGCGTTCCTCCCGCCCAAAAGCCAAACCGGAAGAGGAGTACGCGCTCTCCGGCGTCCGCCTTGACGGTTCCGTTGAAGGTCTGCTGGACAAGTGCCGCCGCGCTCACGCCATGTACGTTTCAAACGGGTCGCTGCGGCGCGGAGGCGGAACGATGCTTTTTTACGGCCCTCCCGGCACGGGTAAGACCGCCCTGGCTCGGCATATAGCCCACGAGCTTGGCCGGGAATGTCTTGTGAAGAGGGCCAGCGACCTGTTGAGTTCCTGGGTGGGAGAGTCGGAGCAGAACGTGGCGGAGGCGTTCCGGCGCGCGGAAATGGAAGGGGCTGTTCTGGTGATAGACGAGGCTGACACCTTTCTGTACTCTCGTGAAATCGCCCAACGCTCTTGGGAAAACTCCATCGTGAACGAGTTTCTGACGGCGCTGGAGGAGTGCAAGGGCTTTTGCATCTGCACCACGAATCGGATGGAAAAAATGGACGCCGCGGCCATGAGGCGGTTTTCCTTCAAAGTGGGCTTTACCTATTCCGGGCCAGAGCAAATAGAGGCGCTTTACGCGTCTCTGCTGGCTCCGCTGGCGGATGGGAGCTTGCCGCCGAGCCTAGAAGCGGAGCTGCGGGGAATGACGCGGCTGACGCCGGGAGACTTCCACGCCGTGCGCTCTCAGCACTGGCTTGCCGAGCGGGGTGAGCTCTCTCATGAGGAGCTGATCCGCGCCTTAAAGCGTGAACAAGAGATGAAACTTGACCGTGAGGAGCGGCGGGTCGGTTTTTCGGTGTAAAACACGAACGAGGAGGGCGCGCCCCGCAAGCCATATTTGTGCGTCTGCCCAAGAATATTCAAAAATTGTGAATGCCCAAATATTTAAGATTGCGGAAAAACAGAGCGCGGACAATCCGTTTCGCTATGTCTTGTGAGTGATACTATGGGTTTATGATTTCGACGCGTTTGCCCTGCGCACCCTCTCAGGGCAAACGCGTCAAACAGCCGCGAGCAACCGCGGGATATAATCGTGTTCTAGGAGGCTTGCTTGCCTCTAAAGCTTGTCTTTGAAGCGCGTTCTTTTTTTACAAGATTTACTGCCATATGCTTGAGGATCCCCATATTCTCCGCGCTGTGCCATCTCCTGTTTCTATAGCGGTCCGCTCTTTTCCGCGCGAAAATTTGCTGTTTATGTCCGTTTTTTGGCTTCTTATTTCCGCGTATGATTACACGCAACCCGCTAAGTGATTGTAGATCGAGCCAGCAAGGTTAGGCTTGCTGGGGATGTGTTTATTTCGTTTGGAGCAATAAAGCTTAAAAACATAAGTTCTCATTTGTTTTTTTGCTCCTCGTATTTCAAGTGAGTCCATGGTTGATGTACCATGAAGGGAATTTTGGCATGTAATGTAGAAATGCGGCAAGAAGGCAAAAAAGACAAAACGAACGCCGCGCGTTGGTGGCGTTACGATTTTTATCCAATGGCTTAAGCCATTGGCTTTCTCATCACGCTGTCGTAAAAACAGCAAAAAGCCTATTGACAACAGGGAATTTTCCACAAAAGGAAGTACGAAAAACCAAGGTTTATCAAACTTATCGCGAATTATATATGAAGTTGCCATCATCCAAAAGGGCAATAATGTTCATTTTAATGGAGTCTTAAGAATCATATTGATTAGATTTAAATAATCATAAACGCTAGATTTAAAGACCTAAATTTTGCCTCGAAAACCTTCCAAATAAAAGCCTAAAAGCCTTGTAATTACTGTT